>CALFWR010000108.1 GCA_937928555.1 uncultured Pirellulaceae bacterium
TCCGCTTCAAGTTTATTTTCGGTCGCAACTCCGCTACCTACGGGCCCTTTGGCACTCGACGACTGCGAGGCAATCCCCTGAGCCTCGCTTGGATTATCGGCAAGCTGTCCGTCGGGGTCAGCTTGAACTACCGTTGACGATTCAAGCGGATCGTCACCGGATTGGAACAGGGCCAAAATGACAACCGACAACACCAAAATTGATCCTGCGATCGAAGCAACAACCAGCAGCAACTGGCGATTCTTTTTGGATTGTGGACTCACCCACTGGCCATCAGGAACCATCGGGGATTCAGTCGCGGCATCGCTGTCGCGTTTTGCAGACGCAGCTACCGGGGCAACGACTGGCCTGGGCACAGCGGCCTGCTTACCAGCCCCGCGAGTTTGACGCCCGGCTCCGTGGCGTCCTTCGGCCTGACGTGAATCCGGCTGGCGTGCACCCGGCGGCCTCGCTTCTGGCTGCTTTGCTCTTGACTGCTTTGCTCTTGGCTGCCGCGTTTCAGGCTGCCCTGTCCCCGATAGCCTTGCATCTGTCTTGGGTTCGGAAGACCGCTTTCTCTGCGCCGGAGGAGAAGCAATATTTTTTGGCGATGGCCGATTGCTCCCGGACTCGCCCGGCTTCTTCGCCGCGCCACCGTCGGGCTTGAGCAAAGAATCCAAATCGATCTCGTCAAAACTTTCACTCACGATCGGACCGGACTCAGACACCATCCCGGGCGGAGCCTTCACAAGGTTCATCGTCCCGCACCTCGGACATCCCAAACGCTGACCAATCGCCGACGGGTCAGTGGCTTTGAGTTTTGCAGCACAGGTCGTGCAAATGATCCGAATGGGTTCCATGTTTCCAGCTTAGCTTTGGTTTTTAACTTTGCTCCGGTTTATCTGCGCACAGCTCTACGGGGTCACAAAAGGAACCGGCAATGAGTACCCGTTTTCTGTTGCCGCTGCGCGCGTTGTTACCAAAACCAGTTTTTGCCCTGGGTTCGCAGAATCGTTCGCGATAACCCAAACCAGCTTGCAGTTTTTGTCCGAAGGCCCCGAGATGTTCCGATTCGGATTTGACGCCACCATAACTTGAGTCAGTATTTCCGCCAATGATTGATCTCTGATATTGAGGGCTGCAGGTCTCTGATTCTGCGTGATTCCTTCTTTTTGCAGGTCTGCACCGGCAATCTGTATCACAAATTCGAACGGCAATTCAAGGTACTGATCGGATACCTCGGCCGCAATTTCCTTGAGCAAGACATTTAAGTCCGGTGGATTGGCAACCGAAAGATCCCGTCGCGTGGCAAGAAGTTCCTCAATGGTCTGCGGCACCGCCACAACTTCAACCTCCACGTTTGCCTGCGCCGGAAAGCTCACCGCCAATTCCGTCGCAGCGATCAGATTGTGCACAGCACCGGGACGAAGCCAAACATTGCCAATCACACTTCCAAATTCCGTATCCCATCGCATGTCGCGGGCAACCTCTCGCGTCATCGCAGAAAACCGCTTGCGGACTGGCTCCCAATAGCTCGGGGCCGTCAACTGATTGAACCCATCGGTCAATTCGATCAGCCCATTGTCGATGCTATCCCCGGCCAGCGACACCATCTCTCTGGAGCTGACGTCGGCCGAATGATCCAGTCGAACTTCCATATAGTCGGCATCATCAAAGTGCAAACTCAGCAGCAGCCCCTGAACCGACGCCGGCAGACGGCTGCGAAATTCTCGCATGAACGGACGAAGCATCTCGCCGGTCATGTCTTCTGCTTCGCTATTGAAAAGCGCTGCGGTCGTCGAAAGCAACGTGACATGCCGACTCGAGTCGGTTTGTTCAACCAAACGTTTCAGCGTTCCGGTCAACACGGCGATTTCACCATCCGCTGCCGCCTTGACTCGCTCTGCGGGACCAAACAGAAACGACCGCGCCTGTCCCTGATCACTTTCAGTTACCCACCACCCGAAACGGGACTTTGACTCATACACATCCAGCCCCGGAGCTTTTGCGTGCTCGACGCCGGCCAACAGGTCTGCCACCGGCATCGGGTCAGCCAATTCAACATGAACACACCACTGGTACTGAAACTGTTCGTTGGTGTGCCACGTGATGGTCGATCGCTTCCACCGCGAACGGCTCACCGCTACCGCAGCTTCCATTTCATCAAGTACCTGTTGCATCGCCGGTCCCAGCGATGCAATCGCTCGCTGACCGCTTTGCGACTCGCGTAGCCGCTCCCAATCCAGGCGTGCAAGCATCCTTGGTGCTCGCGGCACAAACCGGACCTGAATCGGAAAACCTGCCGTCGGCGATTCCCAAAGCGTCTGTTGGTCATCGTCCACAATCTCCTGGACGTAGCTTTGTGAACCTGTCAGTTGCTCAAGCTCCCTGATTTTTTCCGCGTTGGATTCGACAACTGATTCCACGTCGGGCTTGCCCGAATCGTTCTCTGCCAAAGCGACCGCAATCGGCTGCGTCTTAACCGTGCGAAGCGTCGCCAGTCCCGCTGCCATGGCTATCAACGCTGCAAAGCTGAACATGGACAACGCCAACACGGCCGAATTGGACATGCCCCGCTTTGGCCTCGCACTCGGTCGTTGGTCATGTTCGCCAACATCGGCGACCTCAGGAACCACCTCGGGCCGCTGAGGCGCACTGCTCCACGGAACAAGCGACTCCACAAACGCCACCTCTCTGTTGCCGGAGACTTCCATCCCAAGGTTAACGTCGCGGTCACCCACATGGGCCGTCAAAGCGGCAACAAGATCCGACAGCTGCGCATCGCCCACCAAGCAATCGCAAACGGACTTGCAAAGCGAACCCGGAAGCTCCTCCTTCACCCGTGCCTTGAGCCTTTTCTCCAGTTCGTTTCGGCTCTCTTTTGCCTCAGACGCCTCAGGTGCCTCCCGACCGCTGAGCAATCTCCACTGCAGCCTCGCCAGCTTGCGCCCGTTGTCCTCACGCCGCGCACCTTCGACAAACACTGGGCTGAGCCACAATCGCAGCTGTTTTCGAGCCTTGCCATTGTCGTCCGCGACCTTGCCCAGCCAAAGATGGTCCAACAACTTCCCGGGCACTCCCAACTCGCGATCATCCAGGCTTTCCACCGCCAGCGCCGCCTGCAAGCCAATCCACGACGCCTGCTTGAGCGACAGCTTGGATTTCTCGGGAAGCTTGCTTCTGAGCAAGTCGCCGGCCGGCATTCCGGTCACAACGAATCGATACTGCGGCGTCGCCACCGCCTCATAGACGGCAACGGTGTTCGGCCCGTCAAGCGACCCGCAGACTTCGGCACACGCTTCAATCCGATCCCACCGCACGAGGTCTTCGGTTTCGCTGCCGGCGAAAAAGTGAAGCCAAACCGGATGCCGTGTCGCGCGGTCGATCGCCAAAAACACATCATCGACTCCGACTCCCGTCATCAGCTGATACCGCCCGTACACAAATGGCCCGGCGTGCCCCGAAAGCAGCACCTTGCCCTGCAGCGGCGTGAGCACTTGCTCGGCGACCATGGCCCGGGCAATTTGACTTGCATCGGCGGCCCGGTCCCCGGAATCGGGCAGAGAATACTTCTCCCGCATGCTGACGAGATCTGCTTCCGCCAAAAGCCGGCTTTCGGACAGCAGGTTCCAGAACTGGTCGGCTTTGATTTTCATATTTCGACCCGGGTTTCCGGGACTTTTTCGACCATGGCAATTGTGACCCATTCACTTTGTCTCTATTGTAAATCAAAAATCAGACGTCGGGGATCACGCCAGCCCACAACCATCGCACTCTGCTCGCAACCACCAGCCCATGAACAGCCAAACGCCCCGCAAACACCACATGAATGCCTTCGAAACGGTCCAGCACTACTTTGATCGGGCAGCCGACAAACTGGACCTCGATCCGGGCTTTCGCAAGCTGATGCTAATGCCGACCCGCGAAATCACGGTCGAAGTCCCCGTCGAGATGGACAACGGGACTCTGGAGACTTTCGTTGGCTACCGCGTCCAACATAACGCCGCCCGCGGACCGATGAAGGGTGGCCTGCGATACCATCACGAAGTCGACCTAGACGAAGTCCGCGCCCTCGCGTCGCTGATGACCTGGAAGACAGCCGTTGTCGATATTCCATACGGCGGTGCCAAAGGCGGCATCTGCGTCCGCGCCCGCGATCTTTCCCGCAAAGAAAAAGAACGCATCACTCGCAAGTTCATCGACCAGATTCACGAGATCATTGGTCCCGACAAAGACATCCCCGCGCCGGACATGAACACCGACGCTGAAACGATGTCGTGGATTCGCAACCAGTGGGAAAAGTATCACGGCTTCAACCCGGCCTGCATCACAGGAAAGCCCGTCGAAGACTACGGTGCCAAAGGCCGCGAAGAAGCCACCGGCCGCGGCGTAGGAATTCTCGCGTTCAAACTTCTTCAGCGAATGGGCCACAAACCAAAAGATACCTCGGTCATCATTCAGGGCTTTGGCAACGTCGGATCGCACGCCGCCAAATTCATGCACGAATCCGAATTCAAAATCATCGGCATCAGTGACATCAGCGGCGGCTACATCAACGACAACGGGATCGACATCCCTGCCGCCCTGCATCACGTGATCGAGAACCGGACGCTCGCAGGATTCTCCGGCGCAAACAAAGTCACCAACGAAGAGATTCTCGTTCACGACTGCAACTTGCTGATTCCCGCTGCACTCGGCGGGGTCATCCATGTCGAAAACGTGAACGACATCAAAGCCCAAATTATCATCGAAGGTGCCAACGGCCCCATCGATGCTGACGCCGACGAAGTCCTCTTCAAAAAAGGAGTCACGGTCCTGCCGGATATTCTCGCCAATGCCGGCGGCGTGACGGTCAGTTACTTTGAATGGGTACAGAACCGCCAGTATTACAGCTGGGATTTGAACCGCGTCCGCCAACAGTTGGACGCAATCCTGTCTTCTGCCTATGAGAAAGTTTGGCAGCAAGCCCAGGAATCCCAGGTTAGCCTTCGCACCGCGGCCTTTATGTTGGCCGTCGAGCGGGTGAAACGATCCATGGAGCTTGCCGGAATTTAATGTCATCTACGAACACAGGCGATACTCAATCGCCAACCAATCACCAACAGGTTGTCCTGCGATACCGGAAACTTCTTGAAGAGCAAACGCAAATCGTTGCTCGCTGCAACCAAAGCTGGAGCACCGCCGCATGGGCTCGCGGTGGACTGTTTCTTGCTTTTGTGGTCGCTCTGTTTCTGGCCGTCAACAACGCCTTCGAACAAAGCACACTTTTGTATGCCGTCTCGGCACTGCTGTTTGTGACCTTCACCGCGTTCGCGCTCTACGTCGAACGACTCGAAGCCGCCTTGAAACACTCTCGACTTCAGGCAAGCATTCACTTTGAATCCATCGCACGCTGCCAAAGGGAATGGCGTGACATCAAAGTCCCACAAGTGGAAGTCCCCGCTGAATTGGCAGCCGTTTCACAGGATCTGGACCTGTTCACCGACAGCTCAATCTTCAAACTGCTCGGCATCACTAGAACACCCCTAGGAACCGAAACGCTGACTTCGTGGATCCGGCAGGGAGCACAACCCGAAGAAGTCGCCATACGCCAACAGGCGGTCAAGGAACTGGCCCCGATGCTGAAATGGCGGGAAGACTTTCAGCTTCTTTGTGCGAAACTCTCTTCCAGCCAGGCCAATCCCAAACGCCTCGTGCAGTGGGCTCAGTCACCAAGCTGGTTCGAGCGGCGACGATGGCTGGTCTACCTGACCCGCGTCACATCGGTCGCGTCGCTCGCGTTCATCGCCTGCATGCTGTTTCAACTGCTGCCCTTTGGAATCGCGATTCCACTGCTGCTGGGCGTGATGGCGGTGAATTTTATTCTTTCAGTCATCTTCTCGGGCTCGATCCACGATCAGTTCAACGCAATTTCCACCCAAGCCAACGAAGCCAGCGGCTACACCGAACTCTTTGATCGCGTCGCCGCCTGCGACGTGAGCGCACCACGTCTGGTCGAACTCCAATCCGGATTCCGATCCTCTGGCGACGGAGCACAGGAAAAGATCGGCAAGCTTGGCTGGTGGATCTCGCTGGCAAACATCCGCCGTGGCACGCTCTTTCTGCTTTATCTTGTCCTAGAATTCCTGTTCTTCTGGGATGTGCATGTTCTCGTCGGCCTGGAAAAGTGGAAAAACGCCCACGGCCACCAGATGCACGGCTGGTTCGAAAAACTAGGCCACTGGGAATCGCTCTGTGCCCTTGCCAAACTCGCCGCCGACGAACCAACCTGGGCCTGGCCCAACGTCAAAGCACCCGCCGACGACAGTTCGGCCGTCGTCTCCGCGACGCAACTCGCCCACCCGCTCCTTGGCACCGAACGTGTGGCCAACGATGCCCAGGTCGGTCCCCCAGGCACGGTCCTGCTGGTGACCGGTTCCAACATGTCAGGCAAAAGCACCCTCCTGCGCAGCATCGGCGCAAACATCGTGCTCGCTCAGATGGGAACCGTCGTCTGCGCCGAATCGATGTCCTTGCCGCCGATGCGAATTGAATCCAGCATGCGGATCGCCGACTCGCTCGCCGATGGAGTCTCGTTCTTCATGGCCGAACTCAAACGACTCAAACAAGTCGTCGATATCGCCAACGACTGCGCCGCAGACCCCAACACAACACTGCTGTTTCTGCTGGACGAAATCCTTCAGGGCACCAACTCCCGCGAACGACAGATCGCCGTCTCCCGCGTCGTCCGCAGGCTGATCGACTCCAAAGCCATCGGCGCGATCTCAACGCACGACCTGGACCTTGCGAAAACCAACGAACTCGCCAGTGCCTGCCAAACGGTACACTTCAGCGAGCAGTTTGTTTCTGAAAACGGCAAGGAAAAGATGACTTTCGACTATAGAATGAAACAGGGCGTCGCCAAAACGACCAACGCCCTGAAACTCCTTGAACTGGTGGGACTTGGCGAATCCCCGTCCGACTGAATTTCATGTTCGAACGCAAGTCACTCAAACTTCCGATCACTCTCGGCGTCTCGATGATCGTCGTGACAGTCGCCCTGCTGGTCGGATGGATCCTGCTAACGGTGTTTGCCGCCACCCGCTCGAGCGACGGTAGCATTTACTGGTTCCTGCTTTCGATTGGAACGATCTCCTTTGCCGGTGTCCTGGTCGGATCGGTGATCTACCTGACCTTGTCCGTCAAAGCCGTTAATCTTACGCGGCGTCAGTCGAACTTTATCGACAGCGTCACCCACGAACTCAAATCTCCTATCGCCTCACTGAAACTGTACCTGCAGACACTCGACAAACGTGAAGTCAGCGAAGAAGAACGCCGCAAGTTTATCGACATCATGATGTCCGACGTCGAACGCCTGGACACACTGATCAACCACGTCCTGGATGCAGGCTATTCGACGCGAAACAATCCAACCGAATCCGCTGAAGTCCTCCAACTGTCATCGATTATCCAACAGTGTGCCCACCTGGTCGCGTCCCGGTACCACGTCGACAAAGAAATCATCCAACTTGACCTGGAACCCTGCGAAATTCAGGCAGAGCGAATCGACACCGTAATGATCTTTCGCAACCTGATTGACAACGCGGTCAAGTACGCGGGTGATCCGCCCCTGGTCCAGGTTAACTTGTCAGTCAACAACAACATCGCTACGGTAAGGATCGCAGACAACGGACCCGGAATCCCGGCCGACGAACGATCCAAAGTCTTCGGTCGCTTTGTGCGACTTGGCAGCGAACTACAGCGAGAAAAACCTGGCACCGGCCTTGGACTGCACATCGTCAGGACACTGCTCAAGCGGTCCCAGGGAAAAATAAGAATTCTGGACAATTCAAGCGAAGATTTGGGTACCGTTTTCGAAGTTAAACTTCCCGGAGCACGCCGAACGACATCGATCGGAAAGACAAAACCAAACAAGCCAGTGACCCAACCAGCGGTATGACGACCAGCCCACACATTCTTGTTGTCGACGACGAAGAACACCTCGCCGTTGGAATCAAGTTCAATCTTGAGGCCGAAGGGTTCGTCGTCACCACCGCCAGCAACGGCCCCGAAGCCCTGCGTCTGATCGAATCCAACCAGCCTCCGGTTGACCTAGTGGTGCTGGACATCATGCTCCCGGGAATGAGTGGCTACGAGGTCTGCGACCAGATGCGGGCCTCCGGAAACTTCATGCCAGTCCTGATGCTCAGCGCCCGAACGCTTTCCGAAGACCGCACTCGCGGCTTTGATTCCGGTGCCAACCAGTACCTGGTCAAACCATTCGAACTCGACGAGCTGCTCAGTCGCATCAAGAACCTCCTCGCGCAGCACCGCCAACAGCCCAACACAAAAGTCTCTTCCGCCCCAACGGAATTCGCATTTGGCAACGCAGTCGTCGATTTTCGAACCCATGAAGCCAAAGTCAACAACAACGCAGTTCGCCTGACGCAACTTCAACTCAAAATGCTCCGGTACTTCGTCGAACACCAGGACGAAGTCATTCCCCGCAGCGAGATCCTCGAAGGCGTCTGGGAATTGCCCGGTCACGTCAACACCCGCGCTCCCGATCAGGTTCTTCGCCAGCTACGAAAGACCTTTGAACCCGATCCCGCCAACCCCGTACACTTTCTCACGATCCGCGACGTCGGCTACCGATTCGTCAAAGACTGCCAGGACGAAGACGATCAATGAACCCGACCCGATGACGGCCGCTTTCAAAGCCGTCGCTGCCATTTGCCTTCGAACTCTGGCAATCATGCTCCGCATCTTCAACTGCCAACATTGCCGAATCGTGTTCAGTTTCCGATCTGAGCCAAAAAGCGATCCAGTGCCTGACGATATTCTTCGGACTGCGGGTCGTTGTGACCGGCGTTGGCAATCGTCACAAATGTTTTTTGCCCCGGCGCTGCGGCAAACAACTGCCTTCCTTGGTCGATTGGAATTAACTGATCGGCATCGCCGTGCGATTGCAATAACGGTCCGTGATAGTTCCGTATCTTTTCAATCGAGTTAAATCGCTGTCGCATCAACAGGTTCGCCGGCACGAGTGGCATCAGATTTTTGGCGACCGCCGGCATCGAAGTAAAAGTACTCGCCAGGACCAGGCCCTTGGCTCCGTCCTTCGCAGCGAGATCAATCGCAACGGCGCCGCCAAGTGATCGGCCCATCAAAACGATTTCCTCTTCCGCAACGTTCTTCCGATCCGCCAGCCAAGCTCGCGCCGCCCGCGCATCGGCAACAATGCCTGCTTCGTTTGGAACGCCCTCACTCCTGCCGTAACCCCGATAGTCAAAAATCATCACCGCGAGCCGATGCCTTCGATTCAGAATCATCAGACTCTCTCCGCGACTCGCGATATTGCCGGCGTTACCGTGACAAATCAGTGCGATGGCCACAGGATCGGGATGATCGACAAACCAGCCATGCAATCCAGTACCGTCCGACGAGGCGAACACAACGTCCTCCAACGGCACCTCATCAAAAGGAAAGTCGGTCGGAAATGGAGTCGGTTGATAAACGAGGCTGTTTTCCAGTCTGGCCAATGGAGAAATCGAAGCCCAGTTGGCGCAGCCCGCCGATAACGTCGCGACAAAAAGAATTGCGATACTTGCAAGCCTACTCATAACCAACCCGACATCTTGGGATCGAACCGTGGTTCATTACACGGAAATCTTTCCCAATGAAAGGCCAGCCAACGCCGCGAACGCCTGCAATCACAAGCAAGCAAAGTCAGGCAAGATACGAGGGTTCAAACCGCCAGAGAGACCTCGTGAAAGACCCCGACACAAAACGCAATTGAGCCTACTGCCCCAAGTAGCTCGCCTCGCCAAGGGCGTAAAAGCTAAGTAGCTGTGAAAAGAAAACTCGACACCGAGAGATTGAGATTGCATCTGCCGTCATGCCAACGCGCTCTTTGTGGCAATGTCCGTCGCGCAACCCTCCCCGACGGTGAACCACCGCCCCTCCCAAATGGGCCCAAATGGGAGGGTGATCGAAAAATCACGGATCCCGAGAGTCGTGCTACGTGGCCGGCAACCCTAACTCCTGACCGCCTCGGTGCACTACAGCGCCCGCCGCTCGAGAGCTTTCTCAGACGGTAAGCGAACTTTCCAGGCAAGGCCGGTCTTCTGCATAAAACGGATAATCAACCAGCTCAGATCGAACTGCCACCACTTGAGACCGTGCCGCGCCGAAGTCGGAAACGCGTGATGATTGTTGTGCCAGCCTTCGCCGTGGCTAAGGACGCCAAACAACAGGTTGTTGCGTGAATCGTCCGATGACTTGTAGTCCTGCGAACCAAAGATGTGACAAATCGAATTGATCGACCAAGTCATATGGTGCGTGAATCCAACGCGGGCAAAGCCACCCCAAATCAGACCAAGAAACGCACCCGTCAGCGACATCGTCACCAATCCGGCAAACACGCCGGGAAGCACAAGAGACGCCACAACAAACCAGACATAGTTGCGATCAATATAGGCCAACACAGGATCCTTCATCAGATCCGGAGCGTACTTTTTGTTTTCCCCTTCTGTCCATGGCATGCCAATCATCCAACCGGTGTGAGCGTGCCAGAACCCCCTGAGAATGTTCACAAGCCCACCATCGTGAAGGTGCGGCGAATGCGGATCGCCGTCATGGTCGGAGAACTTGTGGTGCTTGCGATGAACCGCACACCATTTGACGGGACTTCCTTCAACCGCCAACGCACCCATCAACGCCCAAAAGACCTTGGCCCCCCGTGTACACGCAAACGAGTGATGCGAAAACAGACGATGATAGCCAACGGTGATGCCAAGCCCCGTCGCGTACCAACCGCCAAACAGAAGGCCCACATAAAGCCATCCCATGAACCCGTACGCCCAACTCATCCACATCACCGCTGCCAACGCCAACATAGGCAACACAACCACGTGAACCATCACGATTTTCTGCGCCAACGACGCCTCTTCGTCGTGAAAGTGGTCATCATCAGGAACGTGGCTCTCGGGCTCATCGAACCGGATGAAACCCTCTCGCTTTGGAAAGCTCATGGCTTCCTCGCCGACGGCCGTAGACGGATCCTGGTTGCTTTTCTTCTGACGTGGCTTTTCCTGGACGGTTGACATATCGCGGAGGTTCCTCAGATTCCTTTTTGGCCGAAAGCGAAGCGAAACTCGATCGCTCCAAATGGGCTTTTACGGCACGGAATATACGGCAAATCGGCCACCCCCCTGTTTCGCCTCCGTATGGCGAATGTAATTGTTGTGTAAGGAACGGAGCCAGAACAGAAAGCTATCGGGCTACGTAATCTTTCCAACCAATAACCCCCGGCTTAAGCCAGAGCAGCATCCATTTGATCGCGGATGGAATGTTCCAAGCGCGGACCAAACTTGGAAACCACTTGTGCTGCCAAGTAGTTGCCCCAGCGTGCCGCCTTTTGCGGTGAAAGCCCATTGGTCAGCCCGTAAAGCACACCGCCAGCAAAAGCGTCACCGGCACCAACAGTATCCACCGCATCAACCGCAAACCCCTCGACTTTGGTCACCTGGCCATCGATCACCACATAGCTGCCATTGGCTCCGTCGGTCACAAATGTATTGGCACAGATCTTCCCCAGCTCGGCCACACAATGCTCAAGGTCATCGCTACCGACAAACTTCTTCGCTTCGTCCGAGTTACAAAACACGACGTCACAGTACTTTTCGATCACGTCACGGAACTGGTCCGCAAATCGATCCACCAAAAACGAATCCGAGAAAGTAAACGCAGCCTGAACACCGTTTTCTTTGGCCACTTTGAAGACTTCCATACATGCCTCGCGAGGCTTGTCGGCATCCCAAAGGTAACCTTCGACGTAGCAACACTTGCATTGCTTGAGCAACTCAAAATCGATGTCCGATTTACCCAGCGAAGTCGACACCCCGAGGTGCGTACACATCGTTCGCTCGGCATCCGGCGTTGTCAAAATCACGCTCGAACCGGTCGGCTCACAAGGCTCCGCCGCAGCCGGAACGTAAAACAGAAGCCCCTCTGACTCCATTCCCTTTTTGTAGTACTCACCGTTGGTGTCGTCGGCCACTCGACCCGTGTAGACACCGCTGCCGCCGCTTTGGGCAACCGCCACCATCGTGTTGGCCGCCGAACCGCCGGCCGCAAACGTCAACGAAGGATCATTGATTTTCGTCAGAATGTCGCCTTGCTGGTCGGTCGACATCAGTGACATCGAACCCTTGGCCAGCCCCAGTTCGTTGATAGCCTGATCTTCTACCTGGGCAAGAATATCGATGATCGCATTACCAACACCAAAAACGTCATACTTCTTATCGTTCACGCGAAATCCAAATAGATAAATCCGGGAAATTGAGCCCGGCATTATCGACATTCGCAGACACTAAACAAGAAGGCATTACCCCAAATCCAGCGCTGAGAATGAATCCAACGCTGAGAGTAAATCCAACGCTGACCATTCCAGCACGACGCGTCAGCGAGTGAATCCATGGAGCGTTCAACCGCGAAATGGCGGCCAACGGTCGTCGGCATTCTACGATCGAACCCGAACCAACCGCTATCGTCTTTGCCAAGGCTGGGCGGCACCGTAGCGGGTAGCTCCACCGGAGTTGCCCGGGACGCCACTGGCATTGGCCACGCGCTGCTGGAGCTGAGCCACTCGCCCGACGATCTCTGGCTGCGCCCCACCAATTTGAAGAGCACGCATAAAGTTATCCAGTGCCAACAGGTCCTGCCCATCCTGCTCACGAAGGTCACCCATCGCGGTGTAGGCCCGCACGTTGCCACTGTCGACGCGAATCGCATCGGCCAACAAATCCGTTGCGTGCCGCCGGTCGCCGTATTCCTGGTACAGTCTCGCCAGTTCAATCAATGGCTCAGCCGACTGCGGCGAACGATCTTTCCAGCCGTTGATCAAATCAAACGCGAACGACTCACGCCCCGTTTCAATCAACAGCGCGGCAAGCCCACGGTGAGCCTCGGGGTGGTTGCCGTTAAGCGAAATCGCTTGACGATAAAGCTGCTCGGCTTGAGCAAGATACTGCCCGGCTCCATTGTTGGCTTGGCTTGCCGCTGCCGTTTGCCCGCCCGGCCCACGACCCAACGCATAAAAGGTCGCCGCGAGGTTGTAGTATGCGTCAGCGTTGCGTGGATCCTGCGAGATCGCCCGCTGAAATCGACCGATCGCCTGAACTGTGTTCCCACTCTGAAAAGCCTGCCGACCAGCGACGTTATTTTGCTGGGAGCCAATGTTGCATCCGGCAATTAGCGAAACGGCAGCCAGCACCACAAGACTGGCAGTGAAAAATCTGTGATTGAAATAAGCCATGACATGTCCGAGGGGGGATCGGAGAAGCGCCGGACGTTAACGAATGGCAAAATCTGCCGCAATAGCAACCCTCTCGCCCCCAACTGCCGACGCCAGCCCTATCGTTGATCCGAAGTCTCCGTAATTCGCCGGTTCTCTCGGCCGATCCAAACTGACAGGATTGCCCAAGCTATCGCAAACGGAACCGCCATCCAGGACACCTGCGGCATCTCAAATCCACTCGGACCACGCAGGCCGCGATAGATCGAACCGCAGGCCGAATCACCGCCCCGCCGCACAACAGTGTCAATAAAGCTCTTCGCCTTGTAACGCTCTTCCCGGGCAATCGCCGTATACAAAACCTCACGCGCCGGATTACAGATTCCGTATTCCGCCGCCCGTCCAATCGTCGCGGCAATCGCCACCACCGCCAATGTCGGCGAAAAAGAAAGCAACACCAGTCCCAGCACGTAGATCATCGGCAACACCGCCAGCGACCACCCGACTCCGAACCAACGCATCAACCGTGACGCCAGAAAAAACTGAGCCATCATCGCGAGGACGCTGACAGCCGTGTTGACGTTGGCAAAAAACGCCGTGCTCGCGATGTCGGTGGCTTCGACCTGAAGCTGACTCGCTGCCCTGGCAATATCCGAATCCGTAACGGACCGTTGCTCGGCCCGGGCATACTCCAACGCCCTCGGACGAATCAGTTCTTCATCGACAGGCGCATTGGCGTAGGCACTTTTGACGATCTCGGATTGCTGAAAGTAAACCGCTGTCCCGCAAACAGACATCAGCAATGCGAACAGGAACAAACCGATGAGATACGTAGACTTGAACACCGCAGTGAATCCCGCAAACGGATTGCCTCCCGTTGCCTTGCCACTGGTGGCGACAACCGCAACTCCTCCTGAGCGTTTTTGACAGGCACGCTCCAACAAAAAGTAAACACCCAGCCCAAACACGAGCACCACCGCCGGAATCAACAACAGGTTCGCCACACCGATCACCGGCACCAACTGGGCCGTCAACTGCGAACCGATCAGCCCGCCAATGGTTCCGCTTCCCATCACCACGCCGAAAATTCGCTTACTCTGATTCGACGAAAGCAAATCGCCGGCAACACTCCAGAAGAAGGAAACGACAAACAGGCCAAAGACACTCACCCACACGAAAAAGCACTGCGCCACCGGCAACTGATAATCTTCGGCCAGCATCGTCATCGCCGCCCACAGCACCAACAACGAACCAACGAACACCGCGTACACCGTCGGCACAAGCTTCCGCCGGTCGAACTTGCCGACCAACCACGAATAAATCGGAATCGCGACCAGCATCACGATGAACGTCGCCCAGAACAGGTTGGAAAGGTTCTCTTTTTCGTACTTCGATCCAATCGACTCGCGGATCGGCCGAACAGCGTAGTAGCTCAGAAGAATCAGAAAAAACCAGCACGCCGCATGACGAAGAAACGCCCGTTCATAGCCATCCATCTCGCCGACCAGCCAGTTCTCAATTTTTTCAAGCATAGAAACGATCCGGTAACAGAGACCCTGACATCGTAAAGCTTGCCGCGCCAATCCGGGAGCCCGCCTCGGACCCTCACAACCGCCCTCGAAGCCATTCTGACGATCTGACTTTCTTGTTCGCCAAGCCTGATTCAACAGGAATCACCGCCCGCCTTGATGAATAAATCCGGTACAATCCAGGAACTCACAAACCGATGGAATCCCAATGGCAACCGCGACCCAAACAAAATCCAAATCCAAATCCGGCGTCCAGAATGTTGGCACCAAAACGGCCGACGATTTTGTCTTCAAGAGCAAACTGACCGGGCCGATCAGCGAACTTTCAGTTTATCGGCGCGCCCTCCTGTTTGCCGAAACGTCGATGATCTCCTACATGAACGTCGAACAATGCAACATCGCCGCCGGCAAGCTTGGATTCACCAACGGAAAATTCTTCGACACCGAAAACGCCCAGGCCTACTGGTTCCACAATGAATTTGACAGCGTCGTCGTTTTCCGTGGCACCGAACCCAACGAATGGGAAGACATCAAAGCCGATGCCAACGCACTGACGGCATTGGCCGAAACGGTCGGCAAAGTCCACCGCGGCTTCAAAAACGAAGTCGACCGCATCTGGCCGTACATCGAACAAGCCCTCGAAGCCAACACAAAGCCACTTTGGTTCTGCGGCCACTCGTTGGGCGGCGCGATGGCCAACATCAGCGCCAACCGCTGCACGCTTTCCTACATCGAAAGCGAACCCGAAGAACTGCACACCTTTGGCAGCCCCCGCGTTGGCTGCCGAAAATACGTCAATCACGTTCGGCCACAACACTACCGCTGGGTCAACAACAATGACATCGTGACCCGTGTGCCTCCTGTTTTCATGGGCTATCGCCACAACGGCCACGAGATGTACATCGACCGCCTCGGACGACTGCGAAAGATCAACGGATGGCGGCGAGTCAGCGATCGGCTTAAAGGGCTTTTCAGCGGATTCAAAAAGTTGCGACTGGATTATCTCTCAGATCACTCTTGCCTGGACTACATTGATCACACCTTCAATATGGCCCGCGCCGAAGAAGCCAACGGCTGATCCGGGGCAGGAATCACGGCGACAACATGAGCAATATCGTCACCTCCAATCCAAAGCGTAACTGGGAAGACCGCTTCCAAAAGTTCCGCGACGACCGTGTCATCCTCAGCCGGTTGCTTGCCTTTTGCCTGATCGGCGTCGGGCTGATCAATGTCATTCCCGCCGGGCTTTTCTGGAACCAGTGGAGCCGCGTGGACCAGCCGCCTCCGGTTCCACGCTGGATCTGGATGCAGGTCTTTGTCGCACTGCTGCATATGGTCTACGCCGTCTACCTGTTGCAAATTCCCGACTGGGCCAGCCTGCGTGCGGTGGCCTTTGCCATGCTGGGCATCGCGATGCTATTCGGGTTGGTCGCCGCAGGATTGATGGGCTCTTCGAACGACAACTTCGTTCCACAATTTATGCAACTCAGTGGCAACACCGTTCGCCAGGCCAGACTCTGGTGCGTCGCGATGCTCTGCGTCGCCACCCTCGCCAGCTACCTCGGCGGCCGCGAATCCGCCAAATGGCAACGTGCCGAAAAACTGATGCTTGAAATGCAGAAAACAGCCAAGCCACAAACATGAAACGACGCATCGGAAAAACGGATCTTTACGTCACACCCGTCGCTTTGGGATGCTGGCCGATCGCGGGCATGACCAGCCTGGACGTCAATGACACGGACTCGATCGCAACCATCCACGCCGCGATCGATTCAGGAATCAACTTTCTCGATACCGCGCACTGCTACGGCATCGATGGCGAAAGCGAAAGACTGATCGGCCAGGCCATTTCCAGCCGGCGCGACGAGCTTGTCATCGCCAGCAAAGGCGGGATCCACTGGGACAGCAACCGCGTCCGCCACTACGATGGCTCCAAAGAACGTCTGATCCACGAGTGCGAGACCAGCCTCATCCGAATGGGCATCGACACCATCGACCTTCACTATCTTCATGCCCCCGACCCAAACATCGCTGTTGAAAAAAGCGCCGAAGCCTTCGCCGACCTGCTCGACACCGGAAAGATTCGCAGCGTGGGCGTCTCCAACTTCAACGTCGATCAGCTCAATCGCTTTCACGACATCTGCCCGATCTCCGCCCTCCAACCGCCCTACAACATTTTGCAACGTGACATCGAAAGCACCATCGTCCCTTGGTGTACACAGCGAACTGTTTCGGTAATCAGCTACTGGCCGTTAATGAAAGGGCTGCTGGCCGGAAAGATCCGCCGCGGTCACAACTTCGACCCGCAGGACAAACGCCTCAGCTACGAGGTCTTTCAGAACCCCGCCTTTGAAAAGGCCCAGTGTTTGCTCGATTCAATCGACGAAATCGCCAAAGCAACCGGCAAGACCACCGCTCAGGTGGTCGTCAACTGGACGATACACCAACCCGGAATCACTTCGGTGCTTTGCGGCGCCAAACGCGCATGGCAGATCAAAGAAACCGCCGGCGCGATGGGATGGGAACTGCCCCAATCGCATCTGAAAACTATGACGAACTCGCGTCGATGATGCGACAGCTTCCACGAAGCAAGGCGTACGACACCAGACGAAAATGAATACTCTCAGCCCGACCTTCGGAAGTTTCATGAGACCGAAACGCAGATGTTCGATCGACAACAACTGGCTCCAACCGTCCTCGCCATCGGTGCATTTCGCAACGCTAATGGTGACTTCCCGGATAAGTTGCAGGATCTTGTTCCTGATTACATTGAGGGCATCCGCGATCATCTGAATGTCACCGAAGACAAGCCAACTGCCCCCTTTCGATACATCAACCCGGATTATTCACGAGGCGTGGGCGTCAGAATCGGTTGAAACAGTGATCTGCGACTCTGATGCGATGAAACGATCGCTGTGGTTTTCATCTACTGAATGATTTACATTTTTTGTTGAATTTCGGCTTTTCCCTTACTCCTGTTGGCCAGACGTAGAATCAACGCCCGTCGTCGTGAATAATCCGGGCTAAAAAGAGGTGGCATTAACGTAAAGCTACCAAAGCCAGCCGGCTAACCGGTTCGAAGATTGTTGGCGGCAAACAAGCCTGTGCAACAGATCGGCGTTGGCGATGGCTCGTGTTGCACCGAAGCACGAACTGAAATGCCAGTTTTTGTTAATCATCGTAGGCTGGGTTTACACAAACCCGATACTCCGAAACGCCAACCCAGGGCCGAAACCGCAGGCCGAAACAGGGCCCCCAGAGCTTGGATGGAGTTGCCAGAGGCGACAAAAGATCCATTGACTCCCGGAAAAAATCATCTTGCATTAGCGAATTCTTTCGCTAACATGGCTGAAAAGCGAATTCGTTCGCTACTTCGCCTGCCTGGAGACCACAATGGCGCGTCACTCGTCAACCCAACCGACCGAAGTCGAATTTGAAATACTCAGCACCCTGTGGGAGTACGGCCAAGCAACTGCCCGACAGATTCATGACGCCATTTCTGAAAATCGCGAAACCAATTACTCGACAACGGTAAAGATGCTTGCCGTGATGCACGAGAAATCGCTGGTAAAACGCGATGACTCGGTTCGGCCCATCCTTTTCCGAGCCGCAGCAAGCCAAAAGAAAACACAGAAGAAACTGCTCAAAGGCGTCATGCAGAAAGTCTACGACGGCTCGGTTGGGTCGCTTGTTATGCAAGCCCTTTCGTCAAAAAAAGCCACCAAAGAGGAACTGGCAGAGATTCGTGAACTGGTTGAGAAACTTGAACAGGAGCAAAAATGAGCGACTTACTCAATGTGGCACAGAACTATTTCGGCGGATCACTGGTCAACCAAATCGGATTGACCTTATTGCACAGTGTCTGGCAGATCGGCATTCTCGCATTACTATTCGCAATCATTCGGATTGTTTTGATCCGACAGCAAAATCCTTCGGCGAAAGTCTACTGGCTGGGAATGACGACCCTGCTTCTCTCCTTTGCATTGCCGATGATGACGTTTGGATTGATCGAACCCAAATCCGACTCAACAACAGAAACAGCGTTCACGTTTCAGAAAGAAACACGAAACAATCTTGCGATCGAACTGGTCCCCGGTTCTTCGGAATCAAAGTTTCTGCTGCTACCAACGCCTGAAGATCGCGTTTCGGCGACACCCGTTACACCAGCCGAAGTCGGAAGATCCGGATCCGCGAAAGAACTCGCATCGAGATCGCTTTGGTTGGCCGCCAATTGGTTGCCGAAGCACAGTTTGTTCTGGATCGCAATCGTCTGGCTTGTTGGAGCCACCCTGTTTTCAATGCGAACGACGCTGGGCTGGATCCATACTCAAAAGCTTCGTGCTGAATGTTCGAAAAAACTGTCCCAACCGGTCGCGGACGTTGCCAAACGAGCGTTACAGCGATTCCCGGTTTCCCGGGCAGTCGAGTTTGCCATTTCCAAACAAGTCGCTGTTCCGACGGCGATTGGAATCCTGCGACCGATGGTGCTGTTTCCGGTTTCCGCTTTAACGGAACTTACGCCGCAGCAACTGGAATTGATCGTCGTTCACGAACTGGCTCACATTCGACGTCAGGATGTGCTGCTAAATTTAATGCAGACGGTGATCGAAACGTTGTTGTTCTTTCACCCGGGCGTCTGGTGGGTGTCAGCGATCGTGCGATCCGAACGTGAAAACTGCTGTGATGATGCGGCGGCCAGCTACGGAAACGTGGCTCAGTATGCCAAAGCTCTACTCTGCCTGGAAAATTGCCGGCCTTCCCCCGAGCTTTCAATGGCGGCAAACAGTGGCCACCTGCTGGGCCGAATCAAGCGACTTGCTGACGAAGGAAGGCCCGGTCAACACACCGCTCCATCTCCCTGGATGGCAGGAGTGATCTGCGTGCTGCTTCTGTGTGGCCTGTTGGCCTCCCCTGCGGCGAACGCTTTGTTGGTTCAGGATTCAACCGATGACTTCACCGCACAAAAGGTAAAGAAAGATTTTGCAAAAACAACACTGGGCAAAGTTCTCGACACCGAGATGAACAAGCTGAAACAGGTTGGCTTTAGTGGCAGTATCCTTGTTGCACACAAAGGAGAAATTATTCTGGCCCGATCGGAAGGATTCTCCGACGCTGCCGGAAAAAAGAAAACGCGACCTACGACACTCTACGAAATCGCCTCAACAACCAAGTGCTTCACCGCAACGGCAGCGATGATTTTGGCTCAGCGTGGAAAACTTGACCTGGACGCTTCGATTGCTGACTATCTGCCCGGCGTTCCGGAGCACAGTCGGGCCATCGCCGTCATCGATTTGATGCGACATGAATCTGGCATTCCGGGCACCAACTACGGCAAGACGGACAGGGGACTTGAAACGGCCGTCAAAACCATGCTTGCCGGTGGACCACAGCACGATCCCGGCAGTCATTTTGAGTATTGGAGCCAGGGCTACATCCTGTTGAGCGAAATCATCTCCAAAGCTGCCGGAAAACCATTTACCGATTTCGTCGCCGAAGAGATTTTTGAACCCTGCGGCATGACGGGAACCTGCTTTTGCGGCGATCCCAGACCAAAGGGTTTCGTCGAATCAAGCGGGTCCGGTAAAATTGGCCTGCCTCGTTCCTGTCTGGAGCCACCTTACGGCAAGATGGAACTGGTCTACCAGGGCTGTGGCGGAATCGTCTCAAATGTTACCGACCTGTGGAAATTCCACAAAGCGTTGATGGGTGACAAACTGCTCAACGATGAATCCAGGCAAATCATGTTCGTCAACGGCGAGTCCCACTACGCTTGCGGTTGGCACATAATGCCGGCATCGGACCAAAGCAAAAAACGGGCTCATGGAGGAAGAGTTCGCGGCTTCAGTGTCGACTTCCGCAGCTTCCCCGAATCGGACAGCTGCATCGTCGTGTTGGGCAACGATGATGCCGCGCCGTCTGCCATGGTTGCCAACGTTATCGAAGGAATCCTCTTGCAGCCAAAACTTCCGGGCAAGCAACTGGCAAAGGAAGACGAGAAAAAGATCCTTGGTGAGTTCAAGGACGACAAGGGCCGGATACTGGTCATCTTTGCCGGCGAGGGTGGAATGCCGACTCAACACATGCTTTACTGGGAACCGAAAAATCCAGCGGCGCCGATTTCACGCGGGTCCGTTTTGAAGAATGAAGACGGCGAAGTCTTCTTCTACCAACCGGGCGAAAACCTCATCGTCGAGCTCACTTATTCTGAAGACGAATCGAAGGTCGAGTCGGTCACCTATCCCGATTTGGATTTGCGTTTTGACAGATTCGATATTGAAGCCTGGTCCAAATCACAACGCAAATAGAATCAGCGAACCGTTGAGAGGTGGCACGGTATTTCGGTGTGGCCCGATGATTGGCACGCCTTTTCCGAGATTCGCGCGCGGCAAGAGCAAGTCGATACGACATGTAGTCGCGAAATACGATCGCGCCATGAAGGTCACCTTCGTGGCGTTGGTCGAAACAATCCGGTTCTCCGATATCGGCTCACCAGAAAGAACATATCGTTGTTTGCTCCCTTTGCCAGATTGGATGTTTGCTAGATTGGATGTTGATCTGCATCCGCCCGCCGTCGATGTCGCGCCGATCGCCCAACGCCTGCCCGCAAAAATCATCGCCAGAAGCCACCCTCTACATCGCTTCTTCCATGCAATTGAAATCAACGTGAGTGACCGCAGAAGGGACAAGCAATACGCAACTCGATTCTTCCGCAAGCCATTCATCTCCCATGACGCGAGTCGAGTCTGGATGTGGCTACATTGACCAGTTTATTGGGAGGTCGCTGATCTCTAGTTGTTTTCGAGACACGCTGTCTGGAATTGAAGCCCTGACGTAGCTGAAATCAGGCGGAAGCGTCCGATCGTGCATATGAACCAGCACCTCGATGATCGCCAATGCAAGGGTATTGCACGCGGCATAAACGACCGGTGGCGAGCCAATGCTGTTATAGCGTCCACCAACCTTGCCCGCTCCAATTCCTGAGAATGCTATTTTCGCGTATTTTGTTTTGGAGCCCGGATTATTCACGACGACGGGCGTTGATTCTACGTCCGGCCAACAGGAGCCAGGGAAAAACTGAATTTCATGAATCATTCGGTAGGTGAAAGCCACAGCGATCGTTT
>CALFWR010000109.1 GCA_937928555.1 uncultured Pirellulaceae bacterium
ATTCACGAGGCGTGGGCGTCAGAATCAGTTCCGGCACTGATCCGCGACCCGGATGCGTTGAAACGATCGCTGTGGTTTTCATCTACCAGATGATTCAAATTTCTTGTTGAAATTCAACTTTTCCCTTGCTCCTGTTGGCCAGACGTAGAATCAACGCCCGTCGTCGTGAATAATCCGGGTTAAGCCCCGATTATCTCGATTTTCCGGTGCGGGCTCTTTCAGTTGAAAGCTCGCCCCGGACCTCAAACTCAAGCCGTTCCGATGCGACTTCAATACCACCAAAGGTCGCGATCGCCTGAACGCTTACCGGTCCTCGACCGAACTCGCTCGCAGCGATGCGGACCTCTCCCGAACCACTCTCAAGCCGAGCAATCGTTTTCCAGTTGTGGACGATGCGAATCGATGAAGCATTCGGTGCCGATACCGAAACCGTAACGCGGTCTTGCAATTCGAGTTGCTGTTTGTCGATACTCAGTTTGCAGACTTGACTTTTGTTGTCAACGAAAAAAGGAATGATTGTGCGAGTCGTCGTTTCGGCCCGATTGGCCGCGACGAACACGACCCTCAACTCGTGGTACCCGTCGGAAAGCAACGCCGGATCCATTTCAATCGGTTTCAACGATGGATCTCGCTTGAAAAGATCACCGTCCATATACAACTCCATCCCCGCCACGCGAATCGGAGACCCGGACACGTCGAAATTGAGTGTCGTTTTGCTACCCACCAACTGGCCCGGAACAATCCCTGAAACCTCCACTTTCGGTTCCGTTGCAAATGGCTGGCAAAGTGCATCCCCCACGATCAACGTTTGGAATGGCGAATGGATTGACTGGTAGAACGCTTCCGCCAAAGAGCAACCGCGGGCGTAGTGAACGTGGATAAATGGGTGCGGAAATTTCTGCCATAACGCCAATGGCTCGACAACGGTTCCGCTCGAACCGGCAGCACCAAACTTGAGAAACCTAGAAAGCTTTGTCTGGCCAGTTTTGCTGCTGCTGACGGTCCCGACTCGGCCGCCATAGCTGGTCAGATTCTCACAGATCGCACCGGGAACAATTCTGTTGTTGCGCCCTTCCAGTTGAAATCGGGGTGTGCCGGTGGTCAAGCCAATAATGTCTTTGGCGTTCTCTGGCATAACCGCCTGGATGACTTTCCCACTGAATCCCAATTCTTCGAGGGCCGCGATGGTGTCGTCAAAAAAGGATTTTCTCGTTTTGGTGCGAACGTCAGCCGATTCGGTAAAGTAAAAAGTGCCCGTCGGTTTGCTGAAATCCGCAGCCACCGTTTGCTTGATCTGTTCAACAGCCTCTTTTTCGGTTGTGCCGTCGTTGCGAGTCACCGCAAGGACCGTGGACAGAAAGTAACGTTCACCCTGCCCCGGCGTCCTGTTGAGCATCCCGTTGGGCGCCCACTGGTAGAGCTGACGAAAGCTTCTTGTCGTCGCGTAGCGACTGCCTTGATTGCTCATTCGCCGGACCAATCCGCGAAACAACGGATCTTCCAGACTCTTGAAATCGGGATCTTGCTCGATGCTCTCCCTGTCGCTCAACCCCATTCGCATGGCCTGAGTCAGCCATTTTGCAGCATCTGTCGGACGCTCATTCCTGGCTTCGAATTTGGCCAACCAGTAATACAACGCCATCTGCCCCGGATTACTCCTTGCCATTTTTTCCAACGCAACAATCGCCTCCTGGTACTGCGGATCGTCGATCGGTTTGGAATACGCGTTGATCTGCCGCTGAAACTGGTTTTGCAAAACATCGGTAAACGGTTTCTGTAACACGCCGTTGGACGGCAAGCGAAAATATCGGTTCGCATTGGGCGCCATCAGGCCACCACCGTTTCCAGAATCCGATAACAGGCACCAGTTTGCAAAAAACGTCAACGAGTTGATAGACGCTTCGGGGTTGAATCGCCTCCGGTTTTCCGATGACAACTTTTGCCCGTCAGCTTCAGCCTTTCGAATCAACTGCTGCAAAATCTTCCGAATCCTGACCCGCGTCGGGAAGTCGGCAGAGTAAACGATGTAGTCCACGCTTCCCGCCAAACCACGGTCTTCAATTTGGACCAGAATGGGCCGGAGTACTAGGTCCATGAACTGCTCCAGATCCATTGAATCCCTGTCGGGAATCCCGCCCAGATAAACAACGTTTCTGGCAGGAATCTTGCGAAGCGCGATGTAGTGGTTTGCGATCAGCTTGGACGACTGGGAGCCATCATTGACAACCACCAGAACATTCTCGGGTCCCCCACCGGCAGCAACAGGCGCACAACAGACAACAGCCCACAGACATATGCCAAATACCAGTGAAAAAAACAGGCGGCTGCAAATCGCGCGATCAGACATCGAATCGTTCCGGAAGAAGGGACACATGAACGTACCCGATCTGCCAAATTTGTCCCGTGTCTTTTCCCGATCACGCAGCGTGTTTTGAAGAGTTGCACGCCCAGGCAGCGAATTGGCAAACAAGTGCAACTGGGCCGAGGTTGCCGAGAAAACAACTAATTCGGGCTGTCAATATAGCGGCATCCACGGCTGTTCGGGTTGCTGCACTAATCGAGCTCTTTGCCCAAACGTTCAGCCAGTTTGGCGACCAGTTGCGGGTCGTCTTTCTTGCGCAGATGATCGATCGTCGCCTGCTTGACATCGAGTTTGAGAAGGTGCTTTTCCAGACGATCCCACTGCGTGTTCCGCTTCTTTCCTTCTGACAGAAACAGCTCGGTCACCAATTCCTGAACCCGCTGAATCGCAATATTCTCGCGGTTCTCGTAGTAGTTCTTGATGATGTTCTGCTGATATTTGCTTCGCTCAGTCACGGAACTCTTTGGGTCTCGAGTCATAAGATGTCCTTTCGATGTTTCGGCCCACGATCGGTTAGAATCTGATCCTTTTGCGTGAATGCCGGATATCCGGATTAGACTCGCTGCTGGCCGTACAGCTCAAGGAAAGTGTATCCAAAACGTGGGACGGATTCTGGAAATAATCAAAGTCTCCCGCCCCGGATTTTGGCCCACCCACGTCTGGTTTTACGTGCTACCGTTTGCCCAACTGGACATGTTCGGATCGGTGGCGTTCTGGCTGGGTGCCGTCTACGTGTGTTTTCCGATGAGCCTGCTGGCTTTTGGGTGGAACGATCTGGGCGACGTTGCGACCGACGCCGTCAACGCCAGAAAGGACTCGTGGCTGTTTGGTGCCAGCCCCGGCGAAACGACGCGCCGGATCCTGCCGCTAACGATCGCCCTGGTTCAGTTGCCTTTCATCGCCGCCTTCGTCTGGATCGCAGGCTGGAAGATGCTCGCCTGGTTCGTCACTTTTCTTGCCGCCAACGCCTGCTACAACTCTTGGGGCTTCAAAGGAAAACCATGGCTGGACCTGCTCAACCAAACCGGTTACCTGCTGATGTTCGTGATGGCCAGTTGGTTGTGCGATGTCCAACAACTGAACACGCCCGCGATGATCTATTCGGCACTGTTCGCAATGCACAGCCATCTGTTTGGGCAAATCATGGACATCGATGAAGACAGCGTCGGCGGAAGGCAAACCACCGCAGTGGCTTTGGGCGTGAAGTCCAGCAAGTTCCTGCTGGTCGGAATTCTGGCAATCGAAACGCTGATCGCATTTCTGTTTTTTGGCAGTGCCCTGGTCGGCATTTTTTCGCTGGCCGCTGGTGTTTTCTTTCTTGTTGATGCCGTCGCCGGACCCAGACGGTACCCGCTCTGGTTTGTCACAGTGTTTTTCGTAGCATGGAACGTGGTTGTAATTTTGTCGATCCATTTCATCTGGAAGTACGGTGTCTTTGTGGTGCAAGGATGAGCTTAATCGTCCTGGCGATGTATAATTGCGACTTGAAAATCAATCCGGAGAGCAGCCATGAGCAAAAACGAGAACACCAAACAGGGACTTGATCGGCGCGAAATCCTCGCCGCCGCTGCGGCACTACCGGTCATGGGCGCGGCGTTCTCCGGTTCCATCGCTGCTCCCTCGCTACAGCCCAAAACCGTCCTGGACTTTGCTGGTGCTCGCGATTCGCTGTACCACGGGCATGATTGGCAGACGCTCAACCCGGGTTTCTGGAAAGTCCAAAACGGAGCTCTGCGGCGGCGGACTTCCAACATCGGCGACCGAGCCAGGAAGACCGGATTTCCGTTTCACGCCGCAACGCATGGATTCGAGTTCGAAACAGAGTACGACCCGTCACTGCTTCCGGGCATCATCTACAGCCGCGGTTGGCGTTTGGAAAAACAGTACTCCATAAAATCGACTTTCACCTACCGTGGCGACCGGCCGGATCCCAAACAGGGCGACGACCCCAATTGGAAAATGTATCGTGATGGCTTCGGCCAGTTCGGCATCGCGATCGGTGCCAAAAGCATTTATGAGAGCTTTACCCGAATCAACAACACCGTTCGTTTCGTCTGGTCTGATGACAATCGACTGCAAGTGATCTTTGATTCCGACAAAGGATCCGTCAAAGCCAAACAGGTTCCCACCCGGCTCAAGCCCGGCGACACCATCACCATGAACCTTGATGTCACCACCGAAGGCAACACCTCCACGATTCGCGGCTCGTTTCAGGTCGGCGAAACCTCCATCTCGATTTTCGAAAAAGTCGCCGCCGGAATGGCCGATGGCTACGTCGGCGTTGCCTCCCAGGGGCTTGTTGATGTGGAAGTCAACGAATTCAAAATTGATCCCGCCGACAACAAGCCGCTCGACATCGGAATCGCCGACTGCCTGAACTGCTACGCGCTCGGCGATTCACTGAAACAAAACGACGCTCAAAAGTGGACCGCAAGATTCATTGGCATATTCGCATCCGATGGCGAGACCGCCGAAATCCGCGTCTCCGACACCGAAGCACCCGCCGGTGGCTGGGAAAATGTTCCCGCTTGCGGGACCGGTTCAATCGTTACCAATGACTTCCGCAGCAACACCGCGGTGATTGATGTACAGCTTCCGCATAGCCCCGCAGAAAAAACGCTCTTCTACACGATCTGGAAAGACGGTGTCGACGTCACTGCGGACCGGCGCGTCGGCACTGACGCCTGCGGCCCGGGATCGGGCTTTATCGGCGACGTCCCCGGCAGCGGCAACTACGTCGGACGACTGCCGCAGCTCAAAGCACCCTACAAGCTCTGTGGGCTCAGTTGTCACGCCGTCAACGAAGGCGTCCAGCAACTCAAAAACGGCAAATGGAAAATGACCGGCGGCAAAAACGTCTGGAACCTCCGCGACCAACCAAGCTACGGCTCTTACCAGCACCTGGACGACTACGACTTTCAGGTCATGCTCTGGGAAGACGACGTTTGGTACATGGAGCTGGTGATGTATCCGCCAAGCACCGACGACGCGTACAACATTGTGGCTCATTCGATCTGTGGACCAACCAGTCGCTGGCAGATGATGCGGCACTGGAACGTGATCAATCCCGGCGATCACGACTACGGCATGGACGACATCAAAGGCCCCGAGCAGATCATCATCCGCAACGTCGACGGGCTGGGTCAGGACGCGTCGTACATCCGACGCAATTTTCAGATCGTTCATCACCTGACAACCGGCGAAGACATCGACGCCCGCATCAATCCGAAAAAGTGGCGTGCTTGGAAAATGCCCAACCGCGACTTTACGCTGATCGTCTGTGACTCCCGACTCTGGCGAAGCAGCCAGGACGTCGACATCTGGGACGACGCCGGCTGGGAAAAGTTTAAAAGCCTCTATGACCGCACCGATCCGACACGAAGCCTGCTGGGCGAAGAGCAATTCGGCTGGCTTCAGGAGCAATTGGCCACCGATTCGTCGCCCCTGATTTGCCTGACAGGAATCTCCGGGATGCACACCATTTGGGGCGGCGCCAAGTACGGCAAAGTCCAGGCCAGTGCAAACCATCCAAAGTACTTCGAGCAGCGTGACCGCGTCACGGCCGACTACGCCGGCTGGGTCAAAGCCGGAAGCGACCGCGTCCTGGAACTGCTTGGCTCACGTCAGGGCGTGGCCACGGTTTATGGTGACGTACACAACGGTTGCATCATGACCAACCAGCAGCACCGCGTTGTTGAATGTAGTTTTGGCCCGATCGGAAGAATGGGCGGACGGATTGTGATTCCGGACTTTGGTCCGAGGATGAAAGATGTCGACGATCGTGATTTGGAAATCCACGCTCTCTATCACGCCAAACACGCCAATCCAAAACTCGAACCGCACGCAAAAAACGAACCCTACTACTGGAACTTTTTGGAGATGGAATTCGATCCCGAAAAAGAAGAGCCCACGATAGGGATGCGGATTCGCAATCTCGTTGACGCACCAGACCATGCTCCGCGGGGCGGCGGGTCACTGGAACTGGGGGTGTTGCAAACCGGTCGCAAGCCATCAAGTCGCATCGAAGGATTCACAACGATACCCAACTCCGATGTTCGGTTCACCGACGAATCGGGAAAACCCATCATGGCCACGCGATCATCAGCCGAAGGAAAAGTTCGACCGCAGCTGTTCATCGATGTACAACCCGGCGACAAAGTGATCGCCACGTCTTTCGATGGCAAAGAAACACAGTCCAAACTTTTCACCACCAACCCGGCATGAACGAAGAAGCCACCTACGTTTGTGATTCCTGCGGCGAAGAGATCGTGATCCCGGTCGACCTGACTCAGGGCGAACAGCAGCAGTACTACGAGGACTGTCCGGTCTGCTGCAATCCGAACCAGATCTCTGTCGAATTCGATCCGTCTTCAGGGGAAGTGCGGGCTTGGTGTCAGCACCGCGATTAGCCGTGTGCGCTATAGTGGATGGATATCGTGGTTGTGGCTTCCAGCTCTACCAATGCAGCATTGCTGATCCGCAAGTCAATCCGCCACCAAAGGCAACCACGCAAACGAGGTCACCGGGATTCGCTGCCCCCGATCTTGCAACCTCTTCAAGAGCCACCGGCACAGAAGCCGCGGACGTATTTCCGTAATCACCAATGTTGCTGAAAATTTTATCGCGATCAATATTCAACCGGTCCGCCACCGCGTCAAAGACCCGGGTGTTCACCTGGTGCGGAACAATCAAATCGATCTCGGCAACAGAAATTCGATGACGACGGGCACTTTCCCGAATGCATTGGCACATCGTTTCGATCGCGAACCGAAAGACTTCCCTTCCATCGATGCCGACGTGATCGAACCTGCCGCTGAGTAAATGGTCGGGGCCAGACGCCAGTGAGTTCTCTGATTCGGTCGCGTTGCCGGGAACCCGGATCAGCTCGTCCAGGTCCGGCTGGCTTTCGATGTAACTGCCCAACAATCGCGGCCCCTGATCCACCATGCCATCGGTCGCAACTGAGCCTGAACCTTCGTCGACTTTTAGCACTACCGCCCCGGCCGCATCGCCAAAGAGAATACACGAATTGCGATCGGTGAAATTCAAACGTCGGCTAAGTGCTTCGGCGCCGATGACCAGTGCGGTCTTGCTTCGTCCTGACATCAGAAACGTCTCTGCGGTCGAAAGCGCAAACATGAAACCACTGCACGCCGCCGAAACATCAAACGCAACGATCGGCGGGCAACCCAGCGCCGCTTGGACCCGAGTCGCATTCGGGGGAGTCACCGATTGCGGTGAAACCGTCGCGCAGATAATCAAATCGACGCGATCCGAAGGAATATTTGCCATTGCGATGGCTTTTTTGCTGGCGTCAATCGCTAGCGTGGCGGAGGATTCGCCGGGTCCACAAAATCGACGCTGTGAAATTCCGGTTCTCTGAGTGATCCACTGATTGGACGTATCAAGAATTTTTTCGAAATGCGTGTTGGGGACTTCCATCTCTGGAAGCGCGGCACCAAAACCCGCAATTCGACAAATGGTTTGCGGACTACCCGTATTGGGCAGGGAAACTTGCGGGATCGAAGCCGGCTGGCTTGCACCTTGGGCCGTCGTAATATGCTGGCCAGTAGTGATTGGTTGAGTTTTCACGGCGCACGTATTGGGGGCGGGAGTTGCGCGAACGCATGGGTCTACAGTAGAAATTCGGCTGTTGGACCACATGGCGATGACTTGAAATGAGCTGTTTTCTGGTCAAGCCCAAAGAGTCTGCCCGTTCGTCAAAGCTTCTCAGGAACCCAGCCAAAGAGCATGCACCGGATCGCCTCGAAACTCGGGCAGCACCAGTGAGTCATTCCTCGTCAACACGGCTTTTCCTCGTGCCCACTCTAGTGAGTGTCCCGGTCCCAACCAAGTCCAGTTTTTCCACGGGTAAAAAGCCAGACTTCCCAGCGAGCGGATCGCAGCATCGACACTTTCGAGACTTTCAGAAATTGGGATTGCGGCCCCCAGTTCGACCCGCCTGAACTCGGGAGGGTTCTCCACAAAAAGCTCCGTCGCTGGCTGCGGACACATCGACATCCCGACGGTCAACAACACGATCTCCGATTCCAGATTGAAACGGACCAGACCGCGGGGCGGGAATTTGCCGCCATCGATCGAAAAATAGTTTCCTTCTTCGACGTCGCCATACAAATCCGAGTACGCCCGAAGCAGTCGCGGTTGTAGTTCCAGAAACGGAGAACTCTGCGGCGTAAAGGACTGCCAGAACTCTTCCGCGTTGGCGATCCGCCTGGCAAGCCGCTGGTTCTCGGGCAGCGGCCAGCAAAGCGGTGACTCATGAACGCACTGCGACGCGTAACCATGAAAGCCATCGACGCCACTCCACGGCGGAATCACGCTGATGGTTTCCTGAGCCCCACCTCGGGTTTCGATCAGCGCCGCACCGTTGCCCTCTTCGAACCAGACGATCCGCAGCGAATCGGCCGCAGGTAGCTCACCCGGTTCACTGCTTTTGCAATCGACCCGTGGTAACAGCGGCGGGATTCCCTGCTTCATCTCCGACTCGCTCAGGGTCAGCGGACCGCGGACCAGATTCCTTACCCAGCATGCCCGCGTCCCAAACCGATCTTCCTCGCCGGAGCGACCATTGAGATAAAAGTAAACCACGCGGTGGTCATGTTCCACGATCGCATCAAGATTCCCGTAGGGAGAAGTCTCAAACAGGATCGTCTCATTCGAATCAGCCATGTCAGCAGCCGATTGAAACCGGCCCGGTACCGTTGGGGTAAAGAGTGGGAGACTGAGTTTCCGGAAATCGAACGTTGTGGCAAGAACTTCGTCGTAATCGGCGAGCTTTTTGCGACAATTTGCCAACATCCGCGGACCGGTGACGAAGTCCCGGAACAACCTTTGGCTGTTGCCGACCGCATTCAACACGTGACATCGTAAATTTATAATGGGATTTGCTTTAACCCCGGATTATTCACGAGGCGTGGGCGCGACGTTCAGTTCACCCAATGATTTCAGTATCAAGTCTGAAAACGATTCTTGTTTTGGACCTGATTAGCGAGGTGAATCGAAATCTCGGATGCGACCCTGCATTGAGGCACCCTTGCTATGATTTAACGGCGATTAACACCCGTCGTCGTGAATAATTCCGGTTAACCAGCCAAACCAATTGACCACCTATCAGGACATTCCCCTCGTATGACATCTGTGGCTCAACCCGACCCCGTCACCGCGAAACGTGTTGCCGGATCCGGCAGTACGCCGGCGATCATCGCCAACGATCTGCACAAGGTTTATCGCGAAGGGACGTTCTTTGCCAAAAAGTTCCACGCCCTCAAAGGGGTCAGCTTTGAAGTAAACCAGGGAGAGATCTTTGGTTTGCTGGGCCCCAACGGCGCGGGAAAGACAACTTTCATCAAAGTCCTCCTGGGCATCATCAGAAAGACATCCGGATCGGCATCGATGATGGGCTATCCCGCAGGAAGCCAACGCTGCCGCAGTCAGGTCGGCTACCTGCCGGAACGACTTCGCATCGCGCCCCACCTGACCGCCTACTCGGCCCTGGAATATCTGGGCAATCTCAGTAACGTCCCGACCGGCGTGATTCGCAGTCGCCGCGATGAGTACCTGGATCTTGTCGGACTCAAAGGTCGCGAAAAAGAATCCGTCAAGAAATTCAGCAAGGGAATGGTCCAACGTCTGGGGCTCGCCCAAGCCCTGCTTCACGATCCAAAGATGCTGATTCTCGATGAGCCCACCGATGGGCTTGATCCGCGAGCCCGCGCCGAAATGCGGTCCATTATCCGCCGGCTTGCCGAACGTGGAGTCACGATTTTCCTTAACAGCCACCTGCTCCAGGAAGTCGAAATGATCTGCGAGCGAGTCGCGATCCTCGACCAGGGCAGTCTGCGCTACTGCGGTTCGGTCGCTGACATCGGGCAGCTAACAGGAAGCAAACCAGGCCAGACTGCGAAACAGTCCTACCGGATTCGTGTCGCTGGCTCGGTCGAAGAGATCACCGGAAAACTCGCCGCCGCACCCCATTTGATCGTCGCGTCGGTCGAAGATTCCGTCGTCGTGCAATGCGATATTTCAGAACAGTCCGAAGTCGACGCGGCAGTGGACCTGATCCGCCAAAACGGGATCTCGATTGTCGCCATGGAAGCCCAACGGGTTTCCCTGGAAGACGCTTTCCTGCAACTGATCGAGTAGCCGCATCACGACCAACGCGATGCACAGCAACTGACACCAAAATCGAAACGAAGAATCGAACATGCGTCCCTATCTGGCAATCATCAAAGACTCCTTTCGCGCCGCGATGGCCTCGAAGGTCCTCTACGTCCTGCTGGGGCTGATCACGCTGATCCTGCTGGTGCTCGCTCCGGCACACATTCGCGAAACGCTGGACACGCGGATCACCGATGGCGAAGGCCGCGACGTTCCCAACTCAATCCTACTGGTCGACCGACTGCACGGCGACAAAGACGACGCAGAACGACCCGGCATACAACGTATCTGGGAAAAACTTCCCGACGACCTGAAGAGTGAAATTGAACGTGTCAGTTCAGACGACGAAGACTCCCAAAAGAACACTCCAGCGCGGCCCAGCGACATGGAAAAGCTGCGCGTGGGAAGCAGTCTTGTCGACGCCCTCAACGTCCTGATCACCGACCAATCGTTCTATCGAAAGCAAGACTGGAGCCAGCGCAGTTACGGCATCGAAGCCTCCGACCTGATGGAGAACTATGACAGCCTTTCCGGGCCGCAAAAGGAACGCCTGAACCGGGTCCTGATCAGCGAAGCCTTCGGCGCGACGGTCAAAAGCGGAGCCCAAACGGCGCTTGCAGGTTACTACGGCTGGTACGAAATCAGCTTTTTGAGAACCCCCTCCACGCAGCAACAGTTCGCGTCCTACCTGACAACGTCGCTGCCAAAATACTTTGACAAGTTTGTCCTTTCCATCGGCCTGCTGATCGCGATCCTGGTGACCGCCAATATCGTGCCGCAGACCTTTGAGCCCGGCACGCTGAATCTGCTGTTAAGCAAACCGCTGTCGCGTTCGGGATTGTTCCTAGCGAAATTTTTCGGAGGCTGTGCCTTCATCACGCTGTGCGCGACGCTGCTGTTTGTTGGCCTTTGGCTGTGGATGGGAATCTGCCTGAAAGTCTGGGACCGGGCCATTCTGTTCAGCATCCCGCTCTACGTGGTCGTGTTTGCGATCTACTTTTCGGTCAGCTCCTTTGTGGGCCTGACGACCCGCAGCACCATTTTGGCGGTTGTCATCACAGGCGTGTTTTGGGCGACCTGCTTTGCTGTCGGCCTCACCTATCAATTCTTCAGCAGTCGCATGGAAGGCATCGAAATCTCACGCATGTTTCAAAACGGCGAGCAACTGTATCAGCTCGACCCGACGGGCAACTTCAAAACTTGGGATGCGACCAGCGATTCCTGGGCTCAGGCCGAAACGCCAAAAATGGACGACGAAGAGCAAATGGCACGGGCCTTCCTTAGCTATGTCTCTGCCGATGGGCTCCCTACCGTACTTGGCCCGGTCAGCACCAACGACGATGAAGTCGTCACCAGCCGATTCATGATCACAAAGCAAAGTACCTTTGGCCGCCAGACACTGCTGTCATCCACCAAAGGCAGCGCCTTCGAGGAAAAGGGTCGCTTCCCTCGTGATACTGTGCTGCTTCGCCCATCTCAACAGGGCCTGGTCGCGATCACCAGCCGCGGCGAGTTTTGGCGCTACGATCCCTCGCTTTTGACTCCCGTTGAACAGACGCAAACACTTGCGGAAAACAAACAGGACAAAAAAGACACCGCCAAAAAAGACACCGCAAAAAACAAAGACCCTTTCGTCTCGCTCGGCCCCAAAACCAAAAAGAACATCAACAACCACAAGCTGGCCGATCTCAACTGGTCCAACTCCGAGATCGCGACTTACAATCGCGGCAATCTGTCGGTCTTTCGATTCAACAGTCAGACCAACCAATACCAGCTTCACCGTAGTGTGACCGTCGACACGGGCTCCAACCCCGGCATGAGCTGCCGCGTCGCTTACCAGGGTAATACCATTCTGGTCGTTCTGGGCAACGGACAAATCATTTCGTTCCAAGGCGATACACTCAAGGAACAAAAGGGCTACCTTCCCGAAAGCCGCGTCGTCGCCCAAAGCGTAACCGCCTCTCGCGACGGACGCTGGTTCGCAGTTTGCTACCGAGATGAAACGTTGTGGCTGCTGGACACACAGAACGACCAGCAGATGACCAAGCCCAACATCACCGGACAGGGAACCATCTCGCTGGCAAACTTCAATGAGCAAGGACAGATGCTCGTCGCGGATCGCACCGACCGCGTGACCGCCTACGATCTTGACGGACTTTCAAAACACAAAACATGGTCACCCGGCGGCGACACGATGGACAAAATTTGGCGCTGGGGTGTGCGTCCGCTCTACACGGTGTTCCCCAAACCGGGCGAGTTCTACCGCGTCGTCACCCACCTCTCCAACGCCAACGACACCAGCGAAAACAGGGACGTTGATCTGGAGTTCACCAGCGATACCGAAAATCCCTGGTCGCCACTTTTCAGCGGCCTCAACTTCATGGCCATCATGCTGTTCCTGTCCTGCCTCTGGTTTTGGCGCACCGACTACTAAGCCGGAATTATTCACGACGACGGGCGTTGATTAGGTCGTGAGTTTCGCCAGAATTCCCTGCTCCCAGAGGATTTCTGGTGAAACTCACTACGACAGCGCAACTGTTTAGCCCGCCAACATCGCCGCTTCGGACCGCAGCCTTTTCACCATCGCGAACAAACCGTTGCGCCGCTGGGGGCTCAAGTGCTGATTCAAACCCAGCGTCCCCAGAAACCCTTCCACATCGTCGGTCGCAACCTGAGCCGGCGTCTTTCCCCGATAAAACGAAAGCAACAACACAATCAGGCCTTTGACGATAATCGAATCGCTATCGGCGTCGATCTTCATCGCCTCGCCCGACTCGGACTTACCCGTCTCCAGCCAAACTTGGCTCATGCAACCTTTGACGATGTTCTCTTCGACCTTTTGGTCATCGGTCATCGCCGGCAACTCACGGCCCAGATCGATAATAAAGTCATATCGCTCCTCCCAATCTTCGAGTTCTTCAAACTCCTCGATAAGCTCAGTTTGTGGCGGCGGAAAGTTGGACATCAGCTGCGTTCTCAAATTCGAAATGGGTAGCACTCAAAGATACGTTGGCGTCCCGTTACGTCCAGAGGCCAAAAAACATCAGGCCCGATTCGCCTGAGCAAACCGGGCCCACAGTTTCTTTTCAGCGCATTGGGACGCAGTGGAATCACCGTCCGCTGCGACTACCAGCGTCGCCCGGTCGTGGGACAATACCCGCCCCCGCTGCGATAACCGCCGCCATAACCCCCATAACCCCGTGAGTAACTGCGGCCCAACCCGCCGCCATAGGCTCCATAGGGAGAATAGCCACGGTAGCCGCTTCGGTAGCTCGGTCCCGAGGAAAAGAATTCAACCTGAATCGGAATCCGCGACAGCCTGTCGATTACCTGGGATCGTCTTTGAGCACGGCGCTGGGCATCGAGTTGGTCCGCTATCTGACCGGTGGCCAAACCTCGTTGCGGCAGCGGCGCTGGCGCCCGCAGCGCGGGCTGAAGACCCGGACGTGGCGCTTCGACACCCGCAGGCAGCGGCAAAACATCCAACTGCCCGCCTTCGATCGATGGCTTGAGAACCATCTGCCCCGACTGCGGCGTGGGCGCGTCAAGCTCCGGAAGCACAAACGCATCACCGGGCAACGTTGACGAATCCACAATCGATTCCTCCACAATCTGGAGTCCCCGGTTGGGCGACGGTTCAAGAACCAACGGCTGTCCCGGCAAAGTCCCCGATCCCTGAAGCGCACCTGGTTCCGGTAACGCACCTGGTTCCGGTAGCGAATCAAAATCAGGACCGAACAACTGCTGACTGTTCTGCGATGAACTTGCGGCCGCTCTTGTTGACGAACCCATCGCCTTGGTCGATGAACCCACGCCCGCACCTTGCCTGCGGCTAACTTTGAAATCCTCAACGGCCGCGATCATCCGACCAAGGTGATCCGCGATCTGCGGAGTCGTTGATTTCGAAGCACGAAAGTTGGCTTCTTCGATCATGTTCTCCAAATCCTGAATCAACCGTTCGAGCTTGGGACCTTCTTCCTTCAGATTCGCATCTGCGTTTTGGCCAAACCGCCGTGCCGTGCCGCGGATCTTTGAGTTCGCCGCAATCATCTGCCCAAACAGATCGTTGTTCCGATAACCTTCCAACAGCAACTGACGAATCGAATAGGACTCCTGTTGCAGGATTTCCAACGAAGTCACTGGTTGCAATTGTTGTGTTTGTATTTCGGTCGTCGTTTGTGGCACCGCAGGCAGTTCCACACGTGACGACGACTGAGCCTGAATCGATGACGCAAATGCCATCGACAAAACAGGGATCGTCAAAACAGGGATCGTCAAAAGCAGGTTCAGGGTCCGGTACATGCATTTCTCTTTCAAATATGTCGCTTGTTCGTCCAGCTCAAGTAGAACAGCAAACCACCTGCAATTCCCAGACCGCAGAAAAGACCCCACTTTTTCAGTCAAAAAGGCCGCTGGATGTATTCGAAGCGATGGCGCTTGTGTCAACAATGGGACTTTCGCCAGTGCTCCGCTTCAAGTTCAAAAAGTGAGCCGTTGGCCGTGAGGCGCCGTGAGACCTCGGGTTGGCAGTTCCAAAAAGCTCCGCTCGCGTCCGATTCATCGCATGTCCGGCATCGTTTCCCGACGCCCAACCAACCGAAACCACGTGCGTCTCAGAAACTACGAAACCAAACCCGCGGCCTTTACGGCCAACGGCTCACCGCCAACGGCCAACGGCTCACCGGCAAACCCCAGATTTGTGAACAACCACGCCTTCGTTGCTTTGCGAAGGCCCCGCGACTGCAACAGGCTCGGGTTACTCCTCCCAGCGAAAGACCTTCAATGCGTTCAAATCGCGAACCACCACAAACTCTTTGGTGGCCGCAAGATGAGCCCAACTGTTGTCCGCGACGTTCCGCGAATCCACGATCTGAAACTCCAATGGCTCCGCTTTGAACAGAATCAACTTTCCTCGCGAATCAAGCGCCATGATCTGATCGCCCGACGCGATCAAACTCGCGTACTTTCCGAAAGGCTTGGTTCGCCATTTGGCTTCACCGGTCTTCAAATCAAAACAGGCAAACCGCTGATTCCGCAGCATCAAATAGGCGTGACCGTTCACAATCACCGGCGACGTCATGTAGCCCTGAATCGGCGCGCTCCACTTCGGCGTGACGGTGAACGTTCCACCGGCGTCTCTGGAAATTTGTAGCAACTGTGAAGTCCCACCGTAGGTCGAAAGAAAAACGCCGTCTTCGAACACTGTCGGCGTGACAATATTCATACCACGGTAGGCTTTAACCGGAGTCGACCACAGCGATTGGCCCGAATCGATATCGACACCGTGCAGTTCTTTGCGAGTCTGGACAATGATCTGTCTGTGACCTGCGACCGTTGCGATGTAAGGCGACGAAAACGCACTGCCCATCATCGACCCGCCATCGGCAAGCGATGTCCAAACCGTTTGGCCCGTTTTCTTGTTCAGCTTTTGAAAGCCACCACCGGCCTGAACGTAAACAAAATCTCCATCAACCAGCGGCGAGGACACAAAACCAAAAGTCGGCAGCGCCGTTCCGACTTCGCCGGGAAAGTCCCGTTTCCAAACCTGTGCTCCGCTCGATCCGTCCAGGCACACCAACACATCCCGCATCCCGGCCACGTACAGTAAGCCATCATCGTACGCCGGCGTCGCCCGAATCCAGCTACCGTTGGAAGCGGCAAAAAACGGGACTTGCATCGCTCCTTCCCACTGAGCCGACCAGATCGTCGAACCATCATTCAAGTCAATCGCTTTGACGACCTCGCTCTTTTTGTCCACCGTCTCGGTTACAAACACGCGATCACCGACAACAATCGGGCCACTGTAACTTGGGCCCAACGGAATATCATGCTTTTTGGCAAGCAACTCCGTCGACAACGATTGCGGCCATTGAAGCTCGTTGTAAACGCCGTCGCGACCGGGACCCCGCCACTGACCCCAATTCGCAGCCGTCTGGGCTGATGCCGTTACCACCAAACAGGCCAACGAAAGACCGACGCCAATGACTTGCAACAATTTCGATTTCATAAGTTCTTTCGGTGCTGGCCGCTCCAATGGGTGGTGTACCAGCGACCAACCGAAGAAAATTGCACGCCACAACCAAACGAACTCCGCTATCAAAAAATGAGCGACATTCCCATCACCGCCGACCCCGAATCAATTCCCACCGTTGCCGTTGGAACCACCAATCCCATCAAAGTCAAAGCCGTCCACAAGGCCTTTCAGGGCTACTGGCAGATGGCGATGGTCACTCCAACGGACGTTCCGTCGGGTGTTTCGGACATGCCGATGAGCGACAAAGAGTGCCTTGAGGGCGCGCGCAACCGGGCCATTGCGGCGATGGAAAAGACCGGAGCCGACTTCGGCGTGGGGCTTGAGGGCGGCGTGAATCCGGAACCAACTGGCTTGATGCTGTTGGGCTGGGTTGTGATCGTCAGCAGGGAAGGAGCCGAAAGCGTCGCCTGCACGGCAAAGATTCCTTTGCCCGAATCGCTCGCAAAAAGAATCCTTGCCGGCGAAGAGCTGGGTCCGGTCATGGACGATGTACTCAAAACCACTGGCACCGCGAAAAAGGGCGGCGCATCGGGCGCTCTAACGGCCGGCCTTGTTCTCCGCCAGGACAAATTCCAGATGGCCGTTGCCTACGCCCTGGCACCCTTCGTCGCGCCCCAGTTCTACTCATAAGATCACCCTCCCACCGGGCCCACCGGAGGGGCGGCGGTTCACCGCCGGGGAGGGCGACGATGGATTCGCATTCGATTACAGTCGTTGCGATCGCCTCCCTTCCCAGCCGTTCGTTGGATCCGAATATTTCACCCGGCGCGCCCAGCTAGACTAGATTTCACCCTTGAGCCCACGCTCGTAATACTTGTGGGTGATCTTGTCCTGATTCTCCAACAACCAGTCGATCGACGGCTCGTTCTTCATTGCCTTTTCAATCGCCTGATACATCGCCTTGCGGTGGATCTCGAACAACGCCTTGTGATCCAGATTGTCTTCGGTGATCACGCCCGGATTAAGCCACACGCTGCAAATGATTCCCAGGTCGTTGGCTTTTTCTTTCGGCAAGTGCCCCGCACGAACCGCATCCAGAACACCGTTGGCGATCGCGGCTTGAACCGTACCCATCAGGATGTTGGTGTAGCGGCTGTTCTTGACAGTGACCTTGCTGACCATCAGCGTCACCGGCCGCACCTGAATGTCGGTGTTGAGAATCGCAAAGACCTTACTGTGTCCTGCGGCCTGATCGCCGGTCAGTGTCGCCAGGGCCGTGCCCACCGGGCCGTCGAGTTCGCCAATCACGACTTCCGGTTCGGCGGCAGTAAAAGGTGGACCGCCGGCAACCAGACTCTCTCCGGTGCGCATCACGATTCGTTCAGACATGGGATTCCCGTACAAAATTAAACTGACTTAAACTCACAAATGACGCGACAGTTTACGGGCTTTGCGATCGGTTGTCAGCGGGCACCGCGATTGTTCACGTCTTTCACCAGCGCAACATTCTCCATGGGCAGCAACATCGCTCACCTGTGATGAAAAACGGCAAAGGGCCGCAAGCTTTCACCTGCGACCCTTGCCTACTCAAGTGGCTTTTTCCTTTTGCTGGAAACCAACTTGCACTAACGGCCACCTGCGCTGATGACCGGCTGGGCACTGCGGTCGCCACAAAGGACCACCAGCAAGTCCGAAACCATTTTGGCGCGACTTTCGTCGTCCAGTTCGACAATGTTTTCATCGCCCAGCTGATCCAAAGCCATCTTCACCATGCCGACGGCACCTTCGACGATCCGTGACCTCGCTGCCACCACTGCCGAAGCCTGCTGCCGCTGCAACATCGCCGCCGCGATTTCCTGAGAGTATGCCAGGTGGCTGATCCGGGCTTCGATCACCTGCACGCCGGCCTTGTGCAGTCGCTCCTGAATGTCATGCTCCAACTGCTCGCAGACTTCGGTCGTGCTTCCACGCAGCGAGACCTCGTGGTCTTCACTGTCATACGGATGCCGTGATGCAAGGTTCCGCAGCGCCGCTTCACTTTGGACTCTGACAAAATCCTCATAGTCGTCGACTTCGAAAAGTGCTTCGGCCGTGTCGACAACTTTCCACACAACGACCGCAGAAATATCGATCGGGTTTCCATCGCGATCGTTGACCTTCGAAGGCCGCCCTCCGGTTCGCATCTTCTGCGCCACGATCTGGCCCGCGGCGTCTTTCTTTTCTGGCGACATCAAAGATCCGGTTTCGAAATTCCGCACTCGCAGCGAGATTTTTTTCTTGCTGTAAAACGGATTCACCCAAAAGAATCCGGAGTCCTTGATCGAGCCACGGTAGTCACCGAACAGCAGCATCGCCCGGGCGCTATTGGGCGCAACGGCAACCAGCCCACAGCCTGCGATCACCGATGCAACGACCAGCAGAGCACCCACGAAAAACGCGATCACCGATTCCAGAAAAACAGCAGCGATGAACATTCCAATGCCCAGCAGCAGACTCACAAGAATCAGCTTCAGCGCCAGCATTCCGCTAACGGCTGCGTATTTCTTTTCGACGATGGAAACATCAGCGTTTCCACTTGCAGATCCGGGATCTTTTTTCACAGGCAAACTCCACAGTAAATGAACAAAGGTCAGTGAATTTGCCCACTATTCGCACCGCAGAACCGAATCTTGGTCCAATTCAGCTTTCAAACCTGTTTTTCACCACCCCGCCCGGCACTCAGCACTCAGCACTCAGCACTCAGCACTCAGCACTCAGCACTCAGTACTCAGTACTCAGTACTCAGTACTCGGTACTCGGTACTCGGTACTCCGCACTCAACCCTCCGTCCTTGCCTTCAAGTACAGCGTTACCAAAAACACCCCCACTCCCAACCAGACAAACACGAAACCCAAAACCCGATTGAAATCAAAAGCTTCCTCAAACAGAAACGCCGCAATCAGAAACTGAAGCGTGGGGCCCAAAAACTGAAGCAACCCCACCGTCGAAAAAGGCAAATGCTTCACCGCGACGGCGTACAACGCCAACGGCGCCACCGTGGCGACTCCTGTCAGCAACAGCAGCCCGTTGATCCAAACCGAATCTCCCACAACCGCATGCCCTTCCCCCGCTCGCCACACCAACAAATAAATCGCCGGCCCGACCAAAATTCCCGTTTCCAACATCAACCCACCGGTCGCCGAAAACGAAGTCATCTTCTTTGTCAGACCGTACAACCCAAACGCCACCGCCAGCAACGCCCCAACCCAAGGCGCACTGGCCGCCGACAGCGTCATCACCAACACCCCGACAGCCGCCAGCCCAACCGCCACCCACTGCAACCGCCCCAGCCTCTCTCTGAGAAACACCACGCTCAGCAGAATGATCACCTGGGGGCAAATGTAATAACCAAGGCTTGCATCGAGAGTCCGTTCGTTACTAACGGCCCAAACGTACGTCAGCCAGTTGACCCCAATCAGCGATGCCGAAACAAAACCCAAACCGATCAGCCTGCTCCCGGGCGGTGGATTTTCCTTGGGTGACGGATCTTCCTTGGGCCGCCCCGTTTCGCTGCGGCGCTGCGTCAAAAAGTAAATACCAGTCAACAAAACCAGCGACCAGATAATTCGATGAGCCACAATTTCCAGCGGTTCGATCTTGCCTTTGAATTCATTCACGTAAAGCGGGAACAAACCCCACAGCACCTGCGCACCAATTGCGCAAGCGAATCCCAGTTTTGGATTGGGTTGAGTCATTTACGGAACCAAATGGCAAACGCACCTCGTGCGCCGCAAAAAAAGAAAGGACAACAGGATCACTGAATCGGCGTCGCTCGCCTCTTAGGCCTGCTGTTTCCCAAAAGCATCCCGCAGCATCGTCAGGCTTTTGGGCACCGCTGTCCACGGGTCTTCCTTGCCCTCGAACTCAAGCGAAATATACCCCTTGTAGTTCGCCCCCTGCAAAATCTTTGCAATCCGATCGTAATCCATGTCCAGATCGTAGTACACGCCGCCGCCGAAATAAGTCTTGGCCTGCACAAACACAGCCCGCGGGGCCAACACTTCCAGCTGCTCGTGACGTTTCTCAAAAAAGTTCCCCGTGTCCATCGTCACCTGAAGCCAAGGCGAATCGATCGCATCGACAATCTTCAAAACGCCCTCGGCCGTCCGGCCAAGTCCCCAATGGTTCTCCAAACCCATCACGACACCGCACTTTTCAGCCGTGGGAATGCACTTCTCAAACGAATCAATCACCCACTTGAATCCCTCTTCGTCGGTGCAGCCTTCCAGTCGTGGCTCGATGCCCTTGTTGTCCATCAACGTTTCAAAGTTCTTCGACGTACCCCACCGCCCGGTGTTCACACGGATCGTCGGGATGCCCAACTTGTAAGCCATCTCAATCTGGCTGATCGTTTTCTTGACATTCTCTTCTCGGTAAGCCGCATCGGGACGCACAAACCCCTGGTGCGTCGACATCCCGCACAAATCCATCCCATTGACAAACGCCAACCGCTTCAGCTTTTGCAGAAAAGCATCCGACGTGTCTTCCATCTGAACCTGCAGCAGTTCGACACCATCGAAACCCATCCGTGCTGCTGTTTCGATACACTCCGGCATCGTTAACTTGGAACCATCGCGAAAAGTGAAAAAAGAATACGTCGACACCGCAATCCGGTTGGGCACAAACGTGGCCTTCACTGCGGACGCTTTTTTCGCCGCCGCCTCCTGAGCCGACAAGCCGCTGCCTGCGCCACATGCGGCAACCGAACCCGCTGCTGCGGAAGCAATAAACGTTCGACGATTCATCTGACAATTTCCTGTTGCACGTTAAAGAACTTCACTGGCCATTTATCCCGGATTATTCACGACGACGGGCGTTGATTCTACGTCTGGCCAACGGCAGCAAGGGAAAAGCTGAATTTCAACAAGAAATTTGAATCATCCGGTAGATGAAAACCACTGTGATCGTTCATCGCATCAGAGACGCGGATCACTGTCAGAACTGATTCTGACGCCCACGCCTCGTGAATAATCCAAGTTTATATTAGCTGCACCAACAATCGACCCGGCATTTTCGCTAGCACGCGACACGCAAATCGTATCCGGAACGATGCTCGGCAGGACGAAATTGTGACGCATCGACAGGCGAAACTGGAAATTTGAAGGCCATTCAGCGATCGCTTCGTAGCGCTGCCAACCGATCAACGTGCCCAGGCTCCGAAGAAAATCTGATCCCGGATTATTCACGACGACGGGCGTTGATTCTACGTCTGGCCAACGGGAGCAAGGGAAAAGCTGAATTTCAACAAGAATCGCGAATCATCCGATCGATGAAAACCACAGCGATCGTTTCATCGCATCAGAGACGCGGATTACTGTCTCAACTGATTCTGACGCTCACGCCTCGTGAATAATCCGGGCTGATATGCCAAAGTTTCAAATCATCCCCAACCGCCAAAATCCGCTGTGAAACGGACCTCTTCCAGTGTATTCTGGCGGCTCGTCATTTGTATTTGAGTATGAGACACATGAATAATCTTTTCCGCTACTGCGTCGTTCTGTTGACACTGCTTGCCATTGAATCTGCTGCCACCGCCGCGCCTGTTCAAGACGCCGAGTACAAACCACTGTTCAACGGAACCAATCTCGATGGCTGGGATGGTGACCCGCGGCTTTGGTCTGTCAAAGACGGCGTGATCCGGGGCGAAACCACGCCCGAAAAGAAAGCCCAACGCAACACGTTCCTGATCTGGGAAGGCAAACTTACCGACTTTGAACTCAAGCTGTCCTTCCGCTGCAACGCGACCAACAACTCGGGCATCCAGTATCGCTCTTCGATGATCGATCCCGCAGGCAACAACAAGTGGCGAGTCAAAGGCTACCAGCACGAAATCCGCAACGAGAATCAGGTTCCCAACGTACCCGGATTCATCTACGACGAAGGCGGGAAGCGTAAACGCATCTGCCTTGCCGGCGAAAAAGCCACCTGGGAAGCCGACGGGAAAAAGTCCATCGATATCTTCCTTACCGATCAACAGATCAAGGATCTGGTTCGCATCGACCAATGGAACGATGTCCGGATCGTCGCCAAAGGCAACCACGTACAGCACTTTCTTAACGGCAAACTGTTTCTGGACTTCACCGACAACCACCCGAAACTTGCTCTCAGCGAAGGCCTCCTCGCATTGCAACTTCACGCCGGCAAACCGATGTGGGTCGAGTTCCGTGATATCTGGTTGAAAGACCTTGGCAAAATGACCAAAGCCCCCGCCGCATCGGCACCGATGAACGTTTGGCCAGAAATGGCACCCGGGGAAACGACCGCCGAAACAGGAACCATTCAACCACCCCGCAAAAAGAGAAAACAAGGCGTTAAACGAATCGGCAACGTCACCAAACCCACTTTCACACTCTATCCCGCCGCCAAACCCAACGGCAGCGCGGTCCTTGTCGTGCCTGGAGGCGGCTTCAAAATCCTCGCCGCTGACCTCGAGGGCTCCGAGATCGCAAAGTGGCTCAACAAAAACGGCTACCACGCGTTCGTGCTTCACTACCGCGTCTCACAAGACGAAAACAACGATGCCAAACGGGTCAAAGCCGTTCAGGACGCCCAGCGAACGTTGTCCATCATCCGTGCCGACGCCGACAAATACGGAATCGACAAAAGCAGAATTGGCGTCATCGGTTTTTCGGCCGGTGGCTTGACCGCCGCCTCTTTGCTGGCTGCGGACGGAAAACTGGCTTACGAAAAAGTCGATGCCATTGACGACGCAGGAGCCAAAGCAAACTTTGGACTGTTAATCTACCCCGCCGTTGCGGACATCGAACCCGCAGCCCACTTTCCGCCAACCTTTATCGTCCACACGCATGATGACCCCATTCCGGCAGAGAAAATCGCAATGTTCTACGCTGGCCTGAAGAAAGCCGACGTTCCCGCCGAACTTCACATTTACTCCACCGGTGGCCACGGCTACGGACTTCGCCCGCGTAAAGGATCAAGCGTCTCCACCTGGATCCAGCACGCCGAAGCATTCCTCAAATTGCACACGAAAAAGTAAACCAGTTTTCCAGTCCTGACGGCACCACGACGACGTGAACCATGTAAAACTCGAAGCTTCCCAAAGTTTCCCCACAAACTTTCCCCCGCTTTTCGGAGAGCCAACATGCGTCACACGTGGACATCCGCCCTGCTTGGGCTCGTCGTCTTTTCAGTCACCCTTATCGCCGCTGAAAATCACGCCTTCTGCCAACGAGGCTCACGCGGCGGCAACGGCTGGGACTTCGTCGCCAAAAAATATGACAAGGACAATGACGGCAAAGTCACCGCCGCAGAATACACGCGCGGCGCGGAAGCCTTCAAAACTCTCGACAAAAATGGCGATGGCTCCATCTCCTCGGACGACTGGTCGACTGCTCGCGGCGGCCGTCGCGATCGTGGCACCGCACCGGAGGTCGGCCAGGTCGCTCCCGATTTTACGCTCACCCACGTTTCAGACGCCAACCAACAGGCCACCCTCTCAAGCTTTGCGGGAAAGAAACCCGTCGCGTTGATCTTTGGCAGTTGTACCTGACCGCCGTTCGTGCGTTCAGTTGGTCAACTGAAAGACTTGCACAAACAGTACGGTGATGACGTTCAGTTCTACTTCATCTACACCCGCGAAGCCCACGCGGCAGACAGCGACCGTCCCACGCCTATCGCTACCGTCGAACAACCCGTTTCCACCGACGAGCGCCGCAAGGTTGCCGCCGAATTTGTGGACCAAAACGAACTCCAAATCCCTGCCCTGCTCGACAACATCGACGACAAAGCCTCCCAGGAGTACGCCTCGCTCCCCGACCGCCTGTTCCTGGTCGGCAAAGATGGCAAAGTCGCCCTCGCTGGCCAACCGGGCCCCTCTGGCTTCGATCCGGACTTACTCGAAAAAGCCATCGTCAACGAACTCGCTGGCAAAGCACCACTTGACGTCACGGCATCAGAAAATGCCGGCCCACGTGGCCGAGGTCGTCGCGGCTCGGGTGGTCCAAACATGGAGCGGATGCTTTCACGAATGCCAATCATGCAAGCCCTCGACACAAACGGTGACGGTCAAATTTCAGTCCAAGAAATCAAAGCCGCCTCCGATTCTTTGAAGACTCTCGACAAAGACGCCGACGGCAAAATCACCCGCGAGGAGTTCATGCCAGCACCCAGGGGTCGCCGCTAACTGACACTCGGCGACGATCGATAACTCGCAACCAACAAACACTCGCTCCCTCTCCTTCCAGATTGCCATGCACAAGTACCTCCTGCTTCTGACGATTTCGTTCTTCTCCGTTGCCTTCATCGGATGCGATTCCTCGCAAAGCGCACTCAATAAGCCGATCCGGAAAACGAAAACCCTCACGCCAGATGCTTCACTGCTGGCAAAACTTGGCGAACCTCAGGATCTTGGCTTTGCATCCATCCGCGTTCCTACCGACTTTACACTTTCCACCAAACAGACGCAGGGAAAGTCCACGATCTATCCTTTCATTGGCCCGCGCCGAGACGACGGAACCCGCCCTCTGATTCAGATCACGACATTGCAACTTGGCAAATCCGACCAAGCCCGAACCCTCGGCGTGACACACGACAAGTTTTTGGCAGCAGTGAAGAGGCGACGAGGCCAGTGGAGCCAATCCCCGATGTCACGCGGAATGATTTCCGATCTCGAATTCGCTTACAGTTCTTGGGAAGGCACAGAAAACTCCCGGGGCACACCCCTGAAAGGCATCATGTACGTGACCTACATCAACGAAAAACTGATGGTCTCGATTTCAAGCCAGGACGCTCAACCCATGGCGGAAGAAACAATACCACTGACCGAAGCTGCCATTCGAACTTTCAAAGTGCAATAGCATGAACCCGGATTATTCAGGACGACGGGCGTTGATTCTACGTCTGCCAACAGGAGCAAGGGAAAAGCTGAATTTCAACAAGAAATGCAAATCGTCTGGTAGATGAAAACCACAACGATCGTTTCATCGCATCAGAGTCGCGGATCACTGTCTCAACTGATTCTGACGCCCACGCCTCGTGAATAATCCGGGCTAATTCAAAAGGGCGGCCACGAATCGCACCAATTTTCACGAATCTGATGCAGCCACGAATCGTGCCAATCGGTGAAATTCGTGGCGAAAACAACAACAAAGCGAACGGTTGTAAACATGGCGGAAATTCTATTCAAAGAGGAAAGCTACAAAATCATTGGAGCCTGCATGGCCGTGTACAACGAGATGGGCTTCGGATTTTTGGAAGCCGTTTATCAGCCCGGATTATTCACGACGACGGGCGTTGATTCTACGTCTGGCCAACAGGAGCAAAGGAAAAACTGAATTTCAACAAGAAATTTGGATCATCTGGTAGATGAAAACCACAGCGATCGTTTCAACGCATCCGGGTCGCGGATCAGTGCCGGAACTGATTCTGACGCCCACGCCTCGTGAATAATCGGGGCTTAAATAGCAATCAACGCCCGTCGTCGTGAACAATTCGGGATTAACCGGGTTCAGAAAAACTCGATGGTTATTGGGCCGGTTCTTCTGCTTTGATCTTTTGCAGCATGCTTTTGGCGGCAGACCGGTAAAGGAATAGCGAGTTGACTTTGACGGACTGTTCAAGCAGTTGCCTGGCGGTGTCTTTTTGCCCCATTTCGTATTGCCACTGGGCGATCAGGTAGGTGATCTCGGGGGATCCGACCTGGTTGGCAGCGATTCGGCTCATGATCTGATTGGCGGCGGGTTTGTTTCCGGTTTTCAGAAAAACGTAACCAAGGGTTGCGATCGCCAGCGGGTTTCGGCTGAGCCTGGTTGCGACCTGCTGTGAGATCGTGAGCGCTTGTTGCTGTTTTTCCTGATCGCCACTTTCGATCAGGCAGAGTGCGTAGATATTGCGCAAGCTCAAGTCCGAGGGGGTACGTTCAACCAATTTTTCAAAGTGGGCTTCAGCGACACTGAAAGACTGGCCGGCAAATGCGACCCGAGCCTTGATGTTGATCGACGCATCGGTTTCCTGTTCGGTGGCTTCGAATTTGTTGACCGCCACCAGGGCTTGTGAAAATTTCTCGCTTCGGAACAACATCGAAGCGTTCATCAAATGAAGTTGGGCGACATCAGGGTGTGCGGCGAGAGTTTCGCCGATCAGCTTTTCGGCCATGTCGTTTTTCCCGTCACTGCGGAACCATTCAATAAGCGTGATTTCGGGAAGTTGTTGGGAGTTTATTTTCTGAGTCCGCTTTCGCAACAGATCCAGAGCTTTGTCAAAGTTGGCGGAACGAAATTCGATTTCGGCCATTGTGTAAAAGTAAAATGGAATGTCGGGTGCGATTGCCTGGAGTTGCTCCAGGGTGGATCGGGCCTGGTCGAATCGTTGACGCCGCATCAGGATTCCGGCAAAGATCTCGTAGTACTGTTTCTGAAAAAGTTTCTGTTGAGCGGTAGAGAATTTGCTTTCGCCGAGCAGTTGGCGCGTTTTTTCTGCATGCGACGACGCGTCTGTGACACGGTTACTGTTGAGTGCCAGTTGGGCGAACGAGAGATAAACTCCTGGGTACCGGGGATTTTCAGCAGCGCATTTTTCCATCAGGGCAATTCCGCTGGGATTGTCACCGATCGAAAACGTCAAACCGGCAAGCAACATTGTCGCCGGAGGAAGCTCGGGATCGTTCTGGCACATTTTTTCCAGGTGCTCGAGGGTGGTTTTGACCTGACCCTGCTGGAACATCGAAACGGCGGTGGCAAAGCCTGCTTTTCGTTGCTCGTTGGCTTCGATTCCGCCGGGGATCAGGACGTTGATCGCCCCGGTGATTGCTGTGGCGATTCTTTTGTCCCGCTCGGAGGCAGCGTTGTCCTGAGGTGCATTGTTTGTCGCTGCGGCACCGGAATTGGATTGCTGCGTTGCCTGAGCACAGGAAAACTCACCGCTACCAAAAGCCAGCAACAGAATCCCGCCAAATACAAGTGCTTTCATAATGAACTTTCAATCGTCGTTAGTTTGAACGGGATCTGTCTACTTGTTGCATGATTTCGATTGCGGCACTGCTGCGGTTGAGAACGTAAAGGTGAAGGCCTTCAATTTCTGCTTCCTGCAAACCTCGAATTTGTTCCACAGCCTGATCGACGCCGGTTCGAAACTGATCGTCGGTTGCCGAAAGATCGTCGACGAATTTCTGGGGAAGCTTGGCACCGCATAACGATGAAATTCGCTGAATCTGTTTCAAGTCGGTCACCGGCAACAGGCCGGGAATGATGGGAACGCCGATTCCCCGTTTGTCGCAGTGGTCACGAAAACGAAAGAAGTCCTCGTTGTTGTAAAACAACTGCGTAATGATTGCATGGGCACCCGCGTCGACTTTTCGTTTGAGATTATCCAGATCGATTTCCGGGCTGGGAGCTTCCTGGTGCGTTTCCGGATAGCCCGCCACCAGGACGCCGAAGTCTTCGAATTCATTGTGGATCAGTTCCACAAGTTCATTGGCATATCGCAGCCCGTCATCGCTGGCTTTGAATTCCGTTTGGCCTTGTGGCGGGTCGCCACGAAGCGCGACGATGTAGTCGACTCCCTGCTGTTGGGCTTTTTCGAGGTAGCGACGCAATTGGTCAACCGAACTGCCAACGACTGTCAGATGTGATGCGACCGGAAGATTGAATTGCTCTTTGACGTGGCGAATGATGTCCAGGGTTTTGTCCTGTGTCGAACCACCAGCGCCGTAGGTGCAGGTAATGAAGTCCGGTTCGAACGCCATCAGTTTTTCGACGTGCTTGTACAAATTGGTTTCCCCTTTTTCGGTTTTTGGGGGAAACAATTCGAAGGACAGCGTCAGTTTGTTTTTGAGATAGGGAGAATCGTTGAACATGTTTACTTGGGGATGGGATCGGTGGCCCATTGAGGCTTTCTGGTTCCAGAGGTTAATTCGAAAACGCTATTGATCAATTGTATGTCGCAGTCGCGTTGCTCAACACTTCGTCTGGCAAACATTCGGCGCTGAATTGTTGCAATCACTTCGGGGGGGACGACGCCGTACTGGTTTAGCGCCTGTGCCCAATTGACAAAACTGGGCACGTTTTGGGTCGTAAGGCCGTACAGGGTACTTCCAACCCCGATCGTTTTCCCGGTGTAAATGCTGGTGTTGATCGCGGTTCGGGAATAATCGCCCATCACGCAGCCGACGAATTGCATTCCGGTGGAAACTTTTTTGTCGCCGTAGACCATGTTAACGGTGCCGTAGGTGTTTTTCAGGTCGCTATTACAGGTTCCTGCACCAAGATTGATCCAGCTGCCGATCCAGGCGTGGCCAAGGAATCCAAAGTGCTGCTTGTTGGACCACGGTGATGTCTGCACGCCTTCGATTTCGCCGCCGACTTTGCAAGTGTGAGACACAGCAACGGCGTCTTTGAGTGAGCTGTGCTCGCTGACTTTGCAGTTATCGGCGATGTGAACCGGTCCACGAAAGAAGCAGAATGGACCCACTGCGATGTTCTGTTCAAAAACCACCGCGCCGTTTGTGGTGTCGAAGTGGCAGCAGTCCGGTAGCGTTGTCTGGCGTTGTCCACGAGCAACAAACACACCATCGGTAAGCTGCTGGTAGTCGCCGGTTTCGATGCGATGCTGGACCGATGCGCCGCAGTGGTCCATGTGGTGCCTGATCACATCGTGTGGGCGTTCGAACAATTCCCAATCGTTGGCTTGGTCGATGTCCGCCGGTAGCTGCTCGGGTGCCTGCCTCACGGTGGACAAAGGATCCGACGACCGAGCCAATGCCGCCACCAGGGAGTCACCTGATTTGACAGCGAATGAGTCTGGCGAGCTTGCTGCCAGGGCTGCAATGGCCTGTGCGGTGTGTTGGGAGGGGACCAGTCGTGCGTTGAGCCATAGCGTGGGTTCGGATGAATCACGAAGTTCGTCTTCACTGGAAAACTGGGGCCAATCGGCGGCGACCGTTTCTTTCAAGTGGGGCCGAACAACGGTGGCGATTTTGGAAAAGGCATCCAGGTTCAACAGGTCGATCAGGCGAAAGCTTCCGCAGTGAACCGCCCACGCGGGGCGCGTGAGAGTGATGGGCGAGAGCTGATCGACGAGTTCGTCTTCGAAGAGAATCAGATTCATGGTGTCGCAGCGAGAGCGGTCGTTCCGGGGCGGCGGGAAAAGTTCCAGTTGACCAGTTTACAAAACAAAAGCCGTCACAAATTTGTGACGGCCCTGAATTTGTCGAATTTCGTCAGACAAGGGAACAAAAACCTGAATTCGGCGGCGAGGTATGAACGCTGCCGCCTACGTGCCCCAAGGCTGAGTTTCCCAAGGCTGAGTTTCCTAACTAAGGCCAAGGCTGCGTTTCTCATTCAACGGCTTTGGCCATCGTCGTCACTTAACGCTGAGTGGTGTCGCCGGCGCCGCTTGCCGTCCGAGCGCTCATGCGTTGGATAACTGAGGCAGTCAGATCGATGGGACCGTAGTAGACCACCTGGCGGTTAACGCCTTTGATGACTTCACCGCGATTGGAGGGGTCGATCGATTCGCTTTCAAACCGAAGCACCAGGGCCACGTTGTTCTCTTGGGCCAGTTGGGTGACGACCTGCTGCATTTGGCGATAGGTGTTGTAGTAGATCTGGGCTTCCTGTGTGAGCAATCCGGCTTCTGCCTGACGTGCTTCTGTTCGCAGTTTGGCTTGCTCCTGCTCGACCATGGCTTCGGCCTGATTGCGAGCATCGTCGCGATCCATCTGTGAGACTTCCACAGCCTTTTGCTGAATGGTTTGCTGCTGCTGTTGGATGTCGCCTTTCAGCTTTTCCGCTTGCTGCTTGATGGATTCCATCTGGCTTTTGAAGTTCGGATCGGCTTTGAAGACTTTAGCCACATCAAGAACCAAAACCAGACCTGGACTGTCCTGTGCGTTTGCGCCGGAAATGAATGGCGAGGCGAGAAACAGAAACGCCAATGAGGCGATGGCGGCGGATTGTGTTGCGAACGATTTCACGGGTCTGACTCCCTGACTTGTGATTTCGAGGTTGAATTGAATGTCATCAAACGATTCCATGTTTGATTGGTTTCTGCACAAGCAGAAGTTGTGCCAATGCCAAAAGCCTTGTTTTCAGGGGGCTGTACCCCGTCGCCTTGGGCAATATTTGCAAACGGTTTGTAAGGATTACCGGTTTCCAATGCAATGCAGATTGAGGATCGAAAGATGCTATCAAATCGGCATCGCTTAATCTGGGATGAAAACTGCAGCGATCGTTTCATCGTATCTGAGTCGCGGATCACTGTCTCAACTGATTCTGACGCCCACGCCTCGTGAATAATCCGGGTTAATATGTCTGCCGGGCGATGTATTTTTGAGCCCGATTTATTGGCCAAAGGTGGCCAATTCGATGATGACACTGGCAGAGTATGATGCGATCCGAACTGAGTCCTGCCGCGAATAAATTCCAGATGATGGATTCCCGTTGGAAACCACAACCACGGGTTTCCCGTCAGGTTCAGAGACTGCGTGCGAAATGCAGAATTATTGGAAGCCAAATGTCAAACAAGAAACGCAAGCCGCCAAAGAATAAGAAATCGAACGCTGAGGAATCGATTTCAGCGACCGTCGCTGAAGCACCCAACGATCCCGTTACCGAAGCTTCGAACCGGTACCTGTGGTTCGACGACCGGACAAGTTATCTGCTGCTGGTCGTTTGCGTGGTCTCGCAATTGGTAACCGTTGCGATCACGTGGCCCGTTTGGCAGGCCCGGGTATCTCCGGTCAATCTTCCCTGGATTGCCACAACGCCTCAGCTTTCGATGGGAGTTCCGATGGTTGTTTCGCTGCTGCTGGTGCTGGTGGCTCCGCAAAAGATTGCAATGGTGCTACATCTGGGGGTGTTGTTGGCCGCGATCGCGATGGACCAGTTTCGCTGTCAGCCGCAGGTTATTTCAATCGCAGCCCTGATGGCGGCCTGTGTGTTCAAGTCGGTCCGCCAGCTCTGCGTCTGGTATTTGATCTCGATCTGGTTGTGGACGGGCATCCACAAGGTGCTTTCGCCGGACTGGTTTGGCTATTCGTCGGTCGATTTGCTCAAGCGGCTTCGGTGGGTCAACCCGTACGTGTACCACGTGCATTTTGCGGTGCTTGTTGCCGCGAGCGAGATCGGGATTGGTGTTTTGGCTGTGTTGCGGCCGCCGATCGCGGCGCTGTTTTGTCTGGCGCTGCATCTGGGAATCGCGATCTTTCTGTTTGTGGTCAATTGGAATTACAGCGTGTTGCCGTGGAATTTGTGTACCGCAGTGGTTGGCTGTTGGTTGCTGTGGAATGCATCGACATCGACATCGGGACTGGGACTGGGACCGAAGTTGCTTCACCGACCCAATTCAAAATGGCAACTGATAACGCTTGTGATGATGATGATTCTGCCGGCGGGCATTTACTTTGGTCTGGTGAGGCACTGCTTTGCGCATGTGCTCTACTCGGATCATCTGCCGATCGCGGCGATCACGCGCGGGCCGGACGAAGTCGAGCCGCTTGATGGTTGGGATGATTTTGCTGTTCCGTTTCCGCACGAGAAAGCGGCCTACGTGGCCTACCTGAAAGCTTCCGGCAAGCCAGGCCAGAAGCTTCACGTTCTTGATCCGCGAAAATTTGTCAAAGGCGGCTACTTCGTCGTCGGTCCCAACCGGCAAGTCAAAGAAATTGGCGAGCAAGCTTTCTTTTCCAGCGACCCGTTGTCCGAGGCGGGCATCGCTGTGGATGATCCGGGCGTCATCCTTGAGCTGGAGCTTGCCGGTGTTCGGATGCGGAAACGCAAGCTCAGATCGATGGTCTTTGCAGCGATCCTTGACCCGCAAAAGTTCACCCCCGGTTTGGTCGATCTGCTGGCCGGGTTGCCGAATCTTGAAGAAGTTCAGTTTCGTGGCTGTTCCATTGAAGATCAGGACGTGAAAAAGCTGTTGAAGCTATCCAGGCTGAAAAGAGTCGGGTTTGATGACACGCCGGTCACTCTCGCCGGCATCAAGCATTTGAGAGGTCTTGAATCGCTGGAGCTAATCCAGTTTGGCGGCGCGGACTTTACGAGTGTCGACGAGGCACTCGCTGTCGGCGACCAATGAACCGGATCTCAAGTAGCAGCCTACTTTTGACAAGTCATCCTGAATCCAGGAAGTAACGCTGCACTAGTCCTTAAACAAGCGATGTTTTGATAGCACAACTCCGGAAGTGGTGTTGTTATCGAGGTAAAAATTCGTTTTCCAAAATTTTCGTTTCACCCGAAATCGCACAGCGCTAATTTGCCTCGGCGTTTTCAATGCGAAATT
>CALFWR010000110.1 GCA_937928555.1 uncultured Pirellulaceae bacterium
GTTCGCCTACCATCTATGGTGGGTGGATCACATTTGGCGCACCGAAATTCACTACCCGATCACAATTTCGCCGGCGACTGTTTTTGTAATTAACGCAATATCATTTACAATCGGCACGGTGGTTGTCGGGAGATTACTTGCGATACTGACACCGCTTGTGGAACACATGAAATCAACTCCAGCCGAAGATTCGCAGACAACAATATGAGTGTTTGACTTCGCGGGTTCATGTTTTTGGGATTGGATCGGTGGATGAGTTGGTGTGATGGTGCGGTTTGAACAAAAACAAAGGCTCCAGGAGCCTTTGATTTGTTCAACGGTTGATCAGGCCGATCAGGCCGGTTGTTCAGTGGAAAGGCTTTGCAAGGTCTGCGGTTGTTCATTGATTCCGCATAGCATGACGCCCAAGCCAAGTTGGGCGACGGTCATGAATTCAAAGCATCGTCCCAGTTGATACCCGCGTCACTGACGGCACAAGCTGTTTGCAAGTCACCACCAAAAGCTGGATTCCGCCTAGCAAATCCGTTACCATCTGACCGAGTCGCAGCGCGCGACAAAGTTCAACGCACGATCTATCCGTGTGCGCCAAAACAAATCCAGATTGCGATACCGTCTCAGTGACACACCGATAGATCGCAATTCGTTTTTTTGTACGGCTTACCCGAATGGCTAAACTTATCAGCAATCCCATATTCATCAGCGCTCTAGTTGGTTTCGTCGCCTTTGCGCTATTAGGCTGTTTCGGCAGAGGCGCTGAGCGTCCAAGCGATGCTATCACCGTTATGATTTGTGCGATCATACTTGGAACTGTCGGGGCGGTCGTCGGGGGTTTAATTGGACTCCCACTTTATTTGGGTTTTAAGAGAGGCTCAGAGCAGGATCGACTTGAACAGCGCTATGGGCTAAAAATCAGATCGGAAAAACCTATAAAACGTTTCCTTGGAACTATTGGGGTCGCACTGGGAATCGGCCTTCTGACGGGATCTTTGATCGGATTTCCTGAATGGATGAATTTCCCTACAGGAGCAGGACTTGGACTGGCAGCGCTTTTCATTTACGCCGGTCGGACCTGGTTGAAAAATGAGACCTATGGCAATTAGGACAATCCGCACTGCCCATTGTATAGAAGTCGCCGTATAACAAATAAGAATTTGACATCGTGTAGTGAGGGACGAACGTAGCCGATGTTCAAGTTCTCTGTTCAAGAAGGCCGTGAGTTGTCTTGGGGCTTTGCTTCTTTGCTGGTGGTCGTTCCATGCTGCCAGCGAGGCCTGTTTTTGAATTGCCAGGCCGCTGTATCGAAGAAGCGATGTAGATAGTGGCTTCTGGCGATGATTTTTGCAGGCAAGCGCTGGGCGACCTGAGTGGTTGTTGTGCTTTTGGTGACTAGCTAGTGTCTGTCGGGAAATTGGTTTCGTGAGTATTTTCGTTTTTGATTTTACGCAGCGATATGCTGAATTTTTATCGAGCAACTCGCTCGTGACTGGTCGAGCGTGTTTTTATTGAAGACGGCGCGCACTTCAATCGCTGTTTTGCTGACGATTAAGTTGTCGATCCGGTCAGCCCGCTTCTCTACGTTTCGTGATTGCTGCCTTTGATGCAGCATTGGCCTGGGCAATCAACAGCTTGCCAAGAACATGAACGTTGCGTCCAAGAACCGCCCAGCCAAGGTAACGCTCCAAACCTGTCTCGGTGCGGTCGCGACAACGCTTCATGCCATTGCCGCTTTGGAAGGCTCCGATTGCTGACTCGATACCCGAGTGATGTTTGCGACTTCGGTGCATACGAACCGATGCCTCTTCAAGCCACGTCGCGTACTGGTTTCGATGGCGCGGAGGCAGGCACGGGTGAGAGACGATCGACTCCAGATTACTCTGATTCTCCTGAGAGAAATAACCGCGGTCGAATGAAGCGTCTTCAATTTCGCCGCCGTGCTTTTGCTGGGCAATGCGAGTCTGCTCAACGACCACATCAGCATCAAGCTCATCGCGTCCCATCAAGTAATAGTGGCTAATGAAGCCAGCGTTGTCTTCGTAGACCATCACCATCCGGCCGAACTGATTGGGCTGTCCGGCTTTGCCACGACGGTAGAGCTGCGTATGCGGCTCAAAGATGCTGAAAAGCTTGTCTTCATTGGCTACCGTTTCACCAAGTTGTGTTCTCCGGTAAGCCGTGCTTACGACTTTGGAGGTCGGCTCGTAGAAGCGTTCGATTTGGGCCAGCCAGGCTTGCTGTGTTAAGTTCAATTTCTGTTTTGATGCCGCTTTTTTCAGGCTCCGGATACGATCCAGCACCAAGCCAACGCGATCCAGCAAGATACCATAGGCAGGATAAATGCCTTCCTTGACCTGTGGGCTTTTGCTCGCCGAGAGCCGAGCGATTTCACGAACGTCCTGCTTGATTCTTTTCAACTGGTACGCGGCCTGACGCCAACCATCAGCCCCAAGACTCTCTGCCAGCTTGCGCCCCAGAGGCACCAGTTTCTTCATGCCATCCCAAATCAGACTGCTTTCGGTTGGGTAGTGAATATTGGTTTCGCATACAAACGAATCGGCTCGCACGCGTGATCGGGCGTCACCATGCAGTTGCTGACCATGAGAGACGACTAGCTCGTTGATCTTCTCCAGTGTCGCTGGCTTGAGCAAACACAGCGTATCGCGAAGCCTACGCCAGTTGAAGCTGGTCTGATCCCAGTCGCCGACTCCCAGAATTCCTCGCAAGTTTCGATGGTTTTCGCAGAGGTCTTGCAGTTTGTCGTAGTTCAGGTTGCAGCCGAGCCTGACGACTCCCAGTACCAGGATTTGCCAGTAACTGAAGCCTTCCCGACCAATGTCATCACGAGTGTTTTCGTTGACATCTGTTCCAACGAGTTTGAGCACCTCGTTTCGCAGCTCAATTTGCGAATAAAGATGTTGCAGCCCACCGAGAACAGGTACAATTTCATCGCGGGATTCAAAATTCAAAGCGACTTTTTCGATTGGAACACAATCCATTCGAAGTTGAGCCGAGTGAGTTTTTCGCATGTTTCATTCCTTGAAATTTTGCTTGATTTGTCGTGTCGTAACAACAATTCAACGCGCGAACCAATCACTTGGTTCGATCTTCAAGGAATTTTTTTTGATCTCAACTCGTGTTTTGAAACGCCAAACACATTTCCCGACAGACACTAGCTAGAGCCGATACTGCATGTGCGCAAAAATCACAGCCGGAGCGGCGGCGCACTGGCGGGTGGAACTTTCTCGAAGAGAAAGATGCTGCTGTCCAAGTCAGGCTAAAAAAGGCAACTCGCGCGTCCTTGATTCGGCGCGCGCCAACGACTCACTCTGCCGCGATGGTGAGCCTGGGTTCGGTGGAGTGGGAGGTGATGGTGCCGATGACGGTGGCGTCGGGAAAGCCAGCGGAGGCGAGGGTGTCGATGATGCCGGGCGCGTCCGATGGATTGCAGCCCAACAGCAGACCGCCGCAGGTCTGTGGGTCGAAGAGCGCAGCGATACGTTTGTGGCTGACGTCGGCGCCGACAAGCTTGACTCGTGACATCAGTAGTCGATTGTCCGGAGCAAGGCTGCTTTCGATGTCCAGGTCCAACATCTGGCCAGTGCCAGGCAGCAAGGCGACTTTGTCCATCTCGATTGTGGCGGATTTGTGGCTGGCCCGCAGCATCTCCACAAGGTGGCCCGCCAGGCCAAAGCCTGTCACGTCGGTCATGGCGGTGATGGAGAAGTCGCGGACAAGGTCCAGGGCAACGGCGTTGCTTTGCAGCATCGCGTCGATCAGCGGTTGGTAGAAAGCTGCCGGCAAAAGACACTGCATCCACGCGGCCAGCAGCGAACCGGTGCCGATGGGCTTGGAGAGGATCAACGCATCCCCGTCGGCAAGCTCGCCCTTGGTTCGCGATTCGACGGTCTGGTCGCCGATCACGGTGAAGCCAGCAAGAAGACGGGGGCCTTCGATCGAGTGACCGCCAACGATCGACGCACCCATCCGGGCGAACTCCTCGTTGGCTCCGCCCATCAGCTCCCGCATGTCCTGAAGTTGCTGGCGGGGGTGACCAAAAGGCAACTGAATCGTGGCCAGGGCGGCCGTCGGTTGGGCTCCCATCACAAACAGGTCACTGGCGGAATGCAGTGCCGCGATGCGGCCGGTGATCCACGCGTCGTCCAGTGGACTGGCGAAGAAATCGATCGTGGCGGTGACGGTGTCGCCGGTTTTGATGACCGCCGCGTCGTCCGGATGATCCAGCCCGATGAGGACTTTGTCGTTGTGGTTGACGTCGAGTTCTTCTAGGACCGAAGAAAGAATCTGGCCGCCGATTTTGCCGCCGCAGCCAAGGCAGCGCATCGCCTCATCGGGCTCGGGGGCTTCCACCTTCATCGGCATCGGCGCGTAGTCCTGGTACATTTTCATGAACTTGCGGTCGATGTAGTCCTTCAGTCGCCAGCACCATTGGGCGTGGAAGCTGCGGCCTTTGTATTGAGCGATCGATTTGCCGTCGGCGGTGTTGACCAGTTTCAGGTAGTCTCGCTGCGGGTCGTAGGTTTGCAGCGGCTTGCCGGTAATCGACCGCTGTAGGTTGTCCCACAGTACAGGGCCTTGTCGAACCGCGAACACGCCGGCTTTGTCGGTCTCGCGTCCGCTGATGGTGCCCGAGTCGCCGACGACAAAGACGTTGGGGTGCTGCTGTGTTTGCAGCGTGGGTTTGGTGGCAAGGAAGCCGCGGTTGTCTTTTTGCCAGCCGATGTCCTGGATAAATTGCGGGGGCGACGCGGTGGTGCCCCAAATGACGATGTCGGCGTCGAGCGTTTGCTTGTCAGAGAACCGAAGTCCGGTTTCGCTGATCGCGGTGACGGCTTTGTCGCACAGCGTGTTGATGCCACGTTGTTTGAGTGCGGATCCGATTTTCGATTGCGTGGATTCGAGCAGGCCTTTGCCGACGACGCTCGAGCGGGTGACCAGTGAAATTTCCCGTGCCTGGTTTCGATCGGCCAGACGCTGGTCCAGGCAAACGGCGGTTTCGATGGTGCCGATGCCGCCGCCGACGATGGCGATGCGGACGGTCTGGTCGGCGGGTAGAGAAGCGATTCGTTGGTCGAGTCGCGTGAGAAAAGTCTGCATGGGCTTGATGGCCAGCAGTGGCGTTTTGGATTCAAGTTCGACGCCATCGAAGGTGGGCCTGGAGCCGATTCCAATCGAGAGAAAATCAAAGCGCAGCGAGGGACGTTGGCCGAAGAGGATCTTTCCCGCTTGGGCATCGATGTCGGTGACGCGGTCCAGAATCAAGGGAACGCCGACGGAACGACAGAATCGAACCAGATCGATTTCCATGCTGGGCACGGGGTACTGGCCTGCCAACACTCCCGGCATCATGCCCGAGTAGGTGGCGACCGGAAAGTCCGAGATGACGACCAGATGGGCGTCGGAAATCGGCTCCATTTTCCACATTCGTAGCACATGGGCATTGGTGTGACCGACTCCCAGTAGTACAACCGTATTCTTGCCTTTTTTCGTTTGCATCGAGCTCCCGATGTCCCTGCCTGCTGCCGGTTATTGTTCTCCACTTTCGTTCAAGATTAGTCGAGACCCCGCCTCGGGCACAGGGCAGGCACCGGCCAGCGTATCCCAGCGTCCCATGCGGGGCGGCAATCCCGAGGGTGACGATCCGTCAAATTCGTGTCCGCGGTGGGAGTGGGTTGTGGAGGCCTTGTTGGTGGCGTGTTGCTTTTTGCTGTATGCGGGGACTCCCGCACCGGATGTCAACGAATCGCATTACTTGACCAAAGCCGCTCATTTCTGGAATCCTGCCTGGTGCCCGGGTGACTTGTTCCTGGGCAGTTCTTTCTCACACTGGCTGTTTTATTTTTGCTTTGGGTGGCTGACCCAATTTATTTCGCTGGTGGCGTTCGCCTGGACGGGACGTGTGATCACGTGTTTGCTGCTGGGATTTGCCTGGCGACGATTGAGCCATGCGGTGGTGCCGTTTCGGTTCATGTCGATTCTCTCGGCGCTGTTTTTTCTGTTGCTTAACGACAGGTTCCACATGGCCGGCGAGTGGGTCGTGGGCGGCTTTGAAGCCAAAGGGATCGCCTACTCGCTGGTGATTTTTGCGCTCAGTTATGTGGTGACCGGGAAGTGGAAGTTCGCTTGGCCGCTGCTGGGGTTGGCGTCTGCGTTCCATGTGCTTGTTGGGGGCTGGTCGGTGTTGGCGTGTTTCTTCTGCTGTGCGGCGGGATGGATTCGTCGCGGTGGCGAGAAGACTCTGGAAGGCGATTTTTGGAAAGACCGATTGGCGGAAAACGTGGTCGGACTGGTTGCCGGTGGGGCGATCGCGCTTGTTGGAATTGTGCCGCCGCTGATGGCCGACATGAACGCGTCGGCAGAGTCGGTTCAGAAAGCCCATCAGATTTATGTGACGCAGCGGATCAGCCACCATTTGGACTTTGGGGCGTTTCCTGTTTGGCATGTCGCCCGGTTCGGATTGATGTCTTGGCTGTGGTTGATGTTGTACGTGTGGCTGCGGAACCGTTTGTTGCTCAACCCGATGATCTTTCATCGCAAGCTCGAACCACTGAAGGACTTTGCCGGCGGTGCGTTGCTGATTTCGTTTGCAGGTTTGGTGCTGAGCGGGCTTGCTGAACGCGGAAGCCTGTTTTGTGAGGGGCTGTTGCGGTTCTACTGGTTTCGCTTGTCAGATTTTGCGGTGCCGGCGTCGGTTTCGTTGGCGTGCTGTTTTGTGATCGTCTACTGGTTGGAGCGGGAAAAGGACGCGTTGCGGCGGTTGGCCTGTATGGTGTTTGTGGTTTGCATTTCCCTGGCGGGCATTGTGATGATCAAGGAGCGTCATGAGGTTGGGATTCCGTACGCGGACATGAGGTCGCTGCCGCAGAGTGACGACCCACGGCACTTCGCTGAGTCGTGGGAGAATTGGGTCAAGGTCTGTCACTGGATTCGGGACAACACCGAAGAACATGCGGTCTTCATCACGCCGCATCAGCAGCAGACGTTCAAGTGGTACGCTGGTCGTTCGGAGGTGTTTTCGTGGAAGGACATTCCTCAGGATGCGGCGAGGATTGTTGAGTGGAATCGGCGCTACGAGCGACTGCGTCGGGTTCAGCAGATGTCGATTTTGGAGCTGTTGAGCTATTCCGATGAGCAGCTGTTGGAGATCGCGGGCGAGTATGCGGCGGATTACATGGTCGTGCCCCAGCGAGTTTACGATTTGGCGAGCGGTGACCCGGATGTGGGCAAACCCAAGTTCCAGGTGGTCTATCCCGCTGCCGGCGTGAAGGCCAGCTACGTGGTGCTCAAGTTCAGTGAACCGTAGGCGCGAGTGGGCGCGAAGAAACGGGTGGAGTTCAGAATCGATGGCCCCATTGCCTGGACCCAACAAGCGAGGTTGTCCTTGAAGTAGATCGAACGTTTGTTTTGCTGGCTTGTTTGGCGGACAACAGGACGGTCGTCGGCTGTGAGGCCTCTGGTTCGAACCGACAAAGTGGTTGTTTGGCCGAAAGATGTGAGCTGATCTTCTGCTAATCTGCCTGTGTCCGAAGTATGCTACGATGTGAATGGCTCCAACTATCAAATTCGGTGCAGACTGATGTCTTCAGCAAGAAACCCAAAAATGACTCCTGGGGAATACCTGGCCTTCGAGCGGGATTCACGTGAACGTCACATGTACTGGAAGGGTGAAGTGTTTGTGATGTCTGGCGCGACTCGGCAACACGTTGAGATCGCGGGCAACACCTTCTATCAAATACGCAAGGCGTTTGAAGGCTCCGATTGCAAGGTGATGCAGTCGGACATGAGAGTCAAGAATCATCGCACCGGTTCATACTACTACCCGGACATTGTCGCTACGTGCCAGTCGCCCAAATTTGAAGACAGCGAATTTGACACGTTGTTGAACCCCCGGGTGATCATTGAAATTCTCTCGAAATCAACGGAGTCATTTGATCGTGGCGAGAAGTTCAGAGACTATCAGCGGCTTGAATCACTGAAAGAGTACGTGTTGATTTCGCAAGACAAAATTTACGTCGAGCGATACACGCGATCCGGTGATTCGACCTGGGAGTACTGGTCTGCCGAACTGTCCGAAGAGGCTTTGAGTCTCGATTCGATCGACGCGCATATCTTGCTTGGCGACATCTACTCGAATGTGGAATTCCAGCCAGAGGAAGATGGACAAGGCGATTTGAAAGTTGTCGAAGAAAAACCAACTTTCGAGGTGCCAGACCAGGCAAGCAAAAGCGGGCAGGCTTCTTTGTGATCCCCAAATGCAACGAATCAACGTTGGCGATTTCGGTTCATTGTGTTGTCGTCATGTGCGCCGGATCTCGACGCAATGAAGAATATAAACCCGGATTATTCACGAGGCGTGGGCGTCAGAATCCGTTCCGGCAGTGATCTGCGTCTCTGATGCGATGAAACGATCGCTGTGGTTTTCATCTATCGGATGATTCGCGATTCTTGTTGAAATTTAGCTTTTCCCTTGCTCCCGTTGGCCAGACGTACAATCAACGCCCGTCGTCGTGAATTATCCGGGTTGACCTTTGTGTCGGTGTGGCTCAACGCAAATCAACGCCCGTCGTCGTGAATAATTCCGGTTCATATTCGCAACCGATGTGCGGCACTAATAGCAGCAGGGTTAGAATTGACCAATAAGTTTTCATCGCCTTGAATCACGTCCGTGGCCACTGAGCCCGAGTAGCGAGAATGGTTGAACATGCGATTCAAAACCACGCGCAAGTCCGGTTTCACGTTCAAAAGTTTGTGATCCGACGGCGGGAGCTGCTCAGATTTTTGGCATATCAATCAAGTACCTGATTCTAAATTTTAAGTTGCTGTCGACGGGGATACTGTTGTCATCAGAGGGCCTAATATTCGGAATAATTTCGACGTTCCAACGAATCCACGGACTTGCCTCATCGCCGAGACGCCGTGTCAAAGGCAACGTCAGTTGATGAACCCGACGTGAAGACAGTTTTTTGGCCTGGTTTTGGTTCCAGCTGAATTCGCGAATAAATGTACCAGATTCCGCTGCCCATTCATAATCTTCGGCAGTAGACTGCAATTCGATGCCGGCATTTTCAAAGTTGTTTCGCACAGCATCGAGCCTTGCAAAAAATGCGACGTGCGGCATTTCGTGGCACGCACCATTTTGGAATATTGCAAGGCGTTGTTCTGTAACGTAGACGTGCATCGCAAAACCAAGCCCGAGAGCGATGATGGCTATCAGGATAAAGATGTTCCAAATTGAGATCTTCATTTTTGTTTGGCCAGGTCACGCCCGCGAGATCACGCCCGCGTTAACCGAGGCGTGTGAAAGGTCTGGATTTGCGAAACTGCATTGGATAAAGTGGGGGTGTGACCATTCGACGACTGGTCTTTCCCGACGCAAGGACGGTCCGGTTGAACGAATTGTTGTGCGACACGTTGAGCGATTTGCGTTTTCAGTCTAACGCCTTAATCAATAGAAATCGAGTACGTTGAGGTGCGATAGCCGCCGCCCACGCCTCGTGAATGATCCGGGTTGATGAACGTAAAATCTCAAGGTGCAATCGTTCGTTCATTGGGCCTACGTTGGATGACGTCGGTGATCACCACGTTGCCGCGATAATCGTTGCTTCAAAACGCGAGTTGTCGGTGGCTTCGCGTGCGGTACGCCCGAAGTTGGCGTGATCTTGTGGGGGTGCGAGTCCCCTGTGCTCAGTTTCGGCATCTTCTTTTGAAAGGCTTTCCACCAAGCCCTACCCAGTTGTAACACCCAAAAGTAGAACTGGCGAAGGCGACTGAGATCCCGGCAACAATAATCCGCCCAGAGGTAGCCTGCGAAGATGGGTATAAGTGCCGATTCGCACTGTTATTCGCGGTTTTTGTCCCTGATTTCTGCTACGGATCTGGGGACTTCGAATGTTTTGTCCGACAAACTGTTGGATTCAACTGACGTGATTTTGTACTCGATGGAATACTCCGCCCCAAAGTGATTGAGACGACTCCGGGAAACAAGTTCGCCATTTGTCTCGCGAACGTAATCACCTATTTCACTGATCAATATCTGCGTATTTTCGTTGGTGCCGTTGATTTGTTCCTCTCTGATGAGCAATCCGGATTCCGCAGAAAAGTACCGATTGATTTGTCGGTTGTCATTCGCGACGAAAATCAGATGGTGCACCAGCTCGTCGCCACTCGTTTTTTCTCCTGCGTAAAGAATTGCGGCAAATTGATTCTTCCACTCTAGCGATTGGTGCATGGTCCCATAGTGTCGCATGTAATCGCGAGCATCTTGTCCATCAAGAATACTGGCGTTGCCATCGACGTCCAGATTCCAGGCAATTTTGCCGTCCGTGCCATGTTGACGAGATGAGCCATCCGGAAAATGATCGATTGAAAGATGTCGATTTCCTGCTTGAAAAATCTCAAATGTTCCGACAACTTTGTTGCTCGAAACTACTTCGCCCTTGATTGTATAGTCTTTGATTTTCTTCAACGCAGATTCACCTCCCTTGGCCCGAATGAAACTCGAAATAACCGCATCTGCCTTCGGAGATAGGTGAGCTGTGTTTTTACCCTCTTGATGTTGGAGGAATAAAGCAAGAACGAGAAGGATTTGCAACATGACGATATTCCTTGGGAAATAAGGGCGGCGATCACCGAGTCCGGACGATAGGTGTTCCATTCTAAACCCGGATTATTCACGAGGCGTGGGCGTCCGAATCAGTTGAGACAGTGATCGGTTACTCTGATGCGATGAAACGATCGCTGTGGCTTTCACCTACCGAATGATTCACATTTCTTGTTGAAATTCAGTTTTTCCCTTGCTCCTGTTGGCCAGACGTAGAGTCAACGCCCACGCCTCGTGAATAATCCGGGGTTAGTTCTCGCGGAAGGATTCGTCCATGTATCGCAGTAGCGGATACAGAAAATACTGGATCACCCTCCGTTTGCCGACTTTGATTTCAGCCGTCGCAGTCATGCCGGGCATGAGACGGAAATGATTGCTGACGTCCTTGAGGGCGTTGGGATCGATGATTTGAATGCGTGTCTTGTAGGTGGTAGCGGCTTCGGGGTTCAGGATTGCAGCCTGTTCACCTTTCTCGAAGGAGCCTTCGCTGATGCGGCGGACGACGCCGTCAAGAGTGCCGTGCCGCTGGAAGGGAAAGGCGGAAACTTTGATGCGAACCTGGCTGCCTTTGGGAAGTTCACGGGCAGCGAACTGTTCGGCGGTGCCTTCCTGGATCAGCTGAACGTCTTTGGCGGGAATGTCGGCTTCGACTTCGAATGGCACATCCAGTGGGACCAGACGAAAGACCGGCTGTCCCGGCTCGCTGACAGAGCCCACCGAAACGTCGGCGACTTCGAGGACAAAGAACTCTTTTTGCGGGAGGTTATTAGGAACGCGGAGTTCAACCTGAGAATTGGTGTGAATAAGTTTGGCCAGTTCCTGTTCGGCGTCTTTGCGGCTCTGCGTTGCTTCGGCGAGCATCTGCACCGCATCTGAGCTCCATGTCGCCATGTAGGCATCACGCTGTGCGTCGAGGGCATCGATTTCGGAGGCGTATTGCTCTCGTTTACCAAGTGCGGTGTTGTAGTCTTTTTCAGCGCCGCCGACTTGCAGAACGGCACCCAGAAGATCAAGCTCGGATTTGGATCCGCTTTTGACCAGCTTGCGTGTCGTTTTCAGGAAACCCGAGTACAGATCTAACTTGTCGAATTCCGAGCTGATGTCCGCTTCGTTGTTTTTCGACAACACCGCATACTTTTTCTTGTTGGCTTCGAACTCGCGGATTTTCGCCTCGTATTCTGTTCGTCGCCGAAGAAAAACGGAACGCTCCATCGCGTAGTTCTTGTCCGTCGCAGCGATAGGCGGATCGAAATCCGATTCGGTCTGTTCTGCCTTTAGCCGCGCGATGTTGGCTTCCAGTGCGGCGATGCGACCGTGAAGCTGCTTGAGGTCGGCTTCGGGGTAAGTTGGATCGAGGGTTGCCAGCAGTTGACCGGCTTTGACGCGATCACCGAACTCAACGTTCATGGTGCGGATGGCCGCCGCGACTTGAGTGTCAATCACGACCGGTGGATCGACAGTGATCAGTTTGCCTTGGGCGGTAACGATTTTGTCGACTTCGGCCCAGCACGCCCAGGCAATCGCCGAAGCGACCAATGCAAAAACGGTGTACAGCGTCCAGCGGGCTCCACCGGGAATGCTTCGCGTTTCGATCTCAACCGCGTCGGGTTGAAATTCGGCGATGATGTCGTCCTGATTGCGGCGCTGACGAATGGTTTCGATGCGGGCCGATTCGCGTCGGATTCGCCGCTGCTCGCGAACGGAAACTTCTGTGGCGGGCTGGTCGCTGTTTTCGTAAGTTGGATCTGCCATTGTTACTTTTGCCCGGTTTGTTGGTACCACAGTTCCGCATACGTTCTGGAAATTTTCAGCAACTCGGTGTGAGTGCCACGGGCTTCCACTTGGCCCCGCTCCATCACGACGATCTGGTCGCTGTCGGTCAACGTCGTCAGGCGGTGAGACACAATAATCACTGTTCTACCCTGGGCAATTCGTTTCAGGTTCCGCTGGATGATCGATTCGCTTTCCGGATCCAAGGCGCTGGTGGCTTCGTCAAAGATCAGTACTTTGGGTTCCCGCAGCAGAGCACGGGCAATCGCCAATCGTTGCTTTTGACCACCCGAGAGGTTGGATCCGTTTTCTTCGAGCATGGTGTCATAGGACTGTGGCATGCGTTCGACGAATTCAGAAGCACCCGCTAGGCGAGCGACCTCGACGACTTCTTGGAAGCTGGCGTTGGTTTTGGCCATCGCGATGTTATCTCTGATTGTACCCCGGAAAAGGAAATTGTCTTGTAGTACCACGCCAATGTTTTGGCGAACATGCGAGATATCGAGCTCACGAAGGTCGAGTTTGTCCAGTCGAATCAGGCCCGATTGTGCCTGATGGATTCCCTGAATCATCCGCGTGACGGTGGTTTTGCCCGAACCGCTACGGCCGACGATGCCGGTGATTTTGCCTTCTGGAATCTGAAAAGAAACGCGATCCAGTGCAGGTGTGGAAGTGGGCGTGTAGCGGAAGGACACGTTTTCGAATTCCATGTGGCCCCGAATCGCGGGGCGCAAGCCACGGCCCACGCCCGGTTCCGCTGCGTTGTTCATGACCGTACCAAGCATTCGAACCGAAAGGGCACATTGTTGGTACGAGTGGACCAGCGAAACGAGCTGCACCAGAGGGCCCGTTACCCGTCCGGAGATCATCTGAAAGGCGACCAGTTCACCGACCGAGAGTTGCTTGCCCAGCACGAGGCTTGCCCCGTACCAGACGACGGTGACGGTGAGTGCTTTTTCGAGGAATTTGGAAATCGTGGTGGCAAAGATCGAGATCTGACCAACGCGGAAGTGCATGCCGACTGCTTCGGCTGAACTCTGGTCCCAGTTCTTTCTCTGAACCGGTTCCATGCTGAGGGCTTTGACGGTCTGGACGCCGTGAATCGTTTCGACGAGCATCGCCTGGCGGTTGCCTTCTGCGTGGTAAAGGGCTTCGAGGCGTTTGCGATAGGGGCCCAAAAGCAGGAACATGATTAGGGCCAGCAGTCCCGAAAAGATCAGCACGATGATCGTCAGTTGCGTGCTGTAAAACAACAGAATCGGCAGGAACACGAACAGTGCGGTTGCGTCCAGCATGGTCAGGAACAGGCTTCCAGTGAGGAATTCGCGAATTTGGCTGGTCTGCTGCATGTGTTTGGTAAGCACTCCGGCGGTGATCTGTTCGAAGAAGTGCATCGGCAACTTCATCAGATGCCCAAAGGTTCTGGTGGCGACCCGGATGTCAATTTTGCTCGTCGCGTGCAGCAACAGATAGCTTCGCAGGTAACTGAGAATCGCATCGAAAGACATCGCAATGAAGATGCCGATCGTGAGAACCTGCAGTGTCTCTCTGGCGTAGTTGACCAGAACTTTGTCGATCACAATTTGAAAGTACAGCGGCACGACCAATGCGATCGCGTGCAGAAAAAGTGCGGCCAAAGCTACGTCCGCAAAGGCACGCCACTGTTTGACGACTTCAGGAATGAACCAGCGAAGGCTAAATGGCTGGTTGGAATCCAGAATCGAGTGCTGGCGTTTGGCGAGAATGACTTCGCCTTTCCAGGAGTTTTCAAATTGCTCTTGTGTGAGGAAAATGAAATCTTTGGAACCGGCCAGTGGATCGAACACCGCTAGCTGGCTGGTGGCCGTTCCGTCTTCGTTTTGGACGTCACGGAATCCGACAACGATAATGTAATTTCCGTTTTCCAGCCGAGCCATCACCGGAAATGCGTCATCGAGTTTCGCGAGCTGTTTCCACGTGAACCGCGTATGTTTGATTTTTAGCCCGGTGTCTTTGGCGATCCGAAGCACGCGCCGCAAAGACGGTTCGTCGTGTTCGAGAGAATAGTCATGGATCAGGCGGTCGGCGTTGATGTCGATGCCGTGATGCCGAGCGACCAAGGCGAGGCACTGGAGCGACGTGTGGATGTTTTTGCCGGAATCAGATGGCCCGCCCCGAGTTGTGCTTGGCGGCGGAGGTGCGCTTTGACCGTTGGCAGAGGTTGCGGTTGAGCCAGTGGGATTCGATGGGGCTGAGGTCCGCTGCGGTGGTGCGTTATCTCCCTTTTCCGACCCTCCACCGACTGATTCGGCCATGATGCGGTCCAACTCTGCTTCAGAAAATCGCTTTTCCGATGAATTGGGTTCAGAGCCTGAGGTGGACATAGGGGGAGTTTTTGATAATGGGAAGAAAGCTCTATTTTTGTTGACCTGAGATTGTACGTCCTGTTAAGGGGGAAGCGCAACTGATTTACGCGAATATGGCCCACATCTGTGCCGGTTGTGTCAGTCATCACAACAAAACGCCCTGCCGCAGGTTTACCTAGATCGACACCACCGGGAGAAGCCAGTGCGAGGCCACGCAACGGACAGACCTTCAAGTTGCGTCGCGGGTCGTATCGCCTATGCCAATTCGTTGATCCAATTCGTTGATCCAATTCGTTGGTCGCCAGATTCGGTGCCTGGCAATCTCAATTTCGTGTAAACGGATTTGCTACGCGCAAAAAAAAACCACGCAAAACTGCGTGGCTTGGTGAGCAAGATTCGCATTTTGGCTTTAGACAGGTTGAGCAATGAGTCCAAAGCTGCCTGCGGTATCAGTGACCTGGAACCTGCGAGGCAGGACGTCTGACTGAGCGAAGATCGACGTCAGGTCAATATCTGCACCGACTTGTCCATTCGGGCCAAACAAAGCCAGAGTTTCTACTTGGTTGGCCTCATTTGAGAAGTCCCTGATGACCACTGTACCCTGTGCTTCGCCACGATTCAGAGTCAGATCGATCCGCAGATCGCGGGTACCGTCAGCATCCTCGGTGATTCTGGCGACGAGGTCGTCCTGCAACAGGTCAAGGTCGCCAGTGCCAACGGTGAAGTGTAGCCGATCGATGCCGCGATCAGCGCCGCCCTGCTCAATGATGGTGTCACGTCCATCACCAAGTTGCCACAGGTAGGTGTCATTGCCTTCGCCACCACGAAGCGTGTCGTTGCCGCCTCGACCCGAGATTATGTCGTCTCCGCCGTTGCCGACGATGAAGTTGCTAATTTCATTTCCACCAATGATATCGGCATCGGAACCACCCCTAGCGTTTTCGATGACGACGCCATAGGGAATCAGAACGGCGTTGTCGAACGCTGCCCCGGTTTCGAGATCCTGTAGCGTGGTACGCTGGCCCTCGCGCAAGTCGATCGTCAACGGCACCGTGCTGCTGGTAAGATTGATCGTATCAATTCCACCGGTGTCGTAAATCGACTGTTGATTGGCGTCGTTGAATCGGTACTGGTTGTTTTCCGGATTGAATTCGGCTCGAGCCCCATAGATTCGCTGAAGTTCAACGATGTCATAAAGCTGGAAAGTACTCGGAAGCTCCGGGAAAGCCTGATCGAACTGACTGTTGCCGTTGAAGTGATTGTTCGACTGAACCGTGTTGTAGTCGAAGTTGTTGAAGATCGAGAGTGCGTTCGCATTGCCAATACCAAGGACGTTGCCCACGGTACGCAGGACATTGAAATTGAACGAAGTTCCCGGACCTTGAACGGAAAGCGGCGTTCCTGTTGGATCGAATTGATCCGAGTCCCAGCCGGGAACGGTCCAGTCGAACCAGATGTCACCGCCAAAGTTGCCAAGTCCCGAGCCGTCAGCGACCGGGTAGGAGTAGGCAGGGCCACCGCAATCGTGAGGCCCCCACGAACCGAAGGTAATTTGGGCATCGGCACCTCTGAATGCTCCGTCCGAGATTGCGACTTCGCGGAATCTGATGTTGGCATAACTTTCGATGCTGTCCAGGATCAAGCGAGTTTGTTCGCGTTGGGGTTGATTCCAAGCGACCGTTGCCAGTGCTTCGACACCCGGAACCGGGGCACCGTTGACACACCCTGTTCCGCCGTAATAAGAGGGAAGGGGCAATTGGGGGTTGCCGCGAGTCGAAGCCCTCTGAGTTCCGCCGTCGATGAATGCAAACGTGATTTCGGTGATTGGATCTGTAGGGTCGGTATTATTGAAACGCTGTCCCGTTTGCAGGGCGTCTGCTCCGACAGGATCGGTGGTGACATTGAACCGGGTAAATTCTGAACTGCCCGCAGTGGAAATTCCTTGAACCAGGAAACCGTCGAGCTGGCGGCCGAGATCAGCTTCGGCACCCTTGAATACCAGACGGTCGAACTGGGCTGCGGTCAGCGTATGGATGACCCCCTGTTGCAGGTCGACGCCATCAAGTTCGGCGCGGCCCGAACGAAGGTCCGTGTTTTCGTCCAGAATGCGATACTGGAAAATTTGCGGACCGGGGTCTGTCTGCGTTATGAAGTTACCGATTGGAATTCGTTCGATCGTATCGACCGAGAAGTCATTTTGAAATGCAGTCAGCACAGGTGGAGCCGACGCGTTGACTACCGCAGAATCAAGGACGCTTTCAAAACGCCCATCATTGACCGAAATGCGGAACACCTCGCTGTCGACACGATCGGAGACGTTGTACTGAACCGCTCCGCTAAGCACGGTGTCAAAATCGATTCGAATGAACTCGCCCGCAGGTTGGCGAACGCCATTGATCGAAAAGAAGCCACTGTCGGCTTCGGTACCGGTGTCGAAAATCCTCAGGCTCGAGAGAGTCGTCGGTGGGATTCCATCGGCGTCGTCGAACGAGAACAGGGACTGCAGGTCAATGACCGAGCCCGCTCGTGCGTTCACATCAAAGGCCTCAACGGTGGGACGAAAACGGTTTTCCAAAGTGGTAATGGAGAAGCTTTCGATCTCACTGAGAACCCCGCCGGCGATAACCTGAACGCCGATGTTTTCGGACTGTTCGCCAAATGTGCCGCCGCGATATTGCAACTCGGGAAGGTCTTCAGCCGGGATCTGAAACCAAACCGCTGATGGCAAACGTGATCCGCGGAACACAAAGTGGCCGCCGTTTTGATTGATCCGCCTGTCAACAAAGCGATAGAAATCGGCGGGCTGCCCCGTCGCTGACTGACCGCTGACCAGATCCTCGACGTCAAGGAAGAAGTTTTCGAGGATGGCTCCATCAGATGTCGAGATGGTAGGTCGTGATTCAGTCAGAATAGGAATATCAACGGCTTGTGAAAGGCTGCGCCCGTCATTGGCGATGATTCCGATGTTCTCGGTTTGAGGACCATTGGCCCCACCGGTAAATGTGACTTGATCGAGTTGGTCGGCAGGAACCGAGAAAAAAGTTCCTGAGGGTTGGCGAACGCCGTTGACCGAAAGGAAACTGCCGTTTGCGTTGGTGCGACGATCGACAAAGAAGAAACTCTCGATGGCATCTCCATCGGGATCAAAAGCGTTGAACAGTCGTGACAGTGGAACAGTCTGGTTGACCAGAACCGATGTTGTGAGAGTTGGTTGAATGACTGCCGGCGTGGTCGTGGTGATCAAGTTGTTGACGACATTCGAAAGGGAGAATCCGTCGAAAACCTGCAGGCCTACATTTTCCTGAGTGCGGCCATCGTCGGCACCCACGTACTGAAGTTGAGCGTATTGGGCGGGGGACAGCGAGTGAAATACGCCTGCCTGAAGTGTTTCCCCATTGAGTACTAGAGAACCTGAATCTGGCGAAACACGGCGATCAACGACAAAGAACCGTCTCGACAGGTCGTTGTCTGCATCGGTGATGTTGAAAAAGTTGCTGAAGAGAACGCTTTCCTGTTCCCTTACCAGCGTGTTGGTTGTCGGATTAACGACCGGAGACGAATTGCCGGAGGTAATCGAGTTAGCCGAGACAGGACTCAGGTTCCCGTCGTTGGCCGCGACACTAAAAGTCTCTCGATCACCCTGGTTGCCTCCACGGTACTGCAGTTGCTGAATTTGATCGGCAGGAATGATGTGAAATTCATTCGCGGCCAGTCGCTGGCCAAAGAACTGAAAGAAGCCACCACCCGCTCCATTGTCGCGGACGCGAAAGTCGATAATTGGATCGCCTTCGGTAAGCTCGAAACGAACCATTTCAAGGAAAGGAATTGTGCCTCCGGTGGGAACAACCGATGGCAGAGCAGAAATGCTTGGAGGAATAAACATCTGAAAACGTTCCGATTATTTTTGTTACTGGGACCACTTCCCGCGGTAGCGGAGAGGGCTCTAACCGACCGCAATGCGCAAATCGATCGGCCCTCATTATATTTGAGAAGGTTCTTTCGTCACCAAATTGGCTAGAAATTTGGCGATTTTGATGGTTCCGACGCCGCACTTTGTGTGCTGGCTTGCCCACCGTCGGGATTCCCACCTTGCTCACGTTGCTTCACGACACCTGCTTCGACAAGCTGTTTCACAAGATTTTCCATCGCGGTGAAGCTGCGAAGAAAGCCATCTGGCGGCATGATGATTCGACGTTTCGCAGTCAGTCGTGGTTTGTCATTTTCATCGTTTTGCGAACCAACCAGAGAAACAAGGTCCAGTCGCACCATCCCGCCGGAAAGTGTGATTTCGCCAATGCCGTCCGCGAAAAATTCTTGAAGTTCAGCCATCTATTTATTCCTGTACAAGAAAAGTTTTGTCGTTTATTCGCGATTGTCTGTTAGCTGTCAAGAACGCTTATGCCGGCGTTCGAAACAATGGACAATTAGTCCTGGCACTCACAAAATGCTGCCAAATGTCCAGGTGCTAATGTCCAAGTGCTATTGGACTAGGGCACAAAATCGTATCGACACCGCAAATTGAATTTGTTAACTATCGCCGGAGTGATTTAATTAACCGGAGCAGGAGGCTCCAGGAGACTGGAAAAAAAGGATGTCGAATCCTGATCGTCGAATCGTGGATGGGGTGAATTCTGCGCACCAGTTGGCGCTTGGCATTTCGCTGGGTGCGATTATTGGTTTAATTCCAAAGGATTCTGCCTTTGCCTGGATCGCTGTGTTGATTCTGGTGCTAAGTCGTGGAAACCTTCTTTGCGGTATTTTGAGCGCGGTCGCGTTCTCTTACGTGAGCCCAGGCTTTGATGGCTGGTTTGATCATGTCGGATCGCAAATTCTTTCGCTTTCTTCGCTTACTGAGTTTTGGGCAAGCTGTATGGAAGTCCCATGGCTCGCTTGGACACGATTCAACAACTCGGTGGTCATGGGCACAGTCACCCTTGGCGCAGGTCTGGCGGTTCCGCTGTATCTGATTAGCCGATTCTTTTTTCGAGTTTGGGGTTTGGCCATCATCGACGCTTTTTTGGCACTTCCGGTTATTCGAACTTTTATTGGAAACGCGCCGCTGCATGAGTCGTCAAGTGCCGATCCCGAAACCGTTTTGTCGTAGCGGGGAGGCTTCCGATGGCTGGACTTAAACATTTTTTGACTCGCTTGGTGATCGTGGGCCTAGTGCTGCTTGCGATCTGGATTGCGAGGGAGCCGATCGCGAAAAAGTTTCTTGTTTACGAAGGAACCCAATTTGTGGGCGCGGTTGTTGAGCTGAAGAACCTTCAATTGAATTCAGGCGAAGAGACGGTTTTTCTGAATGAACTTGAGATCGCGGATCCAAAGTTGCCAGATCGAAATCTCGTGCAAGCCGAAGCGGTCAGGCTTGAGGTCGCAAAGGAAGAACTGGCATGGCGTCGACTCGTTATCCCGAGGGCTCGCCTTGGTCAGGTCAAGTTTGGTGCTCCACGAGCGTCCAGCGGTTCACTGGATCCTGTTCAGCCCAGGGTCGCATCACTGTCAAGTCAGCTTCGGCAGGAACAGGAACAGGAACAGGAACGAGCCGGCCGCGGTGGTTCGCGCGACATGGCGGAGCTTTCGCAAAAGTTCAGGGATTCTCTCACCGTGGACCTGATGCAAAAGCAGAAAAGCCCGGGCTTTGAAGTCAACTCTCTGATCGAATCATTGGCTCCCAAATGGAATCTGGGTTTTCAAACCCAAAGCGATTTTCTCGCCCGGATCGCCGGTGAACTGGAGTCTGCGAACAAACTTTTGAGTGAGCATGAGAACGTAAAAAATCCGCTCCGGGCTTACGACCGAACACTCGACGCCGCCAGACTGCTGGACGGTTGCCGCGGAAAGCTCAAATCCGTTGCAGAGAAAATCAGCGAACTGGCAAGCTCGGCGCAACGGGACCGTGAGTTGCTGTCTTCGACTCAAACTCGCGACCGACAGCGAGTGATTGCAGTCGAAGAGGTGCAGGAGTTTGACGGTCAGCTTCTTAGTCAACTGTTGGTTGGTGAACTTGAGCGGCGTCTGGTCGATGAAAGCCTTCGCTGGTTCAGTGATTTTCACGATGCCATTCCTGATCCTGAAAAGGACTTTGCAGAAGTCAAGCGGGGAAAGGACTTCTTCTTTGGAAGCGAGCGTCGTTCGGGGCTTGTGGTCAATCAATGCGAAATTGACGGCGAAGGACTTTTCGGACACCACCGATTTCGATTTGCCGGGACGATCAACAATATTTCTTCCCGGCCCAAAAGCAGTCCCGAGCCAGTCACGTTTGACCTGTTTGCCAGCGGTCGGTCGCAATTGCGAATTCGCGGTTCGCTTGATCGCCGGGAATCCAGTGGTGATCCGGTCGACAGGATTGAGTTGGTTGGAAGCGGGATGGAGCAACCGTCGGCGTTGCTTGGTGGTCAGCGAAGTTTGCTCGTTAGCATGGCGGCGGGAAGCTCGTTGCATGTTGATGCAAAGATCCAGAATGCCGGAGGAAATATTTCCGGTGATCTCAAGTTCACGTTTGACAATGTTACGTTACACGTCGACGAGGTGACTCCTGCTGCCGGTGGACGCGAAGTCGCCGCACGGGTCAACGAAAGCCTCAGTTCGATCAGGACGTTCACCATTTCGTCATCACTTGGCGGCACAATGGAAACGCCCGAAAGCAGTTTTGTAAGTAGCCTTGGGCCGAGAACGGCCGGTGCCATGGAAGAGGTTTTCGTCGAAGCGATCCAGTTGGCGGCCCGTAAACAGGAAAACGTCTTTCGAAAGCAGGTGGAAACCGAAGCGAATCGTCTTTCCAATGACCTTGTTGCCAAAATTCGTGAACTGATAAAGCAGAAAGATCAACTGACCGAGAAGTTGGAGGGAATCGACAATCGTCTGCGTGTCGCCAGAGACCCGTTGTCGATTCGAAGAAACCTGAAGTAGTCAGCCGCCGCGAGAGGGGCTGTAGACTTCGATCTGGTCGATGACCGATCCGACACCTGGCACGTTTCGACAATGGCTAAGTGCGAGTTGTTTTTCGTACCATGACTCCACAGCGCCGGTGATTGTCAATTCGCCGCTGCGAGATTCGAACTGGAGAAGTGCCAACGCGGCGATGTGCGCGTGGGCAAGTGCATCAGATGCCATTCGGACGATGTTTTCGTCATGGCAAACCAGTCCAATTTCAATCCCTTTGCCCATCGGTCGATCCGAAAAATCCACGCTGACAGATCGTCAAGATCCGTTTTGAAAAGGTGGCCGGCAAAGGTAGAAGGGGGCAAGGTTGGTGATAATGGCCTAGGAGAAGTGTAACCGATGTTACGTCTTGACCAAACTGACAAATCCACTTGCAAGCATCCAGCAAGGTTTTGATAGCAAAAATAAAATTCACTATCAAAGTTGTTTATGAAACACACTCAATGGATTTTTTTTGAGAGTGTGTTGTTTACAACGGATGCAATTGCGAAGATACTTTCGGCGGTCCCAAAACGATATGTGTGAGGTCATGCGATGCTGGAACGTCTGTCGATAAGCGAGTTCTCTACATATCGCTGGAACTTTTATCAGGACTTTCTTTGTTTCGCCGCACATGACATCAACGGAATAGGGATTTGGCGTACAAAGATGGATGATTTCGACCGTGAAGAAGCGGTTGATTTGATCTACGACATGAAGATGTCTGTCTCGAGCATCAGTTGGGCCGGAGGATTTACCGGTGCTGACGGACGCAAGTTCGTTGATGCCGTTGACGATGGTATCGGAGCGGTTCAACTTGCCGCGCAAGTGGGGGCGGATTGCCTGATCGTTCACCCCGGTGGTAAAAACGGCCACACCGATCGTCATGCCAAGCGAATCTTCCTGTCCGCGATCGATAACCTCGCTCAGGCGGCCAGTGACTTTGGGACGCGAATTGCGATCGAACCAATCCCGCATCAGGGAAACAGTCCGTGGACGTTTTTGAAACGCTTCAAAGAAACATTGGATGTCGTTTCTGAATTCGATTCCAAATATGTCGGGTTGGCGATCGACCTGTTCCACGTAGGGCATCTGGCCGAAGCCTACGACCGAATTCCGGAATACATTGATCGTGTTGCGTTGGTTCAGATTGCCGATCGCGACGTGAAACGGCCACCGTTAACCGTTTCCAATGGACGTCAAACTGAAAATCGCCTGATTCCCGGCAAAGGCAATGTTCAGATTGACCGATGGATCGAAAAACTGAATCGGCACGGCTATCGCGGGGCCTTTGAGCTGGAAGTTCATGGTACCGGTTTCAGCCAGTCCAATTACGAATCGACGATCGAAGAGTCTCTTCTGTACCTCGGGTCACCGCGACGTTCGTTTAACGAAAATCGCAAGCTTAGCTCATCTGAGGAGCTACAGCGGAAGCATCGAAGGCAGCAAAAGCAGAAGATGTTTCTCTCCAAGTCACGCTGGTAGGGGTCAGTTTTCGGCGGCGTCAGTCTTTGTCAGGATCTTCTGCTAGGGCAAAGCAGGCGACTTTGTTTTTTCCGCGAACGATTAACTTGCCTTGAGCAACAACGGGTGCGGCCCAGCACGGTTTGCGAAACTTGACATCGCCGCGGTACTCAGTGACCAGCTTGTAAGACTCCGGTGTTGCCTCAACGAGCGACAGAGGTCCTTTTTCGGAATGAATGACCAGATGCCCGTCGCATAGCGTTGCCGAAGTTCTTCCAAGGCCTCGCTTTGACCACATGACTTTACCGTCCTTCATTTGGACGCAACGAAACTCGGCGTTGCCTTCATGCCTTCCGGTGCATCCATAGAGAAGTCCGTCTTTAAGTACCGGTGTGTTCCAATGCGGGGCCAGCGAGCGATCCCTTTTTCCTTTGTCCGACCAGACGACCTGGCAGCTCCATGGAGTCGATTCATTTTCATCGGGATTGGTTTCGACGTCGATCAGAACGCCGCCGGGACCGTAGCATTCACCGAGAAAAATCTGGTTGCCATGCGTCACCGGTGTGCTGGCGTTAACGCTTTCAAATATTTTCGCGCGCCATCGAAAACGGAACAGGATCTTTCCGTCGCCGGGATCAAAAGCAATTAAATGCTCACGCAGCCACGCTAAAGCAACCTGTTTGCCATGAAGCTCCACCAGTCTCAGCGACGAATAGCTGGCCAGGTCATTGCCTGTTCGGTACAGGACATCGCCGGTGTTGCGGTCAAATGCGACGATCGCAGAACCGTCTGGCTTGACCAGGTCCAACTTGCCCCGTGGAACTTCGGCGGCGTCTTTGGGACTACCGCCGACCATCACAAGGAGCTTGTCGCCGGCAATCACCGGACAACTGGAAACTCCGAAAAAGTTCTGCACAACTGCGAACCTTTCGCTTGTGTTCTGTTCCCAGATGAGAGTTCCATTTTCCTGGTCCAGACAGCGAAGCCAGCCATCGACACCAAAGATGTAAACTTTGCTGTCGTGAATGAGTGGACTTGACCGCGGCCCGGAATCGTATTCGTAAATGTCCTTGTAGGACGAGGGGACACGGTACTGCCATTGCTGCTGGCCTGTTTTCAGGTCAATTCGACGGACGCGAGCGAACTGCCGGGAGTCCTGATCTGTTTCGACGTCGAAATGAAAATAACTTCCATCCGATACCGACCCGATGGCGTAACCTTCCTGGACGTCGAGTGTCCACAAGTTAGCAAGTTGGTTCTCCGACCAGTCGGTGAGGATGTCTTTTTGAATGGACGTCCCGTCTTGGCGAGGACCAAGAAACGTTGGCCAGTCTTCGGAAGACTGTCCGTTTAAAACGGAACACCAAGAAGCGACCAGCAAAGTCGTCAGTGGCGTAATCAGAGTTTTGGAATCGGTAAACATGGCGTACCTTGATTTCAGGTGGTCGATCGCGAATCGCAGGAATCGAAGAGAAGAGTTCTATTATGTTGAAGGTAACGGCAAACATTCAAATCCCTCTCAAGGAATTCGATTTCAGTTTCGCGCGATCCCCCGGTCCTGGTGGTCAGAACGTCAACAAGGTCAATTCAAAAGCGATTCTCAAGTGGAAAGTATCGCAAAGCAAACACCTTCCGGAGGGAGTGAAGCGGAGATTCCTTGAAAAATACAAGCGCCGCATCGCAAAAAGTGGCGAGCTGGTGATTTCCAGCCACCGTTATCGCGATCAGGGCCGCAACGTCGCCGACTGCCTGTCGCGACTGCGCGAGATGATCGAATCGGTGCGAGTGGCTCCCAGAGTGCGAAAAAAGACAAAACCCAGCAAGGCTTCCAAACAGCGGCGCCTCGATGGCAAGAAACGCAAATCGGCGACGAAGAAGAATCGACGGTCAATTCGCTCCGACGATTGAAGCCGGTTTGCCAGAGAGTCCATTTTGCCGAGTATGAAAATCCAACGATTCGCTAAAATCGGAAGCCGATTATGACGACAAATTGAATCGGTCAGGGATTAAGGCTGCGGCACGACCTTCAGATGCTTAACACCGACCCATAGTTGAGAACCAGCGTAGAAACTTCTGGTCCAACGGGGAAATGACATGAAATCAAAGCAGGATATTGACGAACTTCTCAACCAGTGGCCTTTTGATCCGTTTGCGATCAACGTCCGTTTGCTGGAATCCCGCCAGCGTCAGATTCTTCAAATGCGCGTCGATATGGGGATTCTTCAGATGGAGACCGAGGGCCGTCCCGATGGTCTGACTCCGCACGGCGCAAGGACGTACTTCGATTACATTCATATGCAGTCGCTGGAAGCCGAATCTTTCGAGCTAGATGAGCAAAGCTGTCTGGAAATTGATCGTGAGTTCGTTCAATTTTACCATCGCCGTGTTTGCTGGTTGCAGCTCAAGGAGTTCCGCAAGGCAGTCGCCGACGCTGATCATACGCTGCGATTGATGGACTTTTGCAAAGAGTTCTCCAGAGACGACGAATGGACACACAATCACGAGCAGTATCGTCCGTTTGTGATTTACCACCGCACACAGGCTGCCGCGTTGTCGTGGATCGAAGGCGACGTTGAGGTTGACACTGAAAATGCGATCGAAGAAGTGAACAAAGGGCTGGAGACGCTGCGGCGAATCTTTGCCGAATACGACGCCGAAGAGCAGTACGAAGAGGACGAACTGGTTGTGCGACTGGTTGAGTTTCGCGAGGGTGTTCGGGATCGGTTTGAGATTGGATTGACCCTCAAAGAACGCCTCGCCGAAGCGATCAGCAACGAAGACTACGAAGCCGCTGCTGCGTTGCGCGACGAGATGAATGAAAAAGGTATCGAATACCAGTAGCAACAGCGAGCTTCGACGATTGCGACTGGAACTGTGATTCAGCGAAAGCGGTGGAAATATTGCGGACGCAAGCGCCCTTCATCGCCGAAGCACCTTCTTTCATCCCGGATTATTCACGAGGCGTGGGCGTCAGAATCAGTTCCGACAGTGATCCGCGACTCAGATGCGATGAAATGATCGCTGCGGTTTTCGTCTACCAGATGATTCAAATTTCTTGTTGAAATTCAGCTTTCCCCTTGCTCCTGTTCGCCAGACGCAGAATCAACGCCCGTCGTCGTGAATAATCCGGGTTCATGCAAAGCATCTGTCTACCAGTCAATAACCCCGTCGATATGCTTCCGTGAGCCCGCTTGGCCCAATGACACCTTGGCCCAATGACACCTTGGCGAAATGCTGAGTTGAAATGTCCCAAATGTGGAAAAAGTACACGGTCGAACACTCTTTTCTTCACGATGTGACTGATAGCAAAGAAGGTGCTTGCGTGATGAGGCCCGGGGAATCAGCCCGAATTCAGAAGTTTCGTGATTGTCGAAACCATAGGAGGCTTGTGGCATGGGGCTTGCAGCGTGTTAACGCAGCGTGAGTCCAATCGGTTTCACCGAAGATTGCCCCCATCAAGGATGACCCCATGTTAGTACTTTCCCGAAAACTGAATGACGAAATTTTGATCGATGAGAATGTTGTGGTTCGCGTCGTCAAAATCAAGGGAAACACGGTTCGAATCGGAATCTCCGCCCCTGAGGACGTTTCTATCATGCGAGGCGAACTGCCGCGTCGTGAGATCGAGTTTTCAATTGAAATTGAAGAGGAGAGCCCGCCGTCGCCTACCGCGATCGAGTTCCGTAGCCAACTTCCTCCGGCACCTAAAACGCGGCTCCTTGATTTGGCGCGAGCAGGTCGGCAGCGGCGCAGTTGAATCGAACAAAACGAAAAGGTTCCAGATCGTTCCCTCCAGATTTGCGTTGGCTATTTAGCCACCGGTCCGCTTGTGGCGGATCTTTGTCTCGCGGTTTCAATAGCGGCCGGGATGACCGGAAACTCTCTTTGACGAATACGGTCCTTGTCGACAAGATTTTTCGTCAGGATCTTTCGTACCTCGAGAACGCACTGCGGGTTTTGATGAATCGTTTTGTGTGCTGCCGGGACGATGACTTCGGTGGAGGCAAAGCGGTTTCTGGCGCTTTCGATCGAAACGACGCCGTCTCCAAGGCTGGGTTTGGGAGTTGAACCCAGCAAGCTGCGAGAAACGGTTTGCCCAATGATGTTGTGAAAGGACACGCTGCGGGATCGCTGTGCCTGATCCATAACCTCAAAGATTGGAGAAGCTTCGTCGAGCGAATCGACGCTGGTTGTCGTTGTCAGAATCATTCCGTCTCCGAGCACCTGGGCGTTTTTTCTGGCAAGGCTGGCAAAGTCGTTCGTTAGCGTCGACGGCAATGTGAACAGTGTTTTGCCGATCCATTTTGTCGTTGCATTGGCGACCGGGCTGCCGCGATTGGGCGTGCCAATCGTGATGACCTGATCGATGGAATCGTTGGCTTTGAAGAAGAAAGTATCTCTCAGCAGGGCAAGGTTTTCGGGTTCACCCTTGAGTACAGAAAATGGCTGCTCGGAAACGAGGTTTTTCCAAAACAGCTCACCGCTGTCGATAACTTGCAATTGGGAGACAAGTCCACCCATGCTGTGGCCGATCAATACCGTTTCGTCGAGCGACGGTGAGTCGAGCCCGGGGTCAAGGTCGCGGCGAATTTTGGCAAGGTCTTCGCGCATTTGCCGCGCCGAAATCCAGAATGGCTGCCCGGTCGGATAGGCGTAGAACCAGAATTGGTAATTTTCGTGGATCTCCGGAATTGCCCGCAAATCGTTGTACATGTGAGCCCACGTTACAGGGCTGGACCAGATACCGTGCACCATGATCACGGGGATTTTTTCGGGGTCGAAAGGCGAAAGCATGTACATGCCGTGAATCCCATCGGCAAGCTCTCCGTCAAGCAACGTTGCCGTCGCCAGCAGTCCCGAGTTGAGTAACGGGTCGTTCAGATTGTAAGCCAACGGAGTGGTCAGGTCGCTTTCGAGTGGAACCGTCACGCCATGGTGCTGCACGACAGTTCGTTCCAGCGGGTCGATCAGGCGGATGACTGCCCGTCTTCGTTCGGTCGATCCGGGTTGTTGGTCTTCGACTTCACAGAACGCGGTAAGGGGGATCGTGAGCGAGGGTGGATAGTAGTTGCCTTCGGCGGTGTTGCTTCTGTCGGGGCTGCAAACGGCAATCAAAGGGACGCCCAAGCCGTAGGTTCGATATCGGTTTTCGATTCCTTTCGCCACGTAGTCATCGACAAGCTCAAACCTTTCGAACGCTTGCTGGCTCCAACTGCCAACGATCTCAAAGCTCAGGTCGAAACCGAATTCGCCCGATCCCACGGCGATCAGATTGTTTCCGTTTACGCTTTGGTCCTTGTTCAGTTGGCGGATGATGCCTTCAAGCGACCGGTTGTAGACATCGCAAATGCTGCGGAATTGTGGATCGTAGGCGTTTAGTTTCAGGTTCAAGTCGGGATCAAACAGAAACTGGTGGGCATTGATGATCGCCGTTCCATACAGGCCCGCCGCCAATTCCGTATTGCCGCGTGCCAGTTCCCAGTCGGCTTGTAGCTTGCAGATTTCTGCAAGTGCGTGAACGGAATCCAGGTCCGGATTCGACAGCACCAGTTGTTGAAGAAAGTCGATGACGACATCCGGCGCGGTAGCCAGCCTTTGCTCAAGGTCCCATGTTCGAAGCAGGCGAACCGTCCGATCGGTGGGCTTGTCCGGGCCCCCCAACCAGGATGTGATCGGAGTCAACAGGTTGCCGCGACGAACGGGTTCGACTTCGACGATGTTGCTGCTGCCAATCCTGGAAATGGCTGCGGCACGGCGAATGAATCTTTCCTGATTGACGGCGCAACCTGAAAACAAAACGGCGGCCAGGCAAACAAGACAGCAGATTGGGCGGGAGGGTTCCATCGAACCGGTTCTGGAGCAGGTGCTAATTCCTGCGCAGAGTATTCGCGCAGAATCCAGAGGTAGCCAAATGAGGGGATCAACGTCAATGTCAAACGGTGTTTTGTGTGGCCAATCACAGGACATTTGGCCAGAGAACGGGCCTTTCCGCCGGTTCCTACAACCGATAGCAAAAATTAGCCCGGATTATTCACGAGGCGTGGGCGTAACGTTCAGTTTAGCCAATGAACCCGGATTATTCACGACGACGGGCGTTGATTCTACGTCTGGCGAACAGGAGCAAGGGGAAAGCTGAATTTCAACAAGAAATGTGAATCATCCGGTAGATGAAAACCACAGCGATCGTTTCATCGCATCAGAGTCGCGGATCACTGTCTCAACTGATTCTAACGCCCACGCCTCGTGAATAATC
>CALFWR010000111.1 GCA_937928555.1 uncultured Pirellulaceae bacterium
AATGCTCTCCCTTTGGCAATGTCAGTTGCGCAGCCCTCCCCGGCGGTGAACCGCCGACCCTCCCAAAAGGGAGGGTGATCGAAAAATCGCCTCCGGAGAGGCGAGTTACTTAACTGGCAACTCTGATTGATAGCTGTCATGGTGCATTAGCATTAGCGCCAAAATGGCCAATCTGATTAAAACCCGAGTGTGATTTTCGCGTTGTACTGGCCGTCTCGTTAAATGATGGTTTTGGATCGGAGAAAGCGCATGTATCCTTAGTCTGTAGAATTCACGTGTCTGAATTGGCAACCCCATGATCGTCCGAACCCAATCCGAAGTTTACCTTGATTCCAACGCGACCACGCAGGTCTTGCCGCAAGCTGCCAAAGCTGCCCAGGATGTTATGGGAGACCTTTACGGGAACCCCAGCAGTTCGCACATTGCCGGCCTGCGAGCACGCAACATTCTGGAATCAACCCGCGACCTCGCCCGCAAAGTTCTGGGGGCATCCGACGGATCGATTGTTTTCACCAGCGGTGCAACCGAAGCCATCCAGATGGGAGTCTTTTCCGCGCTGTGCCATGCCCGCGAACGAATGGTCGGCCAGCAAAACAGTGATCGGGTTTTGCTTTACGGCGCTACCGAACACAAAGCCGTCCCCCAGGCGATCGCGCACTGGAACAAACTGCTGGGGATCAACGCAGAAGTCATCGCGATTCCGGTCGACTCTCACGGGATGCTGGATCTGGAATTCATTCGTCAGCATGCCGACCGCGCGGATCTGGTTTGCACCATGGCGGTCAACAACGAAACGGGCGTCATCTCCAATTTGAAAAAAATCGAATCGGCGATCCGCTCCGGCTCGGAAGAATCACAAGCCATCTGGCTGGTCGATTGCGTCCAGGCAATCGGCAAAACCAAACTGGATCTGTCCGAGACAACGATCGACTTTGCGGCGATCAGCGGACACAAGATTTTTGCCCCCAAAGGCATCGGGATTCTGTACGTGCGTGAATCGGTACCACTGGTTCCGATGATGGCCGGTGGTGGTCAGGAGCAGGGTGCTCGCGGCGGTACCGAGAATCTTCCCGGCGTGGCGGCGATCGGCGCGGTGCTGGAGTTGCTTGCCAATTCGCCAACACGGACCTTTGCCGATGAAGATGTTCTTGACGGCTACCGGCAAAAACTTGTCGATGCACTTCGGACAGCTTTTCCAACGATTGTCTTTAACGCACCGTTTGAAAATTCGGTCGCATCGACGATCAACTTTTCCGTGAGAAGCTTTCCCAGCAAAGAGCTGATGGACTTGTTCGATGCAGCAGGAATTCGCGTCAGTTCCGGTTCAGCCTGCGGCTCGGGAGCCAAAAAGTCCTACGTGCTCGATGCGATGGGAGTCGAGCCCTGGCAGTCCTACGGCGCGATCCGGATGTCGTTTGGAGCGATGGTAGGCAAACACGAAATTGATCAGGCGTGTCAGCGGATCGCAGAGGTCGGCGTTGCGCTGTGCGATTCCTGCCTGGTGGTGGCGGATGACGCAAAGAGCCTGGGCGGACAGGATCTTGACGGCCTGATTCAACTCAAAAGCGGCTCCAACTGCACGTGGCTGTTGATGGATTCCAGCTCGCGGCGCTGTATCGTGATCGATCCCTTTGAGGAACTGGCCGAGCGAGTGGAGACGTTGGTGCGGTGCCAGAAAAGCAACGTCCTGGCCGTGCTCGACACGCATGCTCACGTGGATCACGACTCCTGCCGCGTCGCCCTGCTGGGAGCGCTCAGCGAGTTCGTGACGGATTCGGCCCGCAGCGCAGACCTGTTGGGCTGGCCAGCGGAAGCCGATGGCGTTTGCCGGCTCGATGATGGCAGCGAGGCACCATGGCTGCGGCTTTCTGAACAGCTGGTGATTGCGAAAACGGATCTGCCGGGCCACACGCAAATCGGTGTAGCCTACCTCGTCGGTTCACTCGATGGCGATTCGCTCTACAGCGACAACGTGTTGTTTGCTTTTAGCGGTGACATGATTTTGACTGGCGGCATCGGAAGAACGGACTTTCCCTGCAGTTCGGTTGAGGCGATGCACAGCTCGTTACAGCGACTCCCCAAGATCATTGGTCAGCAATCTGTCATCTGTCCAACACACGACTACAACAACGATTTTGCCACCACACTCGCTGCCGAAATCGCTGACAACGAATATCTGCGCTCCATCACCGACCCGGTCGCCGCGATGACCTTGGCAGATTTCGTCTCGACCAAACCCGGCATTGATGCGGGAATCGATGACGCGAGTAACTCGGAGCTGGTTTGCGGATTGATCCGCACGACCGAAACACAGGGCTGTTTGAGGCTGGAAAAGGACGGCTTGAAGACGTTGCTCTCGGAGAATCCGTCGGCGTTGATCATCGACGTTCGGGAGCCGCACGAATTTGCATTTGAGCAGGGCTGGGATGAGCTAGGTTTTGACCGGCCTCCGCAGAACGTGCCGCTGACAAGGCTGAGCAACTTTCTTCCCGAGCTGCTGCGGCAGTGTTCGGGCTCTGAGCAGATGGTCGTTTTTCTCTGCCGTAGTGGCAAGCGAAGCTTGGTGGCTGCTGAGGTTGCCAGGCGGATGGGCGTGCAACATGCTCACAACATCGCTGGTGGGCTGGCACTGAACACAAAGCATCGTTCGACACTCAAAGATGTCGACATGGAATACATGATCTGAGTTTTATGAATTCGCGAATTTTGACACTGTCGGACGCGCGGAACCCTCCTCGGCGGCCTTGGCGGTGAACCGCCGGCCCTCCCAGCTGGGCCAGATGGGAGGGTGATCGAAAAAGTCACAGCCTCGACGAGGCGACAGCTCATTTTCCGCCGGCTTGCACGCTTGCACCCACCGCTACAACCTGCCACCGCTTCGCGGTTAAATGTGTACGACTCGAATGCGTAAACGAGGACGGGCTTGGCGTCGATCTTGCTCACGCGTCGGGTTACCACTTCAGGCGTTAAATTTCTCAGCTGCCCACAAAAGTTCGCCAGGGACGACCTCAATGTGACGTTTGCAACGAATCCGGGCTTGGGCAGCTTTCGGGCAACTTTTCGCTGGCAATCATCGTTAGAATGGCGGCTTCGATTGAGTCAGGTTCTTCAGGCCTTTTTCGGTACGCACTGCTCCATGTCACTGTTTCACGTTGTCTGCAAAAGACTCCTCGTTGCTTGTCTGGCGATTAGTTTCCTGATGACTGCCGGGTGCGGCGGTTGCTTCAGGTCCGCCGAAAAAGACGACAAGGCAAAAAACAAAAAACCCAAGGACAACTTCGAGGCTCAAACGCCCGTGATCCTTCCGGGCTACTACCCGATGGATCCCGAAGAACGGGAAAAGCTCGAAAAGGAAGCCAAAGAGGACGAACAGAAACGCAAACAGCTGAACAACATGGACCCCGCGTTTCGCAACAACCGCATCAAGCGGGGCCACTGGGCGAGCGTGGACTTTCTGGCAATCGCCAACAACTTTGATGCCGATGGAAGCTTCGAGACGTTCGCCTTTCGCGCGAGCAAGCCACAGCTTGTCGAAGGCGCTGACTACTTCGTCGCCACTAAACGTCCCTTTACGCTCACCAAGGGCGAATGGAAGAAACTCGAAACAAGCGTCTTTGTCCCGCGAGCTGAGCGGGAATCCAACACCACCTCCATCCGCTACCGTCTGGGTAACGGTGGCTCCCTGTCGATGATCGAACGCGCCGAACCCATCAACGTGATGGATGCCTACCAGCATCACGTGGTCGTGCTTTCAAATCGCTTTGATCGCTATGGCTATCTCAAGTTCCTTGACTGCATCAAACTTCCTGGCGGATCGGTGACCAGCAATGAAGCTCCGCAGTTCTATTCGATCATCCCCAAACTCAAAGGCGACCCCGTCCCGCTGCCATCGAACTCAATGAACTGGACAACGATCGCCTATATCATCTGGGACGATCTTGATCCAAATGAACTTTCCATCGAACAGCAGAACGCCATGCTGGACTGGCTGCACTTTGGCGGGCAGATCATTTTTAGCGGGCCCGATTGCTTGGACATGATGCAGTCGAGCTTTCTGGCAGACTGGTTGCCGGCCAAATTCGAGCAGACTGCGGCCCTTGCCAGCGACGACATCAAAGAACTAAACACGCACTGGGCAGTGCCCGAAAAAAAGACCGGCGGTGCTCGAACCCTGCAACTGCCCGCAGGACAACCGCTTTCGGTGATCCGTTTTCGTCCCCATGTTGACGCCCAGTTCATCGAAAACGCCAGCGAAGTAGCCGTCGAAAGGCGGATCGGTCGCGGCCGGGTGGTGGCGACGGCGTTTTCACTGGTTAACCGGCAGATCACTTCTTGGCGGAGTTTTGCAAGCTTCTTTCACAACGCGTTGATGCGAAAGCCGTACCGTGAATTCAGCGAAACGTCCTATGGTGACGTTTCCTTTCGCTATGACAATGACGGTGCGACCGTTTTTGACCCGCTCACCAACTCGACCCTGCGATACATCTCGCGCGATCTGGGCAGTTCCGAAGCGACAGCAACTGAATCTCCAAGGGTCCGCAAAAAGAGATCCGAAGACGCACAGATCATCCAGTCGCGGTCCCTCAGGTCTGGCAACTATGACGATTCACAAACCGTGGATGCTTTTTTGCTTCCGTCTTCGGAAACAAGCCGCAACAAGGACGATCACTTTCATTACGGTGGCTTTGACTCGACCGAACAATCCGGAGTAGCGGGCTGGAACGATCAAAGCGGCATCGCCAGAGCGGCTCGGAAAACGCTCAAACGGGCCGCCCGCATCACCCCGCCAGATTCCGATTTTGTGCTTCGTATGCTGGGGCTGTATCTGCTGATCCTGGTGCCGATTAACTGGATAATCTTTCGCGTCATCGGCAAAGTCGAATGGGCCTGGATCGCCGCACCGATCATCTCGATCGTCGGCGCGGTGGCCGTGGTTCGCTACGCTTCGCTGGACATCGGGTTCGTCCGCAGCGTGACGCACGTTGGCGTCCTAGAGCTTCATGGCGACTACCCACGTGGACACCTGACGGAATACTCGGCGCTCTACACGTCGCTATCGACACGCTACCGGATCGAACTGGACAACAACTCGGGTCAGGCGATCCCGCTGGCCAATCGGGACACCGGTTTGTACTCGCGCGGCGAATCCTTCCAAAAAGTCACCCTTAACCGCAGTGCGTTTTCAGAGCTGGATAACTTTCTCGTTCGATCGAACTCGACCGGACTGCTACACACCGAATTGATGCTCGATGTAGGCGGGACGTTTTCGCTTCAAACGGGCACCGATGAAGAATCAAAATGGGTCGTCGCCAACGGAACATTTTGTAACCTCGAAGACTGCGGCATCATTCGCAGGATTGGTAAAAACGATTACGAAGTCGCGTGGATTGGAGAATTCAAAGCGGGAACACAATCTCCCGAACTGCGATTCGCCCGAGTCAAAGACGGCAGCGAAGGCCTGATTGAAACATGGCAAAAGTCCAGCCAGATGTCGGGTACGTTTGATCTGGCCAGCAGAGTCTGGGACGAAATCGGCAAACACCCTGACGAAACGGTGCTTCCCGACGCTGACAATGCGTTGGCCAAAAGTGAACTGCTGGCCGACCGCTGGTCACGGATTGAAGGACCGCTCCGAAAGCGGATGCAGGACACCGGAACCATGTCCGTTAGCAGGGAACTTCTCTCGGAGATCCTGTTCGAACTTTCTTCCGAAAACGAACTGGGCGTTTCAGAGATTCTCGGGACGTTGCTGCGAAACCTTCAACTGGGCAAAGACGAAGTTCGCCTGATCGCACAAACAAAACAAAAGCCGGACCAAACAAAATTCGTTCCCGAGGCAACACAGATCCGGCAGAACCTGCTGGTGGTGGCTCATTTGAAACACTGTAGACTTCCGCACTGCCGTCGCGACGTCAATGCGATCAGCGACTTTACCACCGGTCCATCAAATATCGACCAGGAAGAGTACGAAGAGTTCATCAAAAAGCTGGACGATTTCAGAGTCCGGCAACAAGAGCGACTGGAACAATCAGAGCAAGGCGAAAGCGAAAACGGGGACGACAGCAAACCATGATCGAAATCACGGGATTTGGAAAAGACTACGGAGAATTTACGGCGGTTGAGTCGCTGGACTTGAAGATCGAAGAAGGCGAAATGTTTGGCTTTATCGGTCCCAACGGTGCCGGCAAAAGCACGACCATTCGCTTTCTCGCGACACTGCTGCGGGCCAGTCGCGGTGAGGGCACGGTCAACGGACACAGTATCACCCAGGATCCGATGAACGTCCGCCGCAGCGTCGGATACATGCCCGATGCCTTTGGTGTTTACGACGGGATGAAGGTCTGGGAGTTTCTGGATTTTTTCGCGGTGGCCTACAAGATCGGTCGGACGCAGCGAAAACAGGTCATCCGCGACGTGCTGGAACTGCTGGACCTGACCTACAAACGCGATGACTACGTCAACGGTCTGTCACGCGGAATGAAGCAGCGGCTTTGCCTGGCAAAGACTCTGGTTCACGACCCACCGGTGCTTATTCTGGACGAACCGGCCAGTGGTCTGGACCCGCGAGCGCGCGTCGAAGTCAAGGCTTTGCTGAAAGAACTTCGCCGGATGGGCAAAACCATTCTCATCTCCAGCCACATCCTGACCGAACTGGCGGACTGCTGCACTTCGATCGGTATTATTGAACGCGGCAAGCTGTTGATGCACGGACCCATCGACGAGGTGTACCGCAAGATTCAGGGCTGCCCAACGGTCGTGGCCCAGTTTGGCGAAGAGGTCGATCGCGGGCTGTCGATCATCCGCAGCAACCCCGACGTGCGGGACGTTCAGGTGGATGGGTCAAAGATCACGATCGAGTTCGCTGCCGAAACTTCGGACACCGGCAAGCTGCTAAAGGCTTTGGTGGATTCCGGAGTTGAGGTTCAGAACTTTGGCGTTAAAGAGCCGAATCTCGAAGACGTGTTCATGTTGGTGACCAAGGGACTGGTAAGCTAAGCCAAAGCAGCAGGCAAACTCCGTGCGTCGTACATCATCGCGACGGTGGCTTGCAGCGATCGACAGCCGCGACCGCGACATTGGCATTGGCATTACACGCCAACGGCAGGCGGAAATGCGCCTAATCATTTAAGCCCGGGTTAAGTTAAAACAACAGGATCGGTCCGTCGCCGTCGCCACTCTCCCACTGCCGACGAACCTCTCGCAAACCATAACAACACAGATCAAACTGGTCGCCCAAACGCTGGAGCAATCCCGCCGGTGGCGCGTCGTCGCTGTACGGGTCGATTGAACTGGCAACGTGATACGAGTGCTTTCCGTAGCGACGGTAGTTCTCGAACTGTGCCGAGTCCGCTTGTTCGCCGTGTCGCAGAGCTTCGGGATAGACGCCGGCCCAGAACAAAGTGAAATCGCCGATGTGTTGATGCAGATCCCGTCTGGCATCGCCCATCCGCACAGAAGCTTCCGAGATCATTTCCGGGACGCTCATCAGAGGCTTTCCCGATGTACCGCGGATTCGGTGTACAACGTCGCTACGAACAAAGCGAATCAGGAGTTCGCTGAGGTAATCGATCAGTGGCGGGTCAACGATACCCAACTCGGACTGGAATGTGTTTTCTGCCAATCCGCAAAAGTAGCGCAGTGCCGTGTTACTTTCCTGTTCGTGGCCCATAAGTCCGCTCCAAAAACAGCCGCTCCAATCAACTCTAGGTTGACAAGCGACAGAGCGTCAAGCGAAATCTTGCTGGCACTTGCCTGCTCCGAACGGAAAAAAGCCGATTTTTCGGGTCGCTCGGCGTCTGAACCCGGATTATTCACGAGGCGTGGGCGTGACTTTCAGTTCAGCCAATGGACGCCGCGTCAGTCCGGGTAAAATCGCTTTCCTGCACGTCATCGGCGGGATGAACCGCAATTTCCGAGGCGAACCCGGTGTCACGTTAGCTTTTGTGTGCTTCAACCCGATCGACGCCCGTCGTCGTGAATAGTCCGGGCTGAAGCTTCCTTGCGACAGGCTGGTCCCGGATTTTGCGCGACGTGGCGGCGCACAAAGTGAGCCGTTGGCCGTAAGCCGCCGTAGGGCCTCGCGTGGGTTGGCCGGTCGCCGAACGTGCGGGCAGTGAGAGCCCGGCCGCTTAGGCGACTCGGATCACTCTGAAGCTGTGCTTTTTTCGATCACCTTCCCATCTGGGAGGGTCGGCGGTTCACCGCCGGGGAGGGTTGCGCGCGACTGGCGTTGCCAAAGGAGTGCATTGGCATTGCGGCGAATAAAATCACAACCTCTCTGCGCGCAACGTAGCCGGATTCGCCAGAATCCGGCCTTGCGACTCCGCTACGTCGCGACCGGTTCACGCTTGCGATGACATTTTCACACGGCCTAGCAACAACCGTCGCCGTTGTCTGACGGCGAACAGCACGCACCACCAATCGCGATCGTGTCGTTGTAGCTGGCTCCCTTGGTCTCTCTCGGATGCCGTAGCCGCGTCACGCCGCAGTCGAATTCCTTTGCCGACTCGGAGGGAATCTCCTTCAGTGGCTCGACGAACTCAAACATCGATGCGTAGGGCTCGCGCTTGTAAAGCTCGAAGGTTTTCTCGCAAACCGCATATCGCTTGCCGCGTTCCATCGGGTGCCCATCATCATCAAGAACCTTCTTGAACGGGCCTTTGTAGATCACCGCCTGATTACGTTCAATGCAAGGACCTTCTTTGCCTTTATAAGCACACACGGTCATCGATCGAAACTCGAATCCGTCGACCGTCTGCCACGGTTCCTTGTCAAAGCTCAGGATCTCCACACCATGAAAGCCGGCATCCTCAAAGGCCTGCAAAAACGCATCCTCACGAAACGCACCGGAGATACAACCGCTCCACAGATCGTCGTCCTTCTGCATGTCGTCGGGCACATCTTCGTCACTGACGATATCACTGATCACCGCCCGGCCGCCGTTTCTGAGAACGCGATAGATTTCAGAAAACAGTTGCGTGCGGGCTTCGTTGCCGACCAGATTCAACACGCAGTTGGACACAACCACGTCAATCGAATCGGACTTGATAAGCGATTCACTTTCGCGAAGCGTTTTGACTTTTTCGTCCAGCTCCAAAAAACCGTTGGCATCTTCGACGGGATTTTCCGCCAACTGGCTTTCGAGCTGTTCCAGGTCCAGAGCCAGATCCTGAATGCGACCTTTGCGAAATTCGACGTTATCGAAACCCGCTCGCTCGGCCACGATCGGCGCGTTGCGGCGGGCGACTTCGAGCATCTCATCGGTCATGTCGACACCGATGACTTTGCCGCTGGCACCGACGACCTGCGATGCGATAAAGCAGATCTTTCCCGTTCCCGATCCAAGATCCAGAACCGTTTCGCCTTCGCGAACATGCTTCGACGGATCACCGCAGCCGTAATCCCGCTCGATGACCTCATCGGGAATAATTTTCAAAAACGAGGCATCGTATTGGACGGGACAGCACAGAGCTGTTTCACGCTGTTGGGCACCGGCGGCATAGCGCTCGCGGACAGAAGCTTCAGACATGGCAAAACTGCAAGGAAAAAGGATCTAGTTAGAACACCAATTCTGGTCACCAGCGGACTTCCATCAAGGTCAACCTGCCCGGCAGCCGCCCGAAGTGAACCAGATTACAGGAACATTATGCCCAAATCCCGGGCAAAGACAGAGCCCGCTGTTTCGGCTACAGTAAAGATTCCCGGAAATCTGACACTTGCGAGCCCCATGTTAAATCGATCCATCCAAGCTACCGCCGTTCTGGCATTTTTTGTTTGTGCCAACATCTGTTTCGCCCAGGAAAACGTATGGCGATCATGGCGTGGTCCCAGCGGCAAGGGCATCGCCGAAAATCAGACTCCGGTCACGACATGGAGCGAGACGGAGAATGTCCTGTGGAAAATTGCCATTCCCGGACGTGGACACTCATCGCCAATCGTGCACGAAAACCTCATTTTCCTGACCACCTCGGACGTGAAAGCCCAAACGCAATCGGTCATTTGCGTGGACCGCGACAAACACGAAATCGCCTGGCAGAAAGTCGTCAACGAAGGCAACTTCAATCCGAAGATCTACCCGACCAACACGCACGCGTCGCCGACGATGGCCTGTGACGGCAAACGGGTTTACGCCATGTTCAACAACAACAATCAGAATCAGGTCACAGCCCTGGACCTTGAAGGCAATATTCTTTGGCAGACTTACGTCGCCAAGTACGTCACGCAGTACCCGTTCGGATCGGGCTCGTCACCGATCCTGCACAACGGCTTGCTTTACGTGCCAAACGAAGCCAACCGCGAGTGCGCAATCATCGTTCTGAATCCCGAAAACGGTGAAGAAGTCAAACGCATCGAACGTGGAGCCTTTTCCAGTTACTCAACACCGGTAGTCGCCAACGTCGCCGGCAAGGACCAGCTTCTGATCAGCGGTGGATCAAGAGTTTCCAGCTACGACCCCGAGTCCGGCAAGGAGCTGTGGAAGGTTCCCACCAAATGGCAGGTCAGTTGCGGCACGATGGTCTGGGAAGACAACATGGTCTACGCCAGTGGCGGTTTCCCGGCTCAACAAACACTCGCGATCAACGCCGACAGCGGCGAGTTGGTCTGGCAAAACGGCGTCAAGTTCTACGAGCAGTCGATGCTGGTTCACGACGGTCGACTGTACGGTCTGAGCGAATCGGGTGTTGTCTTTTGCTGGGACGCGAAAACCGGTTCAGAGCACTTCAAACAGCGATTCCAAAAAGGCGAAAGCGCCTCGCCGGTTCTCGCCGGGGGCAACATCTACTTCACCGCCCAAAACGGAGCAACGCTGGTCATCAAAGCCGGCACCGACAAGTACGAGGAAGTCGCCCGCAATAACCTTGGCAACGTCGCCTACGCGTCGTTTGCCCTGGTCGACAACCTGATCTACACACGCGTTGGCAAACGCAAAGGCAAGAATAACGTCAGCGAGTTCCTCTACTGTTTGGGCAGCGAATAGGCGTCATGCGCGTTGAAGCGGTCACCGCCGGCGACGCCCAAAAACTGGAATCGGTACGCACGCTGTTCCGGGAATACGAATCCGTTCTGGGTGTTTCACTTTGTTTTCAATCCTTCGAAGACGAATTGGCATCCTTGCCGGGCAAGTACTCCCCTGACAAACGCGGCGACCTGCTCCTGGCCAGCGATGAAAACGAAATCGCTGCGGGCTGTGTCGCCATCTATGAAATGGAAGCCAACGTTTGCGAGCTCAAACGTCTGTTTGTCCGGGAACAGTTTCAGGGCAGGGGACTTGGCCGGAAACTCACGCAGGTCGCAACCGACAAAGCCATCGGTTTGGGATACCAGACAATGGTCCTCGATACCCTGGCACGGCTTGAACCCGCCTGCCAACTGTATCGTTCGCTGGGCTTTCAACAGACCCGGCCTTACAACGAAAATCCGCACGATGACGTTTTGTATTTTCGCAAATCGCTCACCCAAGATCACTGAAAAGCACGCTGTTTGCCACCTGAGTCCATCCCAGAATTCAATGGATGACCAGCAAGGCGTAGTGGGATTCTCCAGAATCCCACTACATCTTTTTCCCGACAAAAGCCGGACAAGATCAACATTGGTAAGCTTGCTCAAATCTCCTAGACTCTCTCGACACTTACTGCCCAAGCGAGCAACCCGTGTCGATTGCCGAAACAAACAACCCCAAGCGGAAACTCACCCGCGCCCAGCGAAAAAAGCGGCGGCGTGAGCTCACCCAAACACAGTGGGCTCAGGAACAGGATCCCGCCGAAACGGATGTCAGCCAGAAAGATCGCATCGCGGCTTTTCACCGCTTCGGTGATTTCTCTCTTGCTTGGTCCACCGTCGTTCAGCCACTGCTCAGTCATGACGGTGACGCCGGTGGCTACATCGCATGGCGAAAGCGATGGGGCCAGACGGTGGCTTTGGGAGACCCACTGTGCCACCGCGATTCCCTGACCGATCATCTCAAACAAATTATCGATCGCCGACCCGGGATTTCTTTCTGCCAGATCTCGGACTCAACCGCCAACGCCCTTTCCAGGCTTGACTACGTTGTCAACCAGATGGGCATCGACACAACGCTCATGCTGGACGATTACACCTGCGCGGGCAAAGAAAAAGAATGGCTGCGTTACGCCAGTAACTGGACTCGAAAACGCGGTTTCGAAGTCCGCGAACAATCCATGGCTCAGGTCACACCCGAGGCAATCGTGCAGCTTTCCGAAGCATGGCGGAAAACACGCACCATCAAACGCAAGGAAGTCCGCTTTCTCAATCGGCCGATTGTGCTTGTCGACGAACCGGACGTGAGAAAATTCTTTCTCTACGACGCCGAAAACAAACTTCAGGCGTTTGTGTTTCTTGACCCGCTCTACAAAGACGGGCAGATCAGTGGCTACGTCACGTCCTTCAAACGACGTGATCCGAATTCGTCAATGTACGCCGAACAGGCCATCATGAAACACATCATCGACACACTTAAATCCGAAGGCATCCCCAAACTGACCCTTGGCCTTTCACCGCTGGCCGAAATCGAAGCCGGTCCCTTCCGGGAAAGCTCACTGCGGCGCTGGCTGTTCGGACGCACCTACGACTCGCGACTCATCAACCGGCACTTCTACAATCTTCAGGGGCACGCCGACTACAAGCGTCGCTTCCGCGGGGCCAACGAAAAAGTCTGGTTCGCCTCTCCTCGCGGCACCAACCCCTGCCGACTGTTCGCCCTGATCGCACTCTGCGGCATCGCGTGAGACTGCTCCCGAAACCCGGAATTATTCACGACGACGGGCGTTGATTGCCGTTTACGTCACACCAGGCGTACCCAAAGCTGAACCGCCTCCGGAAAATGCGATTCACCTCGCTGATGAGTTCCAAAACAGGACTTTTTTCTAACCTGCACCGCGTTCATCGGACGAACTGAAAGCCACGCCCACGCCTCGTGAATAATCCGGGCTAAAACGACGCGTCTGAAATTGAAAAAGCGAGCCGCTAATCCCAAAGCCTCCAAGGCCTCGGGAGCCTCGCAGCCAACGACCCACGACGCCATCTCAAACGCTGCGTTACTTCACAGAGTCTCGATGGCGAATAACCCGATCCCCTCGAACCTGGCCAACTTTCTGGCACACCCCTTGCAACTTGTTACAACCGTACCGAGGCTGAATCTTCGCACTTGGGCATAACCCCGACTTTTACTGCACTTACGCGGTTTCCAGAAAGATCTACCATGATCAGTTCGATGACCCCGTGTCGCGTTATCGCGGCGCTTTTCCTCGTTTTGCCTATCTTCTGCGGCATCGCGGACGGTCAAACTTTGAACTTGCCATCGCTCGAACAGGCCTTCGATGGCGAAGCCCAATTGATCGACACGCCCGTTCCCGGCTTCGACCCCGACACCGACTCCGCCCCGGAAAACTTCGACAGCCTGGACGTTCTCACACGCGGGCCGCTCCACGAAGCCTTCGCCACCGCGCACCAGGCCAACCCCGAAGCCTCTCCACGGCTCACCAAAGCACCGCCGCAGCGGATCGATGAACTTGCACCCGAGTTCCAACCCGAAGGCAGAAACGTTCAGTGGATTCCAGGCTACTGGGCATGGGACGACGCCCAAAGCGACTATATCTGGATCAGTGGACTTTGGCGTGACGCGCCACCGAATCGCCGGTGGGTTCCCGGCTACTGGAACACCGAAGACCAGGGCCAACGCTGGATCTCCGGATTTTGGGCCGATGAAGCACAAGAAGAAGTCAGCTACCTTCCGCAACCACCTTTATCACTTGACCAGGGCCCTTCTGCCGCCGCACCCGACCAAAACCAATTCTACGTACCGGGCAACTGGGAATATCGACAAGGCAACTACCGCTGGCTCGCTGGCCACTGGCAACCGGCAGAGAAGAATTGGATCTGGGTTCCCGCGCGATACATTTGGACTCCAAACGGTTGCCTTTACCAATCCGGATACTGGGACTATCTCTTCGAACAACGCGGCACCTGCTTCGCGCCGGTTCACTTCAAGCAACCGGTGTACCTTGCTTCGACCTACAACTACCAGCCCTCGTTTGCGATCGACTTGAACGTCGACTTTCTCGCCCACCTGTTCGTCCGCCCGCACTGCGGCCATTACTACTACGGCGATTGGTACTCATCGAACTTCAACAACTTTGGCTACCAGCCCTGGGTTTCCGGTAGAAGCCATTTTCGCAGCTACGATCCGCTGCTGACCTACTACCGCTGCCGACGCTCAAGCAATGACAATCAATACAGCGTTGCTCAATACCTTTCGCGCCAACACAACTTTTACAAACAAAACCGCGACTACCGTCCACGACCGACCTTTACCGCTCAATTCAATTTCGTCCGCGACATCCAGAAACGCCCACACGACGACCCACGCTACCGCGACAACATCGACTTGATCCGCAAATGCAACTACGTCCGCAGCTATTCGGTTCATCGCGATTCCGGATCAAGCCGCTTTCAGGCGGGGCAAATCGATCGGCACAAGCAGATCAAATACAAGCGTATCCAGGACCAACAGCGCCGCGAACTGAAACGAAAAAAGGAGCAGTTCGCCCAGCTTCAACGCCATCGCAAACAAATCCAGCACGCCAAAACTTCGAAAAAGTATCTTTCCAAACTGAAGCTCCCACCTCGCTCCAGCAAAATACACCCTCATGCTTCGCGAATCATCGCAACCAAATCGGGCAGCGGTAAACAGCAAGTCAAAGCAAAAGCAAAAGCAAAGAAAGGCCCTCAACATCACTCCGGCCACAACAGGAATCTCAACAAAGCCATCGCCGAATCCCGCCGCACCTCGGCCCAAAAAGAACAGAACAAGCAGAACCCGCAGACAGCGCAGGCAACCCGCGCCGCTACCGATCGGCCAACCAGCAGCCCTCGCCAGCGGAGCGCCGAACGCAAAAAGGAGATCGCAAGAATCCAGGAGCAAACTCGTCAAAGAGCCCAGCGCCAGCGCGAGCAAGCCAGAATCAACACCACCCAAGTCCGCAAACAAACCAAACGCGACCCGACTAAATCCCGCAGCAACCCTTCGGCTCAAACACGCATCGCACAGCAGCAGAGGATCCGCGATGCCCAACAGGAGTTGGCGCGCAAACGAACCCAACAACAACGCGACGCCATCCAAAAGGCGACACGCGAACAGGCCCGCGCCCGCCAATCCGAGCAAGCACGAAAAATGCGTCAGGACGAGATCCGCAAACAGCAGGCACAAACACGACAGCGCGCCCAACAACAACGCGACGCCCAACAGCAAGCCCAACGTGCCCGACTGGAACAAGCCCGTCGCGACCAACAACAGCGAACGCAGCAAACCCACCAACAACCCCGCAACGCTCAACAGGACATTGCCCGCAAAGCACAACAGGACATTGCCCGCAAAACCCAACAGCAGCGACAGGCACAACAGCAGGCGCAGCGCAAACGGCAACACGATGCCGCCAGAAAAACCCAACAGGACATTGCCCGCAAAACCCAACAGCAGCGAACCAGGCAGGAGGCATCTCGACGCCGGGCTCAGCAACAGCAGCAGCGGGACGCCGCACGACGGGCTCAACAGAAATCACAACGCGACGCAGCCAGAAAAGCACAACAGCAATCCCAACGTAGCGCCGCGCGACGGGCTCAACAACGGCAACGACAGCAGAGCCAAAATCGCAATCGCGGAAAGAAGAAGTAGCAATCAACCGGACGACCGTCCGAAAATTAAACGCCTCAGCAACCGCCGCTACCGTTCCACGGCATCATCGACAGAACCGTTGCCATCCCACAAGTATCCGTAACTCCGGAAAACACCAACCCGGCGCCAACGAATCCGGCGACCAACAAACCTGGCCACGCCACCGGCAGCAGCACTGCCAACAGGACTCCCAACACCACGAGACTGCCCGATGCGATCCGGACCTGACGACCCATCGACATCACACTTTTGGCACCGCGGACAACACCCAAACCCTGCTGCTGCCAAAGATCGGTTCCGCCGGCCACGTTGACCACGTTCTCGTGTCCCGCCGCAACGAACTGCTCACATGCCTTTCGGCTACGGCCACCCATTTGGCATATCACGTACAAGGGCTGTTGAGCGCTTCCATTGCGAGCCGACATGATGGCATCGGGATCGAGGCGATCGAGCGGCTGGTTTACCGCGCCTTTAGCATGCACGCCCTGATATTCGGCTGGCGTTCGCACATCGATCAAGTCAATTTCCTTGTCAGCGATTTCGCGAGGTTGGATTTCCGCAATGTTCATTGAAAACCTTAAGTCGTCTCAAGACAAAAAAAGGCGACTGCCAAAAAAACAATCGCCGTTGATCGAAAAGTCAAAACTAGCCCTGAAAGATCTTCGGCGCGCCAACCTGATCGTGGATCTGATTGCAAATCGATGGATCCAGATTCATCGCCTGAGCCAACTGGCCAAGGTACTCGGCTTCATTTTGAGTATCAAGCTCGATCGAAGTCAGCGACAGGAAGTAAACCTGCTGCTCCATTCCCTGAGGAACCTGACGCGCGAAACCAGCAACATCCAAAGGTGCCGCGAACTCTTCGCGAAGGAACTGTACTTCCGCTTCCGAGATATCGCTGCCCAGCTTGCTGATGATGTTTTCCTGTTCCGTCTGGTCAACACGACCATCTGATTTCGCTGCGTTGACCATCGCGCGGATCATGACCGTTGCCTGATCGTTGGCAGCGGACTGCTGTTCCTGAGGAATCTCTGGAGGGGCTGCGCCGCCACCAAGAAGACCACCAAGCAAACCACCAAGTCCACCGCCGCTTGGTGCAGCCTGTTGCTGAGCACCGCCGCCGCCAAGCATACCACCAAGCAATGCCCCGATCCCACCACCGCCTGAAGCTTGCTGCTGGCCACCGCCACCACCAAGTACGCTACCGACGAGACCGCCAAGTCCACCGCCACCACCGCCACCGCCGCCGCCAAGAAGGCCACCGAGAAGTTTTCCACCGAGACCGGATGACAAAGACTGGTTTCCAAGCAAGCTGCCAAGGAGTTTTACTGCATTCATTGAACTGTTCTTTCGAAAAAGGTGAGGGGATTTTGACAGCCGCAGGGCCGCCGGTTGCGCGATAAGTCTAGCGCATAAGGACTTCCTCTTCCATGAAGGGCACCCTTTCGATTGGAAAAGTGCGTCAGATTTCAGGAAAAAAGGCACTGGCGGGCCCGCAGGACATTCGCGCACTCCACGCCAGCACATGCCCATTGGCAGCAAGTAATGTGCAAATTTGTTGGCACTCCGAGGTAGATATCAGGAAAAGTATCACTAATTTCACCGGCCACTTTTCCGTTTCAGGCAAAGGCGGCTTCTTTCTGGTAAACCCGTGTCGTTGTTGTCGACCCTGCGAACCAATCCGCAGCTGCAAGAAAGTCAGCATTCAGAGGCTGTGATTTTTTCGATCACCCTCCCATCTGGCCCATCTGGGAGGGTCGGCGGCTCACCGCCGAGGAGGGTTGCGCGGGGCTGACATCGCCAAAGGGAGAGCATTGGCATTGCGGTGAACAAACCAAAACCCCTCAGTGACCACCGGTGAAACGGGTGCCCTACCAGGCCATCACTCTTTGCGCCGCAGCGACCCCGCTCTGCACACACGCCGGAATACCCACGCCCCGGTAGCTCTTGCCTGCCAACTCCAGGCCATCCACCTCGCCCACCAGTCCTTCGATGCGATCCACTTTCGCCACATGCCCAAGATGATACTGTGGCATCGAATCCTTCCACCGTACCACGCGTGTGAACTCGGGCGTCCCTTCGTAGCCCAACGACCGGTCAAGCTGGCCAATCGCAATCTTCACCAACTCCTCATCCGACAAATCCACCAACTCGCCTTGCAGCGCCCCACCGATGAACACACGCAGCAACAACTTACCCTCCGGAGCACGTCCCGTGAACTTGTTACTGGCAAAGCTGATCGCGATCACCTGACCGCCGTCGACATGCGGATAGATGATCCCGAAACCGGAAAAGTCCAGCTGAAGATCAGCACGAGCAATCCCCATCGTCACAATCGCTGACGATGCCGCCTCGATCCCGCCCAACTCCGACGTGAGCTCGCCAAATTCAGTGCCACCCAAAAGCCCACCGGCAACCCGCGCCGGCGTCGCCAGAATCACACCGTCACACTCGATCGGCACCTGACCGGTTGCCATCGGCACAACGCACCATCGGTCACCCGAGCGAGCAACACTTTCAATCGCTGTCTCCAACCGAAAGCAACACGTCGTGGCGAGCCTGTCATGCAGCGCACTGACAAGCTCACCGAACCCGCCCGCAGGTCCGCGAAACAAACCGTACCGCGCCCCACTGGCGCTGGCGTCGCCGCCCGCGCCGCGACTGGCTTGCATCGCGCCGATCAGACTTCCGTGTTCACGTTCCATGTCCAGAAATCGCCCCAACGTCGCCCGCATGCTCAAGCGTTTTGGATCGGCGGTGTAGATGCCGCTGACCAAGGGCTGAATCAGCTTTTCAAATGCCTCCAAACCGAATCGGCGGACCGCAAACGAACGAAAATCCTCATCGTCCTGGCCATCAGACGCACGCGGACGAATGTTGACTTCGTCCAGCAAACGCTGCTTCCCCTCCGCGGACAAAAATGGCCAATCACGAATCGGTCCTTCCAGCGCCGGCACCATCAAGGAAAACCCCTTTGGCACCGCCGCGATCTGGTCACCGAATCCCACGAACGCTTTGTCTTGCACTTCATGGGTACACAGCAGTTCGCCGTCGATGCCCAACTGCCGACATAGCTCAATCGCCCCCTCGGGCTCACAGGAAAACATATCGGCCGAATGTTCCACCAGGTACTCGCCGATCTTTTCGCTTTGCAGCACACCGCCAGGCCGTGGGGCACCATCACATACCGTGACCTCGATCCCGGGACCGGTTCGCGTCAACTCCCAGGCCGCCGCCAGACCGGTGATCCCCGCCCCTACGACAACAATGTGTTTTGAATCACCTGCCAAAATAAAACCTCGCCAACTAAAGAAAACCCCGCCAACTAAAATCTGATAGGCTTTATGACAATGCCCAAGCTTACCCACTACGCACCCCGGAGGAAGATCAGATGGCCCTAGATCCGATGACCTTATTGTACCGACGTGCCTGGTTTTCGGTCGCAGTTTTGATTTGTTTGATGAACGTCGCACCCGCACAACAGGACTCGGCAAAGAAATACAAATTCGGGCCCGACTCATTTATTCAGGACGTCCCCCAGGGCGAAATCATTCAGGGCGAAATTCTGCAAAGCAAAGTCTTCCCTGGCACAAAACGTCGCTATTCGATCTACGTCCCGAAACAGTACAGCGCCGCATCGCCCGCCGCCCTGATGGTCTTTCAGGATGGGCATGCCTACGAAAACCGACAGGGCTCCTACCGCGCCCCGGTGGTGATGGACAACCTCATCGCGCGCGGTGAACTTCCCGTGATGATCGGTGTGTTCGTCGATCCGGGTCACAAAAAAGAAACCCTGCCCGAGAAACGTGGCTGGCGACCGCGACCTGAAAACAGAAGCTTTGAATACGACACACTCAGCGACGCCTACTCCCGATTCCTGCTCGAAGAAGTCCTGCCGGGGGTTCGCGAAAAATACAACATCGACGACAATCCGGACCGCTGGGGAATCTGCGGCGCCAGCAGCGGCGGCATCTGCGCTTTCACCGTGGCCTGGCAGCGGAGCGACAAATTCCGCAAAGTCCTCAGTCACATCGGGAGCTTTACCAATATTCGCCACGGTGATACCTATCCCGGCATCATCCGCAAAGCCGACAAGCGTCCGATCCGCGTGTTCCTGCAGGACGGCGCCAAAGACCTGGACAACGAACACGGCAACTGGCCCCTGGCCAATCAGCAAATGGCCAAAGCACTCGCCTTTCGTGACTACGACTACAAGTTCGTTTACGGCACCGGCGCTCACGACGGCAACCACGGCGGCGCGATCTTGCCCGACTCAATGCGCTGGCTGTGGCGCGGTGATCCCGCTGTCAAACCTGCTCCCGCTTCGATCACCCCGGAAGTCCAAACCGCTCAGTGGGCGGTCCAGTGGTGGGGACCGCGGCACAAGGAAAAGCTTGCCACCAAAAAAGCCATGAAGCAGGTTGACCTTCTCTTTGTGGGCGATTCGATCACCCATTCCTGGGAAAACGCCGGCAAAGCGACCTTTAAAAAGTACTACCAACCTCGCAACACGCTCAACATTGGCTTCAGTGGCGACCGCACCGAACAGGTCCTCTGGCGTTTTCAACACGGCGAGATCGACAACATCAAACCCAAACTGGCAGTCGTCATGATCGGCACCAACAACACCGGCCACCGCATGGATCCCGCGAAAGAAACGGCGCTGGGAATTCAGTTCATCCTTTCCGAACTCAAACAGCGCCTGCCCGAAACCAAAGTCCTCTTGCTGGGGATCTTTCCGCGCGACGAAAAAGCCAACGGCAAGCACCGCGTTCGCAACGATAAGATTAACAAACTGATTCAGCAGTTCGCTGACGACAAGCACGTCTTCTGGTTGGACATTGGCAGCGAATTTCTGAACGACGATGGCAAGCTTCCCAAAGACATCATGCCCGACATGCTGCACCCCAACGCCAAAGGCTACGAAATCTGGGCCAAAGCCATGGAACCCACGATCAAAAAACTGATGGGTGAATAGGCGGTCAAAACTCGTAGTGACGGCATCTTGCTGTCGCACACATCCACAGGTCTGCACATTCGCAAACCTTTGCTAAACCAATTAAACCCAATAGTTACCGAAAGAATCCAATGCCTGAATTTTACGAAATCCGCATCTATCGCTGCTTTGACTTTGAAAAGCAAAACCTGATGGAAGCCTGGATGCGGGACGCGTTGCTTCCGGCACTCGGCCGCCAAGGAATCAAAAACGTGGGTGTGTTTCGCAACCAGGGCGATGCCAACGATCACTCGCAGTTCATGCTGATCCCCTACGCGTCACTGGATGCCTTTTCGCAATCCGCCCCGAAACTTGCCGCCGACGCTGAATTCATGAAAGCCTCCGAGCCATGGTTCGGGCTCAGCAAAGACGACCCCGGCTACTCGCGAGTCGACTCCTGGGTAAGCGAAGCCTTCGCCAGCATCCCAAAAATGGAAGTCCCCGCCTTCACTGCCGACCCGAATCGCATTTACGAGCTGCGTTTGTACGAAAGCCACAACATGGAATACGCTCGCCGCAAAGTCAAAATGTTCGACGACGGCGAGACACAGCTGATGCGCGACGTCGGGCTGGGCCCTGTCTTTTTTGGGCGAACTCTGGCCGGACTTCACTGCCCCAACCTGATCTACATGGTCGGCGCCGAAAACGAACAAGCCCACAAGGATCACTGGAAAGCCTTCCTCGCATCCGATGGCTGGAAGGGCATGAAAGATCTGCCCGAATTCAAGGACACCGTCTCCAAAATCCGCAACTGGTTCCTGACACCGACCGATTTCTCACAGCTGTAACGGTGAACATTCGATCACCCTCCCTTCGGGAGGGTCGGCGGTTCACCGCCGAGGAGGGCCAAAATAGTTCGGCACTCCCTTGTGAAAAACATGCGTCTGACATTGCCGTCAATAAAACCCCAGCCTGCTGCTGCGATTTCTCGATCACCCTCCCTTCGGGAGGGTCGGCGGTTCACCGCCGGGGAGGGCCAAAATAGTTCGGCACTCCGTTGTGAAAAACATGCGACTGACATTGCCATCAACCCGGATTAGAAAGCGAAAGACTCCGCGCCCTGCTCGGCGGTGAGCCGCTGGCCGTAAGGCCTCGGGTACGTCGCAAGCAACCTCGCAACGTCGCCCCAACACCCGGCCGCTTACGCGTCTGAGCTCCCCCGCGGCTGTCCCGACACCTGAAAATCGCAAATCCACTACGCCGTTTGCAGCTTCGCCGCCTTGAGTGTGTTCTCAAGCAAAATGGTGACCGTCATCGGCCCCACGCCCCCGGGCACCGGCGTGATCGCAGAAGCCACTTCGCTGGCGGCCGCGAAATCAACGTCGCCCACCAGCCCGTCATCGGTCCGATTGATCCCGACGTCGATCACCACCGCGTCCTCTTTGAGATGCTCAGCGGTAATGAAATTCGCTTTGCCAATCGCCGCGATCACAATGTCAGCCATTTTCGTGTGAGCCTTCAAATCCGCCGTCCGGCTATGGCACAGCGTCACCGTTGCATTGGCAAACGCCGCCCCCAGCCCCGTGTCTCGCTGGGCCAACATTAACGCCATTGGCTTGCCCACGATATCGCTGCGACCCACGATGCAAGCGTGCTTACCGGTGGTCTCGATCCCGCTTCGTGAAAGCAAATGAATAATTCCAAACGGCGTGCACGGCAGAAATCTTGGCCGGCCCTGGGAAAGCAAACCCACGTTCTCGGGATGAAACGCATCGACATCCTTGAGCGGGCGAATCGCGTCCAGCACCTGCAATGCATCCACCTGCTTCGGCAGCGGCAACTGCACCAGAATCCCATGCACCGACGAATCATTGTTCAACCGATTGACCAACTCCATCACCTGGGCGGTCGTCGCATCGGCACCCAAACGAAACAGCTCACTGTCGATGTTGCATCGCTTGCAAGCCCGCTCTTTATTGCGGACGTAAACTTGGCTGGCAGGATCTTCTCCGACCAACACGGCCGCCAATTTGGGCCGAACACCCGACCCCTGGTGGAACTCTGCCGCCTGTTGCCCGATCTCTTTCTGGATCAGTTTGGAGATTGATTTGCCATCAATGATCGTGGCCGACATGAAGTGCTTCCTGCTGAACAATTGGGAACAACAAAGATTATCCGGCCCCACCGGCTTTCTTCAAGCCGCTTTACTGGGCGCCACGTTTCTGGGCGCCGCTTCACTGGCTCACACAAATCCGACCCAAGCCGGAAACGCAACACGACCACCCATCGCCAACAAGCCCGGCGAACTATCCGGTTCCAAACAAAGAACGGAAATCGCGTTTGCGGTTGGCCTCCCGTTCACTTTCGTTCGGCGCTGTCTTTCGCTCGACCGTCAAACTGCCGCTTGACGACTCGACAGTGGAAACTTTTGCGGAACCCTCTTGCGACATCGATTCCCCGGAATCTGTCTCCATTGGCTGCCCGTTCTCATTCTTTTCGATCAGCTTCTTGAGTTTCCGCATCCGACGCTTCATGCCTTTTTCCACTTCGTCATCGCGAAACGAAACCAGGAACCTTCCTATCCCCTTCGGTTTGCGAGTCAGCCGAAATTGCAAGTCCGTCCCGCCCAGACTGTTGCCTTCGAGCTGAAACACCTGCGTCTCGACAATCGCCCGGCCGGTCGAGCGAACCGAAACCATGGTCCCGTGATCAAAGCGAAGCACTTGATCGGTGTACTCGACATCCGCATCCTTCACTTTGACGATCCGCTGCGATTCAGGCTGATCCTCCGATTCAATCGAAGCCACCTCAACGATGTTCGTATCCCACTGGCGAATTCTTTCACTCTCCACCAACCAGTCAAACACATCCGCCCGGTGTGCATTGATGGTGATTTGCGTGGAATGCTTTCCCGGCTTGCCGGTAATGATCCAGATGCTCCCAAGGGCCAACGCAGTCAGCAGACACAGCCCCAGAAGAATTTTGGTAACAATGGACATCGGTTTTCTGCATTGATCACTGATTCCCGAACCCCTTGTCCGGACGTACCAATTCTATCCCCCAGGCAAAAAAGCTTGCTCAGGAAATCCAGCTCATGGACACATTTTGAACCACTTTTGTACCGACCACGCAAGGCAATCCTGCCCGATCGACACAAGCAGAAAACTTCCCCACGCCGGTTTCTGCTAAAATCCGATCCCGATTTTCAATTCACAGGGCAAGGCAACAGCACATGACACTTACAGGCCAGCACTTCATCGCGGGACAGCGAAACGCAACCGGAGCCTCGACCTTTACCGGCATCAACCCGGCCACCGGCGAAGCCCTGCCAACTACCTTCCACGACGCGACCTCCGACGAAATCAACCAAGCCGTCGTCGCTGCCGAAGAAGCCTTCTACCAGCTACAGCAAGTCGATCCAGCCAAACTCGCCGACCTGCTGGAGTCCATCGCTGACCGAATCGAAGCCGCTGGCGACACGCTGATCCAACGGGTCATGGCCGAAACAGGACTGCCCGAAGCACGCTGCAAAGGCGAACGCGGCCGGACCTGTAACCAGACCCGGATCTTTGCATCGATGGCTCGCGATGGCTCATGGCGGCAACCAAGAATCGACGCCGCTGACCCGCAGAGCAAACCCGGCAAGCCCGACGTCCGCACGATGCTCTTCGGTATCGGGCCGGTTGCCGTCTTTGGAGCCAGTAACTTTCCCCTGGCCATCGGCGTGGTCGGCACCGACACCGTTTGTGCACTCGCGGCGGGCTGTCCGGTGATCGTCAAAGCCCACCCGGCTCACCCGGGCACCTGCGAAATCCTTGCCGAAATCGTCACCGAAGCCGTCGCGCATTGCGGGCTGCCGGCGGGAACTTTCTCGATGCTGCAAAGCAACTCGAATGAGTCCGGCGCCGAGTTCGTCCGTCATCCGGGCGTTTGCGCCGTGGCCTTCACCGGTTCGCTTCGCGGCGGCAGGGCCCTGTTCGATATCGCCTGCTCGCGGCCAAGACCGATTCCGTTCTACGCTGAAATGGGCAGCTCCAATCCTGTCTTCCTGCTGCCGGGAGCCTTGGCTCAAAGAAGCACCGACATTGCGGCGGACTACATTAAGTCCGTCACCATGGGCGTGGGTCAGTTCTGCACCAACCCGGCGATTGTGCTGGGTCTGGAAAGCGAACACCTGGAGTCCTTTGTTTCTGCCGCCGCCGAAGGTGCCGCGGGCTACCAGCCGCAAACGATGTTGCACCCGGGCATCTACCAGGCATTCGAGTCCGGCCGCCAAAAGATCGCGGCGACGTCCGGCGTTTCACAAGTCGCGGTTTCGCAAGCCGAATCAAGCGGCACCGCCAACGAGGCTGTTTGCCAAATCTTCGCTGCCGATTTTTCGGTCCTGGACGCGACCGAGGAACTCGAAGAAGTTTTCGGCCCGACTTCCACGATCTACCGCTGCCAGTCCAAAGACCAGTTGCTCAAGTTCGCTCGCAGCCTGGACGGGCATTTGACGGCCACGCTTCACGGCACCGAAGAGGATCTCACAGAGCACGCCGATCTGGTCAACATTTTGCAACACAAAGTCGGCCGCATCGTGTTCAACGGTTTCCCTACCGGCATCGAAGTCTGCCACGCCATGCATCACGGCGGCCCGTACCCCGCCGCGACCCACAGCTTCTTCACCTCGATCGGCCACCAGTCGATTTATCGCTTCGTCAAACCCGTTTGCTTCCAGGGATTCCCGTCCAGCGCTCTGCCCGAAGCCTTGCGTCAGTAGGGCCGGTTCCCACCGGCCACCTTGCATCAACGTAGGGCCGGTTCCTACCGGCCGCCTTGCGTTCGTGTAGGGCCGGTTCCCACCGGCCACCTTGCGTTGCACTTCCCAACCCGCCACGTTCGGGCCTCACGTTGCTGGTCCACCCAAGCCCAACGAGGTTGTGACTCTTCGAACACCCTTCCTTCGGGAAGGTCGGCGGTTCACCGCCGTGGAGGGCTTTATTGCAATCGGGCCAATTGTGAGTAACTGGACAAGCTCCAATTGAGTCAACTTTCAGAACTCATGACAGAGATAGAACCCTTTAACCCGGATTATTCACGAGGCGTGGGCGTGGCTTTTCGCTCAGTCAATGAACACCGTATCAGTCCGAAAAAAGTCCTGTTTTGGAACTCATCAGCGAGGTGAGCCGCATTTTCCGGAGGCGGTTCAGCCTTGGCTACGTCTGGTGTGACGTAAACGGCAATCAACGCCCACGCCTCGTGAATAATTCCGGTTTAAGACGGAAGTCAAAAACGCATTGCTGGGCGGGGCAGAGTTCGTCCGCCCTCCCCGACGCTGATACGTCGACCCTCCCGGCGGGAGAGTGATCCATCTATTGACAGCCTCGGGCCCGGAATCGTTGTTGATCTTGATCCGGGGCTTAGCGCTCACCGACAACTCAAAAAACTCCACCGCCAAATCCGCCGCCACCGTGACCAAATCCGCCGTCATATCCTCCGTGCTGGCGATTCTCAAAACTCGCATTCACAAACGTACTGAACTGGTTCCCGCCGCCTTCACCTCCGCTACGTTCTCCTTCGGCAAAGGCCTCGATGGCTTTCAAATCCTGTTCGATACTTAGCAACGCAAAACTCTTCCGCTGTATGGCATCTTTGAAACCTTCTTGCGAACGAATCCGCTGAACAATTTTTGCCGCCTTCTTCGCAAAAGCATCCCCAGATTTGTCACTGTGTTCATCCAAAATCCGCACACAAATCGTATTCAACAGACGCCTCGTCACCACGTCAACACCCGTCACTTTATCTTCTTCCTTTACTGCAACTCCGCCGCCAAATCCCCGCTGCTGCTCACGACCGTCAACAACATACATCACCGCATAGTTCTCAAACTCCAGCGGCGACGAGTCGGTCAATTGGTTGACCAGCAGGTCTTCAATAATCTCAATGCCGAAATCCGGTTCTGGCTGGATAACCCCCGTGGGTCCAAACTCAACATTATCGAGCCCTCCAACGAGTTGATCCCGACTTCTAGGCGATGTTCCTTGCGAGAACAGGTCCTTCTTTACGGCTTCCAAAACGCTGTCGAGAACCAAAACGCTGGGAATCCGTTGAAAGATCCCAGCCCGGGCTTCCGTTCCAAGTTTCAGCAGCAGGTCACTTACTATCTCCTGCGCCTCTTTTGAATCGGAATCGACATAGCGGACGAGAACCTGAAACGCAGAACAAGCCCCCCACTGGCAAGACTCGCGATCCGCAAAGAGCTTCAGCAGTTCAATCGCCCGATCGCCAAGCTCATTTTGCATTGCCGTTTGAGACCCTGTGATTGCATTGGCGAACACACCGGATGAGAAAGCCTGCGACAACCAGAGCATTTCGGCATCGCTCCCATCGGGAATTTTGTTGGCGAAGAAGTCGACTTTATCGGATGCCGGCAGCCCAGCCAAAGCACCCACAAACCCACTCATATAGGTTTCGGAGTCGCCTCCATCGAGTACGATCGACGCGTGCTCTCTCAGATAGCTGCCCAACTGAACAAGAATCTGTTTCCGCTGTTGTTCCGTCTCGGCCAGCACCCCGCAGGCCTTCATCGCCTCGGCGACGGTTTTCGGCTGCTTGTCCGTCATCGCAATTCGTAGCCAATCGTCAAAGTTCCGACCCCCGTAAACACTTTCAGGCTTGACCGCCGGAAGCTTACGCGGATTTTTATACGCAGCTAACATCTCTGAATAATTCTTTGTCATCGTATCTATCTGAGATTTGATCTTCTCGACACGCGGATGACCTTCTCCCAATTTCGAACGCATTTCCATCAGCTCGGCCTCCGCCTTGTAAATTCCCTCCGCGATCGAGTTTATTCGACTTATGTGGTGGCGAGGCATGTCATCTCCTGCTGCATTCTTTAGCGTGGAAAGCATTCCGCATTCCTAAAGCAACCCCTCCAGCTCTTCCCGCAAACGCTTCATCAACCTCGACCGCGCCGAATAAACCGTCCACGCACTAACCCCCGTCTCACTTGCCGCCTCATCCACCGACCGCTGGTCTTTCATCACCAACTTCAGTGCCTCCCAGGTCGCCGGCGCGAAATCGTCCTTCATGCCTTCCATCGCCTGCCCAACCAACAACCGCGCGTAATCGATATCCCACGTCGATTCCGCCACCTGCACCGGCAACAACGCCTCGATCATCGAGCGCGACGCAGGCGACTCCCCATGCGATTTGCGGCGGCAAAGCTCCCGATAGCGATTGATCGTCACCGTCCTCAGCCACCCACGAAAACTACCGGCCGCGTCATACTCCAGCAGCGGAAGCTTTTGCAGAACACGCGTCAGCACATCCTGCACCAGATCCGCCGCATCGTTCTGCTCCAGACCCATCTTCCGCGCCCAGAAAAACATCAACGGCGTGTAGAGCGAAACGAAATCTTCCCACGCCTTCTCGTCCGGTTTCTGCCCACCGTGTTGAAGTCGAAAAAGCAAACTTTCAGAAGTCGTTGTCATGGCTGCCAAAAAAGGATCGGACAACACCGTTGTACTCGCCACGACTCACCCGGTCAAAGAATACCCGGCCTACAACTCAAATCGAGTCACCGAAACTTTCTGCGAAAAGCAAACTTCGATATCGCTTCCGGCTTGCCGAGGCCGATCGCGGTACTTGCCGGCGTACTCAAACGTCGCCCCATCGTCTCGCTTGTGCACATCGTAGGTTACCGGCAACGGCGACTTGTCCTGAGGGCAGGGGTCCACGATGTCGAAATCCGGCACCGCATCATGATCAACGAAATCCGGCAAGTTAACATTCAGGTAACCTCCCGCGACGGGCAGCGATTCCAGGCAGTGGCTCAGAACACGTTTCGCCACCTGTTTGGTAAACGTCCAATCGTAGTCGTCCTTGAAGCGTAGTCGGTGCTGGGAAATTGCGATTCCAGGCACGCCAAAGATGGCACTTTCGCGAGCCGCCGCCACCGTTCCCGAAACGTAGGTATCACCGCCCAGGTTCCCGCCGTTATTGATTCCCGAAACGACCACATCGAAGTCAAATTCTTCCATCTGCGTCAGAGCGATCCGCACACAATCCGCCGGGGTGCCATCGAGCGACCAAACATTCGGATCGCGCCTGACCAGGTTCAACGGTCGGCTCAACGTCAACTGGTGGCTGATTCCGGACTGCTGCTGCGCCGGTGCCACCACGACGCACTCAGCGAAGCCCGCTGCCACTTCGTGCAGCGCCCGGATCCCCGGCGCATCCCAGCCATCATCATTGGTGATCAGAATTTTCATTTATCGAAACGGTTCACGGTGGACTTTATCGGGCAGCTAAAAATCGTAGTGCTGTTCGCCCGAATTGGTAACCCGACGCGTAAGTTACACCAAAGTGAGCCGTTGGCGTTGAGGCCTCAGGTAAGTGAGCCGTTGGCCGTAAGGCCTCGGGTGCCACTGCGAGAAATAGCGACCCTGCGATAAATGCCGACCTCGTTTTCGCCGTCTGAAAACACTTTACGGTTTCAGGCAAGGCCCCGGTCGTCTACCTGGCCCGAAACGACTAATCCCGGATTATTCACGAGGCGTGGGCGTCAGAATCAGTTCCGACAGTGATCGGTTACTCTAATGCGATGAAACGATCGCTGTGGCTTTCACCTACCGAATGATTCACATTTCTTGTTGAAATTCAGTTTTT
>CALFWR010000112.1 GCA_937928555.1 uncultured Pirellulaceae bacterium
CGGGAGCAAGGGGAAAGTTGAATTTCAACAAGAATCGCGAATCATCCGATAGATGAAAACCACAGCGATCGTTTCATCGCATCAGAGACGCGGATCACTGTCTCAACTGATTCTGACGCCCACGCCTCGTGAATAATCCGGATTCAGTATTGGGGCCAGAGAGAATGAACGATCGAGGTTCCTGCCAGCAATTTGCATGACTAGTACTAGTTGCGGGTTTTAGCAGATTCAGGACACGTATTGCAAATGGAAAACTCGTCACGCGACCACGCGCCGTCTTCGAGCCGCGCCGCAGCAGATCGCCATCGGCAGCAACAGGCCCGCGCTCGGTTCGGGCACGGCCGTGACTCTGACGCCGAAAACGGGCTCTCCCGAATCGCCTGCAAGAAAGAATCCGCTGCCCTCAAACAGTGTCGATATGTCCACGTAGTCGCGGTCGTCGTCAAGCAAACTTTCCGGTAGCACGAAACCAAGAATCCCTCTGTACGTCGTCAACCCGTCCCAAGGAGTATCGCTGATCGCGTACGGATCCACGCTGATGAACTCGTTCCCGTCCTCGTCCTCAAACAGAAACAGTGGCTTGCTTCCGGAAACCGGACTGGCAAAAGTCCCAAAGTCAAATCGGCTGGCATCGGAAGCTTCTGCAACGCCGGTCGAACCGTCTGCAAAAATGACGTCGTAAGCAATCACTTCCGAATCGCCCTGATCAACGATCGCTTTGTCGTAGCTTGCGTTTTCCACCAGGTTCCGATCCTCGATCGTCATCTCGATGTGCTCGATATCCCCCAGCACCAGATAATAGCGGCTTTCAAAATAATCGCCCGGGTCCACGTCGACCTCTCTGCGAAACGTTCCCACGTTGAAGTTCCTGATCGGCAAACCCAGTATGTCGCCGGCCGCCCGCCCCCACCGCCATGAACTGCGATTGGTCTGCCATGATTCGTCCAAGTGCGTGTCGTCGTTGCCGAAAACGTACGCCAACCCGCGGTCGGTCGGATCGGTGCCTTCGGTGAACGCTGCCCAACCGCCGGTCTCGTCGGCGAACACAACCTGATTGTCGGAATCGGCAAAGTCATCAATCACGCGTTCGGTAAACCCGCCGCCAACATCGGAAACCAGGATGTTGTTGAAAACAGTCCGCCGCACGCCGCCCCAGGGAAGGTTGTGGAAGTTCACCCGGTTTTCACCAAAGTTGTAGATCCCGTGAGTGACTTCGATGACGCCGCCGCCCAGGTCGCGCGTTCGCTGATAGTTCAACAGCCCGCCGGGTTGTTGCGGGTTGGCTTCGGTGTCCGCCTGAACGGCAAGCGAAACGGTTGAATAGGAATTGGATTCGGCCGGACCGCTGGCCAGCAGCGGCGAAAAAGTCGGCCGCGTGACGTTGTTGAAATCCGTGAAGTACCCGGACTGGTGGTAGAACGACGCGTCCTGGCCGTTGGCTCTGGGGCTGGTGTCGACCGAAATCGACTGGAACACTTCATCAGTAAAGGGCCGCGATAGCGACTGCGGCGGAACGATCTCGCCGACTTCACTACGGATCGAGTAAATCTGACCGCCCTGGCCGACCCGGATTTCCCACTGTTGATTATCAGGAGCCCCCGGTTGCGAGTTCCTGAGCGCGGCGTGGTACACATCGCGTTCATCCAGCCCGAAACCCCACTGCGATCCGGCAAGGTCTTCCTCGTTGGTCGAGGAAAAGGAAAAGTTGCCTTGCGGCGCGACCTGCGAATCGGAAAAAACTCTCAGGATCGAACTGTTGTTTTGGGCGGATGCGACCGCAGAGAAAAAGATCGCCAGTGCCAGTGGCAAAAGCGCAGCGAGTGACTTGGGAAGGCGCATAAATCGGTGGGGTAGGAAAGGCGAGAAAAATAGGGGCTCGATTGAATCAAAGATCCAATTCCCAAGTCAAGGTCAGTATAAGCTTGCACAATGGCTTTTCTGAGACCTCGCGACCCACGTGTCGACTTTCGCTACGACAAGTCCAGCTTAATGACGTCCGGGCCTTCACCGGTAGGATTGGGGACTCGCTGAATTTTCAGTTTTTCTTCTGCCGTTCGTCCGACTGTTTCACCAGTCGGTAGCTTGTATTCGCGATCGCCCAGCAGCCAGCCCATCATGTCAATGACAAACCCGACCGCACCTTCGCCTTCGACCGAAGCGGTCACGTACAGTTCTTCGCGGCCGTAGCGTTGCATGTTGTGAGTCAAAAAAGAAACCCGCTGTTCGCTTTCCATCGCGCCGGTCACATCGACGCAGATCAACATCGGAAGTTCATTTTCAGCCACGGCGGTTTTGGCCGCGTTGGCGAATAGTTCCGGCCGATGAAATAGCACCCCAGGCATCATCAGCACGCCCACCGGTGAACAGCCCGCCATCACTGCGCTCGTCAGCGCGGCCATCTCGATATCGCCCTGTTCAGTTTCGGTTTCGGCGTTCGATGCTTCTTCGGCCATCAGAATGACGATGAAGTGCGCCGGTGCGGCGATCAGTTCATCCATGTCATCGGGCGACAGAGGGCCCGTCGCCATGTGTTCGACATCGGGATGAGGTGCCGGCATGTGCGAGACCAGCAGCGACCTTTCACCGGCAAGCCCAAAGGACCAGACTTCCGGTTCGTCCTTTGCGGGCTTTTCGTCTTCCTTTTCAATGACCAGCTCAAGCCCCATCGTCGCCGCCTCGCGGATGACTTTTTGTGGGTCGAGCGTCTCAAGGTCTTTGTTGAGAATGAAAGAAAGAGAAGGCATCGTCTGTTCCTGTTTGTGAGTTCGTCACCTGACTGAACCGTAGCAGGGGTGACCCGTCGGTGCGCTCTCTGGTGTCGGCATCATTACGCTGCAATCGCGAAACGTTACACCCTCGGAGAAGGCAGATTGGCCCAGTTGCCCTGCGTATCGGCCCCCGCAACCAACACGCCCTTTTGGTCCCAGCGGTACCAGGTTTTCACATCGGTCGCTGCGTAGCGAATCGTCAAACCACATCGTCTGCGATCCGATTCGTTGGCTTCGCTGCCATGCAGAAGTTGATCCGAGTGCATTGAAAACTGTCCGGCTTTGAGAGTCACGTCCACTGGGTCGTCTCCGTACTGTCGTGGATTTTCCACAACCATCGACAACACATCGGCACCGTCATCGCTGTGGTCGTAATCAATCAGCCCATGAGTGTGCGATTTTGGAATGAATCGCATGTTCGCATTTTGCGGGTCGGCATCATCGATCGCCAGCCAGACCGTGACCGTTTTCGTTGGGCTCAGTGGCCAGTAAGTGCTATCCTGGTGCCACGCGACGCGTTTGCCGTCGCGGGGAAGCTTGCAGAAGAAATGCGACCCCCAAGCGACGACGTTCTCGCCCAGCAAATCGCAAACGTGCCCCACGATCACCGGATGCCTGACCAGTTCGTAAATTCGGGCAAAGCGAAGATGGGCGGTGCTGATCGAATAGCTTGAATGACCAAGTTCCACAAACGCCGCCAGAACACCGTCGAAAAACGCGCGCAGCTCTGTCGATTCCGGCCCGTCGAGGCCATCAAAAGGCATCAGGTAGCCGACGTCGTTGTACTGCCGGATCTGATCGGCGGTGAGAAACTTTGGATTCGCGTTGCACGATGGGACAAAGCCGACTTCACGCGGAAGTTCAGCCAGTTGGGCGGGTGTTGGGGTGGGGATTTCGGAAACTTTGACCATGGGATTTGGCTGCTTTGGGCTGCTTTGGGCGGAACTGTTGGGCTCTTTATCGAAGGCTCCGTTGCTGGTGCTGGATCCTTGCACTTGAACGCCAATCGCTAAATATCCGAGAGCACTCCGGTTGAATCGCCAAACCGCTCAAGGCCGTCAACGCCCATTTTTTCTGCCACCGCCATGTGCAGGTTCGCCAGCGGTGTCTGACCATGATCGACATAGCGACCCGATTGCAGCGCGCCACCACCCTGCCCCGCGAGAATGATTGGCAGGTTGGTGTGCGTGTGACGGTTGCCGTCCGCGTTGCCGCTGCCAAAGATGATCATCGAATTGTGCAAAAGCGAATCGCCATCCGAGTCGGTGGTTTGTTTCAGTTTGTCAAGGAACAGGGAAAGCTGCCGGGCGTACCAGCGATCGATCTTTTTGACTTTATCGATCCTGTCCTGTTTGTTCTGGTGATGGGAAAGTTCGTGGTGGCCTTCGACGACACCGATATCGGTGAAGGACCGGTTGCTGCCGTCATGAGAAAGACAGAGCGTCGCCACACGAGTCGAATCGGTCTGAAAGGCCAGCACCAGCAGGTCGAACATGGCCTGCATATGATCACCAAAGGAAATCGGAATCCCGGGAGCCGGCGCGGGCGCATCGGTCGACCTGTCGCCCAGTCGTTCGGCGGCTTCGATTCGCTTTTCGACTTCGCGGATCGACGTCAGGTACTCGTCAAGCTTACCCTTGTCCGACGTTTGCAAACGCTTTTGCATCCGCCGGGCGTCGTCCAGGACAAAATCCAACACGCTACGCTGTTGTACACGTCGTTGCTTGAGAAACCCCATTCGCTCGCGAGCATTATTGCCGGCACCAAAAAGCCGCTCAAACACCAGACGCGGGTTTGCCTCGGGTGTCAGCGGCGTGGTTTCGCTTTGCCAGGAAATGTTGTACTGATACGCGCAGGAATAACCTGAATCGCAACCGCCGCTGGGTCGATCCGCGTCACAGGAAAGCTCCAAAGATGGAAACCGCGTCAGGTGTCCGATCTGGTTCGCGATCACCTGGTCGACCGAGATCCCGGCGTGAATATCGGTTGCACTTTTCTTCAAACGAACGCTGTTCAAAAAAGTACCGCCGCCTCGCGCGTGGTCACCCGCACCGTCACGTTTGGGGTTGGCAGCAACGTTGTCCAGTCCGGCCATCAGTTGAAACGAATCACGATGTGACTCAAGTTCAGAAAGCGTTTCGCTGGCGGTAAAGTCATTTCCTTTTTTGCCAGGCCACCATGCCGAAGGAATCGCTCCGTTGGGAAAGTACAACCAGGCCGCACGCATCGGAGCCCCGCTGGCCGTTTCGGCCAAACCCGCCGCGCCGCGGGTCACCGATCCAGCGACGGATTTTGCGTCCAGCGACGCCATCGCCGGCAAGGCAATCGCCGCACCGAGGCCTTTGAGAAATGTCCTTCGATTGTTTTGCATGTCGTATCTCCGCAAGGGCACCGAACGTCCATTGTAAAGCGGGTTGCTTCGGCAGGCCAAGCCATTCTGTTATTTCGACAAATCGAGGTCTTTTCCCGACCTCATTCGCTGAAACGGAGCCGATTCCACGATCGCCCGTATCAATTCTGACGCATCTCCGCCCTGTTTTTTCACGCGTGCGACAATTCCGTCCACCGATCCAACGTCGTAGTACTCCAGCCCACGCCCCAACGCGTAGGTAAGCATCTTTTGGGCCATGCAGCGGTAGATCGAATCGGCATGGTTCTGAGCCAAAATTGTTTTCAGTTCTGCGAGGGTCTCAAAAGCTTCACCGGTCGCAAGTTCGCCCGACACGTCAACTTCCTGCCAGGTCCGGGCACGACCCAGGGGATCAAAATCCTCCAGCGCCAAACCCAGCGGGTCCATCCGGTTGTGGCAGGAGCTACAAAGTGCATTTTCCCGATGGATTGCCAGTGCTTCACGAAGCGAAATTCGTTTTCCGTCTTCGCCGGTTTCGGATTCTTCCAGCGACGGAATGTCCGGAGGCGGAGCACCAGTTGGCATTCCCAACAGGTTCTCCAATAAAAACAAACCACGCTTGACCGGCGAAGTCCGTTCCGGATTGGAAGTCACCGCCAGCATTGAACCGTGTCCCAACAAACCGCCTCGCAAGCTGCCCGCAGGAAGGTCCACCTTTCGCATCTGCGTGCCTTTGACGCCCTCGATGCCATAGTGCCCCGCAAGTCGCTCGTTGAGAAACGTGTAGTCGCAATCGATCAATTCAATCAGATCGCGATGTTCCCTGATCAGGTGACGAAACATCATTTCCGTCTCCTGCCGCATGGCTTTTCGTAGTTTCTCGTTCAGTTCGTACTTCTTTGCCTTTTTAAAATGTGGACGCAGCAATTTCAGAATCTTGCTGCGTTTCTGTTTGCCTTTTTCGTCCAACTCGCGCGGCGAACGAAGTTCCAGCAGCGAATCCCAGGCTTTCCGGATTTCCCTGTCAGGATTCTCACGAAGCAATACCGCGGATGCATTGATCTGCGTTTTGTCCACATCGCGGGTGCGAAGCCATTGCCCAACAAAGTTCCTGAGGAACTCATTGAACCGGTCATCAGCGACCATTCGCTGCAACTGCGCGTCCAAATTGTTTCGCAGTTGATTGTCGCGAGCCAGATCAAGCAGTTCTTTGTCGGGCATCGTGGACCAGAGAAAGTAACTCAGTCGCGACGCCAGAGAGAACTCGTCCACCAGAGGAAACCGCTGGGCATCGTCGGTTGAACTGACCGCAAACTCTTCGCGAAACAGAAACCGCGGCGACGCCAGCGAAGCTATCATCGCTTGCCGAATTCCAATTTCAAAAGTGCCACCGTCTTCCTGCCAGACCTGTTCTGCCAACTCACAAATCCGTTCCAGCGTTCGCCTGTCAGGAGGTCGGCGAAAGGCTCGAAACAGAAACGGTTCCAACAGTTCGCGAGCATATTGCTGGCGTTGCTCGTTGGACTGCGGTACCTCTCTGGGAAAGATCGCCGCGTATTTGGGCAACACCGATTGAAATTCGGCAGCCAATGGCCCAAAAAGCTTCAAATGGCGGAACTGAACTTTGAGCTTGCGATCCTGTGGCTTGTCAGTCAACGGCTCGACCGAAATTTCGATTTTGTGTTTTCCTTCGTCAAGCTTCAGGGGAAACTTCATCGGGTGACGCTTCCAGGGATCGCGACCGTACTCGCTTTGGTGCAGCGTTTCCCCGTCAAGCGAGATCGTGACGCGGCAGCGATTTTCGTCGGTCGCGTTTTCGACGTAGCTTTCGGCAGTCAGCAGATCGAGCCCAAGTCGATACTCCTGCTGGCCGTGCTGCGTTTCGAACTCGTGCGACACCGTCTGGCTCTCGTAAAACGAAAGCGACAGGTTGCCGTCGCGGATGCGTTTTTCGTCAACGCCAAAGTTGTTCCCACCAAAGACGACAACCGGTGCCGTGTGGCCGACCACTGGTACCGCCCGGGTGACGACTTCGCGTGCGGTCTTGATGTACTTTTCCATCAGCACCGGCGAAAGCGTCAGCACGTCGCCCACGTTGTCGAAGCCTTCTCCGCTATCGTCCGGGGGAAAGTTCACATCGGTCGGGTAGTCCACGCCCAGCAAGTCATTCACCGTGTTTCGGTATTCGATCCGGTTGAGCCTGCGGATCGTCACCCGGCCGGGATCGGGATGCTGCGGGTCGTGGCCAAAGGCACCTGCGAGAATCCACTGCTCAAGTTCCGCTTTCTCTGCCGGTTCCAAAGGATCGACATCCCTGGGCGGCATCAGGCCGGTGCGAATTTGACCAATCACCCGCTGCCAGAGTTTGGGGTCGCCGGCTTCGGGATGTTCGGCATCGACAAGAAAGTCAAACGTGACACCGCCTTCTTCGCCGCCACCGGCATGACAGTCAAAGCAACGGTCTTCCAGAATCGGCAGCACCGATTCGACAAGCCGATCGTCTCCCATCGCCGTGGCGCAAAACAGCAAACCGGCACCCGTCACCGCGATTAGTAGTTGTTTGGTCAAGAAAGCCATCTGTAAACTAACCCCTCTCTGACCGCATTGTACCGCAACTTTATCGAATCCCGAACGCAATTGACGGAATCAAAGCCCACTATTGGTGGGATAACACGCGGCCAGATTAGCGTTAAAAAATCAGCGGTTCTTTTCCCGGATTATTCACGACGACGGGCGTTAATTCTACGTCTGGCCAACCGGAGCAAGGGAAAAGCTGAATTTCAACAAGAATCGCGAATCATCCGATAGATGAAAACCACAGCGATCGTTTGATCGCATCAGAGTCGCGGATCACTGTCGGAACTTGATTCTGACGCCCACGCCTCGTGGTTAATCCGGGCCTTTACTCAGCCCGCAGCCGATTGCGTATCAGCAGTCATGATTGGCTCTGCGGTGGTGATTTTTGACCGCACTCACCGAACAGGTGACCGATCGTCTGCTGAACCGGAATGATTCGCGCCCACGCCTCGTGAATAATCCGGGCTTACATTGTCGATGGCAATGTTCTACGGGATGCTCATAACAAATCCGGATGGACAACTTGTTTCGCTGTCGACAATATTGTTTTGGCTGTACCCGATCCATCATCGTCCGCAGTGCTGTTGGTACTCCTGTTGCCACTGTTGCGGCGAAAGAAATAGCCAGCACACTGCGTCGATGCTCTGAGTGTTACCGTAGCGATGGTTTGAGTTTTTCAACATCAACGTCCTGTATTTTGACCAGCGTTGGTTGCAGAAGGAATATCAGTTCCTTTCCATCGTGGTTGTCTGCCACGATGGTGACCGTCGAGCCCGGCTTGATCGTCAGGCCAGTGTTGATTCTGCGAACTTTAAATCCGGGAACATCACCCATCGATAGTTCCGGAGCGACTTTGGAAACCTCTGCCTTCAATTCAAGCAGTATTTTTTCTTTGGATTTTATGAAGGGTGTGACTTCCAATTTGGTTCCGGCAAAGCGAAAGCCAACTTTTTTGTCGCCATTGTCGTCCACGACAGTGGTAGGAAATTCGCTGCCCGAGAAAAATTCGCCTTTTTGTTCATGAGCTGAAACGATTACCGGCTGGTCGAGAAGTTGGGCGACATGACGCTGGGAAAGCGTATCGAGAAACTTCAAAGTCTGCCGAGCTTCCTTGTCTGTCATCTGACCCAGATGGAAGCCGGAAGCTTTGGCCTGTTGTATTGGTTGCAGGAATGCTGCCACGCCTTTGTCGCTTGGCGGCAGACCCGCTTACTCGAATTTCGCCAGATCGAACTTGTAGACCCAAACCTTGATGGAGACATGCTGTTTGTCGGTGGTCAGGTCGCGGATCGGCAGGTCCGTTTTTGTTTTGGCAAAAGCCATGACTTTGGCAGCAAGCTCCTTCTTGATGAAGCCCGCGATGACTGCGTTGCCGTCCGGTGTGCCGTAGATGGAAGTCACAAGCTGTGGAAATTCTTCAGATATCGCAGACTGGAGTTCCCCGACATCGGGTAGGGCAATGATCTTTTTGGGCTGGATCCTGTTGCCGGGAAGTTCGATATGGGCAACCGTTCGGCCGGGTTCCACCGCGAGGATTTCGAGTTTGCTTTGTTTGACGGTGGCCGACGCAATTTCCGGATCGTCAAACGTGGCTCCAGTCAATTCGCAAGTTGCCGGAACGACTGTGGCTTGCCCCACGGTCAGAACAATGGGCCCGTGAGCCAACACGGGCGCTTTGTAATAACCTCGCGGACCGGGAATGATTACTTTTTCGGGTGGCGTGGAGTCCGTGGGGATGGGTTTGGGGGTCGATTCTTTGGGTTTCAATTCTTCGGTTTGTGCGTCGGTAAACCCGACCGCAACCAAAGAGACCAGAATCACGGCAACGGCAAGTCCGCCCAGACGCGGATGCGAATTCCTTTTCGACAACATGGCAATCCTTTTTTTGACAAGTTTTGAGTTTGAGTTTACGAATGCGCCCGCGAGCGCAGGTTCAAAGTGATCTGTGTCAGCAGCACGGATCGCCACCTGGGCGATTGTCCGCTGGTAGTTCCTTTTCGAGCCCAGCAAGTCCAGAACGCGCCGGTCACATGACAGCTCGCGATACTGATCCGCCAGGCGGGAGGCCAACCAGACCAGTGGGTTGAACCAGTGAATGATGCTCGCCAGGTGGGACAGCAGTTGAAGAAGATTGTCGCGGCGCTGCACGTGGGTCAGTTCATGAACCAGAACAATATCCTGCTGTTGCGGTTCGAGTTCCTCCAGGCACCAGGCGGGCATCAAAATCACAGGCTTGAAAATTCCCGCCGACGCCGGGGCATCGATGTCCCGCGTGACCTTGAGCGAGACGTTGTGACGGGTTTCTGTTTTGTCGCACAGGTCCAGAAAACGTCGGGCTAGTTCCAGCGGCGGTTCCGATGAACGCGATACCACTTGGCGGACCCGTGCCATCCCGCGGAGCAGGCGAACAACAAGCACCAGCAAAACGGTCAGCCAAACAATCGCCAGTGCCAACCAGCCGATCGCCTGCCAGTTCGAGGGCGCCACTACGAAAGATTCAATTTGTGTGGCCGCGACGGGCGCCGTATGGCTTGGCAGGGCGTCAAAGGCAGGCGCGGTGGTGCGATACAGGGGTGGCCAGATTTCTACGGGAGGCAACTGTCTCTGGTGGGAAGTTTGTGCAAAAAGATTCAGAAAGCTCAGCGGGCTTGCCGGAACAACCAGCAACAGAAATCGTGCCGTGATCACCAGCCAGATCAAATAGATCCAGCCCGGTCGTACCCGCTGTGAAAACAACCCGTGAATCAGCAAGGCAACCAGCACGATCGATCCGCCAATGACAGAAACCCAAAGCAGTTGCTGGAAGGACGCAGTCGCAGTCGCGGAGATGGAGCCTGTCAGCAGTTCGCTCATTTGGGATCCTTCTCTTCGAGCAACTTTTTCAGTTGGGCAATTTCCTCAGCGGTGAGCTTGGAAGATTTGACGAAGTGGGTCAGCAGGGGGCCGGTTTCTCCGCCAAAAACCGTGCTCAAAAAAGAGCGGCTGGCCTGTTTGACGGATTTGGCTTTGGTCAGAGCGGCGCGGTACAGATAACGGTTGCCGTCCTGCTCGTAATTCAGGACTCCCTTTTTCACCAGGCGATGCAAGAAAGTGCGAATCGTTGCCGGGCTCCAGTCGTTATCTGCCGCAAGATGTTTGACGATCGTGGCGGCGGTGACAGGTTGCTCTTTCCAGACCACCTGCATGACTTGCCACTCTGCGTCGGAGATTTCCGGTCTGTCAGCCACGTCGATTCCATTCTGTTTACGCTTGTAAAAGATGGTTTTACGTTTGTAAACAAAATGGGTCAAGCCGGATCGGATGCTGGCAGAAGCAATTTCCGATCACGCTGCAGTCTGATTTTCGTCATTATCGATCGTGGTTTTTACCGAACGTCATTTTTGATCCCGGATTATTCACAAGGCGTGGGCGTAACTTTCAGTTTAGCCGTTGAACAATACGAACAGTTTAAGATCAGTCAACGCCGCATTGAAGCAACGCAGTCGACAAGCGATTTTGATCGCTTTATCGGTAAGCGCCCGGGGAAGTGCATGTTGACGATGCCTGTAAGCTTCAGATTTTTGGAGCATCATTATGTCAACTCGGTATTGCGAGGCCGAATGGGTTGTTTGGCTTGAAGAGTATCGCCAGAGTGGCCTGCCTGTCAAAGAATTCTGTGAGCTGATCGAAGTTTCGGTTGCCACGTTTTACAACTGGCAACGGAAGCTTGGTAAACAGGCTCAGAGCGAAACCCAGCACAGTAAAAACGCTGGCTCGCTTATCGAAGCGGACTTCTCTGAAGTATTTCTCTCGCCCCCCCGGGGTGGCACGGTTGAGATTCAACTTCCTGCCGGAGCGTCGGTCACACTGGCCAACGATGTCGATTCCTTGAGGCCGATGCTGCAAGCTCTCTTTCAGATCGGAGCCGAGTCATGATCGGGCTGGCTCATGGGATTCGCATTCACCTCTGCACCAGCCCCACTGATATGCGGCGAGGATTCGACGGACTCAGCGGCATGGTGACGGCGCTGCTTGAGCAAGATCCGCTTTCCGGCCATCTGTTTGTGTTTCGCAACCGGAACCGCGACAAGTTGAAGATTCTGTATTGGGACACCGATGGGTTGGCGATCTGGTACAAGCGGCTTGAACAGGGCACGTTTCAATTTCCGACCGACGGTCGCACTGGTGAAGAATCTCAAACGGGAGTCCAGATCACGCATTCGCAGTTGTCGTTGTTGCTTGGAGGGATCGATCTGACCAGCGCCCGCAAGCGAAAACGTTACTCCAAAGAAAAAACAGAAAACGCTGTGAAGTGACTTGGCAAAGCGCGGTCTAATGAAGCATGGACGCCAACGAACTGCCAA
>CALFWR010000113.1 GCA_937928555.1 uncultured Pirellulaceae bacterium
ACACTATCCGGAAAAAATAACAAACGAGTATGTGTTTCAATCCACGCGTCCCGTGAGGGACGCGACTCAATCATGTTTCGTTTGAGGGCTTCGCTGGCGATGTTTCAATCCACGCGTCCCGTGAGGGACGCGACAACACTATCCGGAAAAAATAACAAACGAGTATGTGTTTCAATCCACGCGTCCCGTGAGGGACGCGACCGCCAGCGAGTTGCCGCGAACCCAGTCATTCATATTGTTTCAATCCACGCGTCCCGTGAGGGACGCGACAGCGTGATTGTAACCTATGGGTCTTGGAGGGTTTAGGGTTTGAGGTTCGCGAACGTCGATGGTCAGCGACAGAATTTGTGGTCCAGTGCTCACGAGATGGCTGGTTTTCGGGGAAAAAGCACCGCGAACCTGGCGGGATTCGACGCGCGCTTGATATTCGCTTCACACAATCAACGGGCCCTGAGGATCGTAGCCGGGCTTGGTGCCAACGTGCTCGACGCGACGCTGCCAGTTCTTGCCAAGATAGTAGAAACGAAGGCTGTCTTCTTTGGGTTCGTACGCCTGAAGTAGTTTCGATTTGCATTCCGCCCACTGACCGGGATCAACCAGCAACTCAAAAACGGAATTCTGTACACGCTGACCGTAGTCGAGACAGATTTTGGCAATATGCCGCAAACGTTTGCGGCCCGCTGGCGTTTTCGTTGAAACGTCGTAGGTCACCAACACGTACATTGTAATTTCCTATTTCCAGAGAAAGGGCGGGTAGTCGTCAATGTCGCCACGCAGGTATCGAGCCAGAAGTCGAGCCTGAAGATGGAGCAGCAAACCGATCGTCGTGCTCTCGCCCAAAAAAGGGTGCGTGATCGTGTCCTGTTTTCGTTTTTGCCAAGCCTCCAAAACCCGTTTGCGGGGCTTGTCTTTCAGCAAGATCGCACCACTGGCCGTTTCTTCAAAGTCGCTTTCTTGGATTTGACGACGATTGATCAGCGACAGCGCCAAGCGGTCTGCCAGAAAGCCGCGAAATTCTTCAATCAAGTCCAACGACAACCCGGGACGGCCCGGTCGATCACGATGAAGGAAACCAACCGCCGCATCGAGTCCACAGGCTTCGCAGGCACTCCGAGCGTCATGGGTGAGCATCGAATACAGGAAAGAAAGCAACGCATTGATTCGGTCCAATGGTGGCCGTCTCGAGCGCCCGGTGAACTCAAATCCTTTCACCTGTGGCGAATAGAGATCGTTGAAGACGCTGAAGTACAAATTGGCGGCATCGCCTTCGATTCCCCGCAACGAATCAGTCGTCTTTGCTTTCAACGCTGAATCAACATTGTAGGCAAGCCGTGCAGCGGTCGATCGCAGCGTTTCGGCTGAACCCGGCCTGGCGGTATCACGCGCTGCCCGCAAAAGAACCGCACGGCAATTGGCAATTTTCGCAGCCACGAAATGCCGTGCGATCGCAAGCGTGGCGGCGGGATCGTCTGCCTGTCGATACTGTTCTCGGCGTAGCAACACGTTGCCCGGCGAAAAACCGGTCACGGCCGCGACGAATCCACCGTACGGTGTCAGGAAAGAAAGGCTGACTCCCGATTTTGCGCAAACGCCCATCAGATAGGGGCTACACATGACGTTGCCGAAACAGACGATGCCGTCAAGATTATGCAACGGGATTCGCAGCCTCGCCTGTTTCTCAACCATCACCACGACAGCCTGGCCATCTTTTCTCAAGTAGGAACCTTCGGTGGTGACGAACAGAGTATTGAGATGCCTTTTCATTACAACGTGTTGTTCCCTGAGTCGGTTTCGTCGTAGATCGAAAATTTGTCACCGGTAGGATATTCCTTTTTGACCGCTGCCCCGTACTGTGTTGAGTTCCACGTTGAAACACCGCGTGCGAGACGTTGTGAGTCGGGTAGGCACAGTTCGAGCAACGAGCATTTTTCACATTTCGGCTGTCGCCTTGCGACGGGAGTTTCCCGCGACCGAATCATCTGGTGCAATTGTTCAGTGACCTGCCTGGTTCTGTTGCGGAGTTGCGAATCAAAGTCCACTTCGGTTCTACGCTGTCGAGTTCCATAAAACAGGGATCCGGTTGCAATGGAAACGCCCAGCATCTCTTCAAGGCACATTGCCTGGGCGCAGATCTGTACCCGATCGGAATCGTCTTTCTTGGGTTTGCCACGTTTGTATTCGACCGGTGTCACGGTTTGATCTGCGTGGAACTCGACCACGTCGGCCTGTCCGATCAGGCCGAGTTGATGTGATTTGAGCCACAGGCTGCGAGTGATCCGAACGTCGCCGCGAATTTCCTGTTTGCCGTCGTGTGCTTTTTGGTGAAGCTGCCGGCCTTCGATGGTCAGCACATTTTCAGCCCACAGCTGTTCGACGTGAATCAGCGCACATTGCCGTTCGCAGAAGATCAAGTGCTGGAGGGCCGAGATGGGAAGGAGCTGACTTTCAGGGTACATAGTGAATCCTCGTTCCCGGGCTCTGCCCGGGAACGCAATGGTTTGGAGGCTCCGCCTCTCTGGCTAACTGAAGCGGAGCCCCGGCTAACTGAGGCGGAGCCTCCGTTGCTGTCCGTTCCCGGGCGGAGCCCGGGAACGAGGGCTTATGGGGTTACCACCACTCCTTACAAACTGGAACCAATCCTTGAACACCGGCGTAGTCTCTGGCGCTTGAGTAACGCCAATGGGACGGATCGTCGACAAACCCTCGCTTCACCGGATTCATGTGGATGTAATCTATCTTTTGCTCCATCACGTCTTCGTGTTGGATCACTTTAGGATGACTGCCTTCTTGCCAGAGCTGGTATTGCTGATCAATTTTGTGGCGATTCTTGAAGAACTTGAGTTCATTGAGCATCGTTTCGAATCCATGTTCCTTCATGCCGTCAATAATCTGCCTGGCCGTAAAGGATTTGAACTCTCCGATTCGTTTTCCAAGCTCCGGGCCAACGACGACGGCGTGCATGTGATTCTCCAGCAGCACATAAGCGATAATGTCGATGTCGCGACTGCGGTGCAGAAACGTGAGCGAATCCAAAATGACTTTTGCGAATCGTGGATTTGAAAAGGCAGGCAGCCACGCGACAACGGTACAAGTAATGAAGTGCGGAAAAAAGGACTCGCAGAATCGATATCGAGTTCTTGTCATGTGTCTGGTTCCTTTCTTTTTGAAGGCGGAGCCTTCGGTTCATTGCGTTCCCGGGCGGAGCCCGGGAACGAGGGTCGAGCGTCATCTGAACTTGATGTTTCCAGGGTTTACGTCTGCGATGTAGATTCCAAACGTTTTGAAGGTGGTGAGGATACGTTTGACGTGTGGCCAGTTGTCTTCGAACGCCATCGATTTCATTTCTTCCCAATCGGCCAGACTTCGGGAGAGTAATCAGGCGGTCGATCAAGATAGGCTCCGCCGAAGTCCAGACAGAACGGCGGGCTGACGATCGTCATTTCGATGGCCAGCAGTTCGTCGTCGTAATCGGTCAGTAGCGGAACACGGTGTCCACAAACGTTGTCAATGCCGAGGTCTTGCAGTCTGAGAAAAATGCCAAGTTCACGGTTGTACGCGATTTCTCGGTCGTGGAATTTTACGGCAACCTGATCAATACGATTGAGCGATTTGGATGGAATATTGACGACGTATACGCTACCTTGGGTTCCCACGCCCAAGCGTGAATCGATCGAGTAACCTCGACGATCGCAATAGTTTTGGGCTCGTTGTTCAACCTCGGGAGTGGCCATGATTTCGAATGCTCAGAATGAAAACGGAACTTTCTCTGCGGACGTTAAATTGCATTTGCACATTGGCGATCAGCGATTTGAGTTAGGTCACCTTGGCCTCGGGTTTGCGTTGCTGGGCGACGCTCACGCGATCGACGCCACCGAGGGTGAAATTGAAACGATTGTCGATGAAAAAGTCACCCGCTGGCCCGTCCGCTTCACCAGCCCAATTACTGGTGAGTCGAAACGGTTCACGTTTGAAGCGGTTTAAGACTACAGTTCTTCTAAATCGCTCGTATCTGAAATCTGCAGGAGCTCGACTCCGTCACAAAGGATAGAATCTTCGATTTGAATCCGATCTGGATAGTAGTCCGACCAGTTGCGCGGTGCGTTTGCACCTTCAAACGGATTCACTTGGACTGCCTTCTCGAACAAAACTTGTGCTGGGCAGCAACCGAGCATCGCCTGCCGTTTTCGTTGCACTTCATCTGAGTCCGTCCCTACATGCTTCATCACATAGATCGGAGCTCGTACACTCATGAGCCCCTTGCTTGCCGATCGGTCGTGCTCGTACATCCCTAAGATTGCTTCGAACAATAGTTTGAGATCGTCTATCGAAAAGCCGGTCTGTTGCGCCAAGTGGGCACTGATGAAACCCTTTCCAACAAAAAGTCCGTATGGGATCAGAGACTTGCGCCCCATTGTCCTTAATGAGTCTTCCGGTTGGTTGCTCTCCCATTCCGCGTACTGTTCATGCGTCTTCAATGTTCCTTTCGCGTCATCTGCCACTGCCATTCGAGTGATCGACATATCCAACGGAAGAATCGGATCGACTGACCGCGCGAAAGCAATTTGAACCGGCCCGCGAACTTGACCGGCATTGGGGCCAGTCGACATCACGGCACCAAACGTCCGGACATCGAAGAAATTCTTGCACATGTAGTCGCGAGCAGACGCCACTTGCGATTTCGTTGGCTTGCCGTCCTTGGCTTCTCCCGGGCCGCCTGTTTCTTCACGAGCTTTGGCAATTTTCGTGTTTAAGTTTGTGGCATGTTCAACAAAAATCGCGTTTGGCATTTCGTTTCCGCGAGCGAGTTGTACATAATTGCGAATTCGTCGCTTAATCGCGACGTCGGAAACGAGCCCGTGCATGTCCTGTGGGTCAACCCGAGGCGCGTTTCCGGCATCTGGGTCGCCATTCGGGTTTCCGTTTTCACAGTCAAACAGAAACATAAATTCATATCGATTTTCGATTGGTTTTGACATTTTAATCTTCCTATTGTTTGAGTTTTTACGATTCGTCTTCGGTCGATTCCGTCGCTTCAGCTCCAGTGCTTACTGAGTTCGACCGCTTAGCACGCTGCTGGTAATAACCAAGAGCAAACAGTGTTTGCTCTTCCATTGTCAAGGTCCGCTTCGGCGACTCATTAAGAATTCCAATAAGCCCTGAAAGTTGATTGTCGAACCATTTCCGAAGTGGATCAGGTTTGATTTTTGGCAGATGCGCAATGAGCGCGGTTCGTATTAGTCGCCCCAGTATCAGTCCGGGTGAAACACTTGCCGACGCGTAATAGCTTTCAACAACTCCGACCTTGATACTGGGAATCGCCTTTTTCTGAATTTGTCCCAACAAGGCAAGTACCCGCCCTGACACGTAAGCCGGGTTATCGGTTTGTTCATTTAGCTCTGTAGTGAGTTCCGGCATTTGTTTTAATCCTTCTTTTTTGAGTCTTATAAGAAAAGCTTTCAGTAAGCTGACTTGTGCGTGTCGAGTTGGGCGATCTTGAATAAGATCAATTCGGAATCTTGCCAATGCACATGCAGCAAGATGTGATGGAATTGGCGAACCACGTACTGCGGCTTGCCAGAGCGATACCTCGTTCGGAGCGGTTACGTCTTTCAAATCACGGACCGTACCCCCGAGTACCGCGAGGAATTTTGGATCCGGCGCTATACCTGACCCATCTCGTTTTGTGATTCGAAGATCCTCAAACCATTGGTCAATGTTTTTTGCAAAATCTTCGAACTGTCCTTCCATCCAGTCTCGAACGACCACCCGTCCAGAATTTGCGGACAGGGTCATTGCCCGATAGGTTGAATTCAAAAGATCGGCTCGGTCAGACGAACGGATAGAAGTCAGTAACTTTCGTGCCGAAAGATGGGCTGCCGCTACTTCGCGATCCGACGGCGGAGCTTCCTCTTTTTGTCCGGCATCATCATCTTTGCTATTCGAGCCACCAAGCACCAATTGCAAAGGATCGAATTCAGCAGGGACTTCCTTCGTGCCGGAATACCAAAATACAATCCGCGAACTGGCTAGACGCTCACTTTTTTCTCGAATCAGATTGTTCAGCGTAGTCGTATAGAGCTTTGCGGCATCTTCACTCATGGCTGCGTTTTCAGATTGAGACAGCCCATAAGATTGGAAAGATGCTTGCTTGAACGAAGCGTAGACATCACCAGCGGCCATTCCTCCTACGCTTGCCAGCCCAGTAATCTTTGGATGCGTTGACGCTGGCGCTGCGTCCACGCCCGTTAGAAAGCAAAGGCGTGATTCCGCTACCTTTTTCTTTTGGCTAAGCGAAACTCGAAACTCACGCCACCAATCATGCCATGAATCGTTTTGAACAATGGTTTGGTGTCCCTCTGCATTTGCACCCAAAATAGCGAAAGTGGCCAAGTCTCCCGGCTTTGCTTTAGGAGTAAATCCGTCGAGATCTATTCCGATCTTCTTAAGGCATGACTCGTCTGCCAACCCCTTCGAAATGCCTTCGAGACTAGCTTCTGCACTGGACGCATTACGTAGCATGTCTACAAAGAAAACGTGCTTCTTCAACAGCTTTTCATCCGCGTCGCCTTTCGTTGTCCGCAAAACGATTACGTCTAGGCCATCAACTAGAAAGTGTCGGCACCCTGCGCCGCCGCTTTTGAGTTCGGGCTGAGTTAAATGCGGGCAACGCTCATACAAAACGCCAGCTTTACCTTCACCAATTCGCTGTACGTTGGTGTACTTGCCTTTGTCATCGAACAGAATCAGCCACTTGACTTCTTTGGACTTGAAGCCGGGCTCAGCGCTCAATCCAATGGAATCTGCATACTCTTTCAGTGCATGAAGCATTACGTTACTCGCTGGTTGAGGGTTTAAGAACTTTTGAATCCGAATATTCGGGGATGTTCAAAACGCCCTGTTCAATTTTCGCCCGAAACATGGAAATGCGGGGGGAAGCGTTGGATTCGTTTTGTACCGAAAGATCAAACACGTCGTAGAGCATGAGCCCAAGGTCGCGATCAAAAGGAATGGGAGGCCGCTCTTCTTTTGGCGAGTCAAAAAAGGCAACGAATTCCCGGCATCCCAAGTAGGGTTGTTGGAAACATTTGCCTCGCTTTATCCGTCGTTTGAATTGTTCGTCGAATGCCTTTTGACGTTTCTCAAAGCCCGGCCATGGCCGAATCTCGCCATGCAGTCGATAACGAACATTACTGAGTGCCATTGTCTGTCGTTGCGTTCGTCCTTTTGTATCTGGTTTACCTGTGAAGTCCGCAAACAGGGGCGTTGGGTCAGCAGTTCCCTTAATCCACTTCTTCACTGCGGTGGTGCTTACTTTTTCCTTCACTTCATTTCGACGCAGCGCGATATAGTTGGGAAACGAAAGAACTTCGACCTTTGTAACTTGCCAGCGAAACTCCTGTCGGTGGCAGTAAATCGCGTCGAACACTCCCCGAGCTGCGCTAGGCGTTGGGCAAGGGTAGCTAAAACGTTCGACTTTGTTGGCTGGTGCAGAAAAGCAAGCAAAGTCGCCCCACACTTCGATAACGTGGTTCATATGATTATTACTTTTTGTATTTCCGGGAGCAGATTAAGCTGTTCCCGGAAAGTAGTTTCACAATCTCTAATTACAGCTTGGCAAGTTGTCCAAGTTGTTGTCTTGCGCTACATCGCCAACTGAGCGGATCGTTCTTTGTCCGCAGTGACTACAGTTGAATTGCCTAACTTCAGCACGGACCCCAGATTTAGCCCCAATGGTGTGGAAGGTGTCTCCTCTGGCCATGGCCAAGTAGATTTCATCGACGGTCCATCGCCGACTGTAGTGCGAAGGCGATGTGCCCGTTCCCACTTCGACGATGTGGGCGTGAGAATTCGGCACTGAAGTTGGTTCCTGAACAGTGCAGATAATTCGATAATCCATTGCATATTGCTCCTTTTCTGCGGGCTTGCTATCCAAGTCGCAGACGTTAAGGTTGGAGAGGAGTCCGACTTTCCACGGACGACTCCGCTCCCTGAATTGGGAAGCCAAGCGAGCGAATTGTCTCGCTTGGCTAATAAAACATCACGAAGAGTATCGTGAACGCAAGTATGATATGCATGGCAATTTATGTTGTCAAGCGTTTGATTGCGCGATTTTTCTCCTAGGCTTTTAATTACGTTGAGGAGTGGATTGAAATACGATTCTCTTCGGGGGACGTATCCCGAAAATTGGGTTGGAGCTACGTGCTGCAACCCAATTTTTTCTTTTCTAGAAGACTCCATCGAATTCGACCTCTGTTTTTAATCCAAGCGTTTCGTTGTACAGTTCATGCTTTAACAAAATAAACCAATCTGCTTGTCCATTATCGACGTGATGCGAGTGACTGAATTGGACTGGCTCCAAATAGCCCCAGAGTGGATTGTCGCGATCCGGGCGGCGGATCGTCACGCTATGTTGTCTCGCTCTCCTGATCCACGATCCAACAAAGCGTGCTGGCCGATTTTTGCTTTTTACGGCCGCAGACATATCGTTGAATTTTGATTCGTCGTATGGAACAAGAATGTTGATTTGGTCGCCTTCGATCAATTGATAGTGCTTGGCAATTTCAACAAAATCACCTGCCAAGATTGCTTCGTTCAGCTCTTTCTTTTCTGTAACTGATGGATCGAGAGAATAAAACATTTGGTAGTAGGATCGTATAAGCTGCGGATTATTGAGAACGTTGCCCGAGAGTTGGCTTGCGTGCTGACGGAGAAACGTCTCAGTTGCGTTGGCTGCCTTTGAATAAGCGCCGCCGGGATACAACGACTTCCCTTCTGGCTTGAATACAGTGACTCGGCCCGGTTTGTCACGTTTCCCATGTCGATTGCAACGGCCAGCAGCTTGGGCAATTGACTCTAGCGGCGCGAGTGCCCGAAACATCACTGGTGAGTCAAGATTAACGCCTGCCTCGATACACTGAGTCGATACCAGTCGCATTGGTGAATCAGAACCGACTTTCAGGCAGCGTGAAACTTCTTTCAAGACGTGCTGGCGATGAACGCCACACATGTTTGTGGATAGGTGAGTTACGCCTTTACACTCCTTTTTCGATTGCAGTAACCCAATCAATTCCAGAGCGTGGCGTTTGAGGTTGACGATGCAAACGGACTGGGAGTTTTCAGCTTCCGCCATTTCATCGGCAATCGAATCCCACATTCTTGGCTGATCAAGTTGCCAATTTACTTCAACTCTGCGATCCGCGATTTCGTACATCCATTCCATTTCACTGAGTATTGGGTCAGGTTTCCATTCATGACCACACAGCTTTTTGACATCATCCGATAGATGACCAAACGCAGGTTGTGTCGCAGTGGCAAAGACGATTACCGAATTGTATCGCTTGGCAAGATGTGCGAGTGTAGCAAGAGTAGGCTTTATCAATTTCGGCGGGATTGTTTGGACTTCGTCGAACAGGATGATGCTATTTGCAAGCCGGTGAAGTTTTCGACAACGAGCTGGCCGATTTGCCTGAAGTGATTCCAAAAGCTTGACGTTTGTTGTCAAGACAACGGAGCCATCCCAAGTTTCAGCTGCCAATCGCCGCATCAGCTCTAGCGACTCGCGGGGTGTTTTCCCATCGTTGTCAGATGATTCAGACGGCTTTAAGTCCGCCGTGCTATGATCTTCGAGGATACAGCTGGGATCGAATCCAAACTCGTTCGAGAAGAGTCTTCGATACTCGGCTGCCGTTTGGTCAATGATGTTTAGAAACGGCATTGAAAGTACAATCCGCGACACGTCATTGTTGAAGTTGGCGGCGTGTGCCAAAGCTAACGCAAGCATCGCCAAAGTCTTGCCAGCGCCTGTAGGAGCAGAAAGCGTATAAATACCGGGAGCCATTTTGCTCCCGCGAGAGAGGCAGCTACTGAATAATTCCGACCTCATGCGCTGGACATCCGGCTCAGCATCATTTGGAAGTTCGGTTACATAAGAAATGAGCCGGTCCAAAGCTGACTTAAAATCCAACGTGGGTAGAGGTGTTCGGTATCTCCTCGGTTCTTTCTTGTCGCCGGCGAAGTGGGCCTCTGTTTCCAAAAAGTCAGCATCAACTAACGTTGAAAACAGCATTCGCGTATCCAAGAGCGATCCAACATCCGACTGGTCAGCTTCGAACGGTTCAGTCAATTTAGTTGTTGGAAATCCATAGTCACTGTGGCGTTGAAGTAAGGAGCCTATGTCGTTGGATGTGAAGTCATCCGGAGCATCAATCATTCTCTGGCACAAACTGCGGATGACGTGTTCTGGCCGTTCCCAGTAGCGATCAAGGCCAACATGATGCCCCGCGATAGACGCAGCGATCGGATTGAAAACGGACTTTCCAAATTTGCCATAAAAATTCCAAGCTGCGACAACGCCCGCCGACCAATGGTCACGTCCTTTAGGATCTTTGCCCCGCAGTCTTCGCTGCATCTGATCTGCGAACTTGCCAAGATCATGGAACCATGCGGCAACTGCCGCTGATTGTCCTGCACCAAAGCGGGAAGCAAAATTAGAGGCAGTGGACACAACTGCTTCTACGTGGTCCGCAAGAGATTCTGGCAGGCCATTACCATTGCCGTTCTCACTATGTCCGAGATATTCGTTCAATTGACCAGTTGTGTTTTCAGTTATTGGATCTAGCGTTCAGAGTCACACGCAAAAGGTTTCAAGCAATACCTTGCAACCCGTTCCTCATGCTCTTGCATGGTTTCCCATTTTTCGGGCGGTTGGTTTTCAAGGCTGTGGGCGTAGAATTCTGGCACGAGAGCGGAGTGATCCGGGGGAGGGAAAGGCGATTTTTCAGGATATCAAAATGCAGAGGGGATTGGACGCACTTGTCGCAGTGGCGACACGTGATGCGTATCTACTCACTAAAGACAGAAACGAATTTTGGATGCGGCAGATTAAATTGCGGTTCCAAGCCAAATTTTTCAAATTTCACTTCGATCTTCTGCAAAATGTTTATTTGTTCGCGTTTACCCGCGAATAATCTGATTCAAGATTTCGAGGGACCAATCCGGACTGAAACCAGGTCGGTTCAGTACCGAAAATCTTCACTAATCAAGGGCTGGATGAACTGCTGCTTGCCCTGGGCTAAAAAATTAGTGTCAACCCGGATTATTCACGACGACGGGCGTTGATTCTACGTCTGGCCAACCGGAGCAAGGGAAAAGTTGAATTTCAACAAGAATCGCGAATCATCCGATAGATGAAAACCACAGCGATCGTTTCATCGCATCAGAGACGCGGACCACTGTCTCAACTGATTCTGACGCCCACGCCTCGTGAATAATCCGGGGTCAATTAGCGAGGATTAGTGTTCTTTCAAAAGAGCGCAGTTTGCGTGGCTGCCAATGCGCAGGCAGGAGCACTGATTGTCACTAATCTCCACGAATGAGGATGCGGTGAACCCTTCTTTCTCCAGCCGAAAATTAGTGTCGATAAGTGGAGGTTAGTGTTCACTTCCTAGGCGGTGTTTGCTTCTTGGTCGCAACAAATCGTTAGTAATTCGCGCGGCGGAGGTCGTGGCGTTTCTTGCGGCGGTAGTACTTGAGGCCAGCAAGGAAGAAGCAAGCGGCGGAAACGATGCCGAAGATAAGAAGGTCCGTCTGGCGGAACCAGAGCATGGCAAGGGCAGTCAGGAACATGACCGCGCTGTGGACGTAAAACGATCCAGAAAGAATCCCGGCTTTGACCAAAAAGACCATCGCGGCGATCAACGCGAGAACCGGCGCAAGCGTTAACACATCCAGCCCGAGGGCTGCCTCCAGCGGAAAAAGAAAAATTAACATCCCCATTGCGGCGGCCCAAACGTGAGCGATCTGCCGTTCGACAAAGGTCACCGGCCCCATCCGGCGACGCACCATCCAAAAGACGATCGCCCATACACCGACCCCGACGGTCCACATCAGAATGTAGGGGGTGCGGTTGGCAATGTTCAGGATGTGTGAAAATACGTGCGTCAAAATGCTCGCCGACAAGAGCACCAGGGAGTGCCACATCCACAACACGCCCCAGTTTTCAAGGACTTCCGCGTGATGGGTCTCGCGGAAAAGCTTGCCGATGATTTGCCCAAAGCGCCCAGTGCGGGCGCTGACTTCGCGGCCTTCCAGAAAGGCACGGATGTCGTCCCGCAGTTTCATCGCCGATTCGTAGCGCAGGTCTTTCGGTTTTTGAAGGCAGCGCATCGTGATCATTTCCAGCTTGCGATCGACGCGGCGATTGATGTTGTTGGGCGGGATCGGATCCTGCTCCATGACCATCAAAACAGTTTCAACCGATGTGGCACCCAAAAACGGCGGGCGGCCGGTAAGCATGTTGTAAAGGATCGCGCCCAGCGAATAAATGTCACTGGTGATGCCGACTTCGCTGCGGTTGCCGGAGGCCTGTTCGGGCGACATGTAAGACGGCGTGCCGATAACGGCTCCGGATCGTGTGATCGTAGAGTTGGTTTTGGTCGCCTGTTTGGCCAATCCAAAATCGGCGACGTAGGGTGTGCCTTTTTCATCCAATAAAATGTTGGATGGTTTCAGGTCGCGGTGAAGGACTCCTTGCTGGTGGGCATAGCCGATCGCATCGCTGATGCAGTCCATCACCTGCCCGGCCTGGCGAGCAAAGATGGGGCCCTTGGTGAGCTTTTGTGAGAGCGTCTGGCCGTGTACCAGTTTCATGCAAAAGAAAGGAAGGCCATCGTGTTCGCCCAGCTCGTAGATCGGGACGATGTTGGGATGTTCCAATCGCATCGCGGCTTCGGCTTCGGCGCGAAAGCGTTCACGATCCACGCGCGAGGAAAACTCGCCCTTGAGAATCATCTTGATCGCCACCGCGCGGTTGTCAGATTTCCGTGACGCCTGGTAGACGATGCCCATCCCGCCGCGGCCGATTTCTTTTTGCAAAACGTAATCGCCAAGATCGTACGGCAATTCCAGCCCCGCCATCTCGCGTTCAATTTCGTGTGCGAGTTCCCTGCGTTGCTCTTCACCGGCGGCTTTGGTGACCACGATAATGCCCCACAGCTCGCGAAGGTCCGCAGCGAAGGTCGGGTTTTGGTCGATGACCGAATCGAGGGAGAGCTTTTCACCGGCGGTGACGCGGTCCGAAAGCGAGGCCACGAGGTTGGCAAGCTCCTGTTCGTGGGGCGAATCGGGGGACGAATCGATCGCGTTGGGATTTTCGGTTTCTGGTTCCATGAGCGTTGGTAACCTCGGGCGTGGCTGGGCGGGCCGGCTATTCGGCGGTGGGGCCGTCGCTCTGTTTTTCATCTTCCTGAATCATCGTTTTGAGCCGCCGGATAGCGCGCAGGTATCGCATGCTGGCGGCGGGTTCGGTCAGCCCGAGGATTTTGCCGATCTCCTGGTTGGAGAGGTGTTCGTAGTGCCGCATCATGATGATTTCGCAGTCCTTGTCGTCCATCCGCGAGATGGCTTCTTCGACTTTTTGTGCCATTTCTTTTTGCAGTGCGACCGCAGCGGGTGTCAGTCCGCCGTCACCCAGAAACGAAGCGAGTTGAATCGAAGACTGATCGTGGCCGCGCGGAATCCTAAGCCCCTGCTCCCGATCGACCGAGCGTTTGGCAGAAACCCTGTGACGACGGTGAGCGTCGATGATGCGGTCTTTGGCGATTTGCCGCAGCCACAGGTGAAAGGGCATGATCGGATTGTCCATGTAAGTCGCCAGCCGCCGGTTGGCTTCGACTAGGACATCCTGAATCACGTCGCTCACGTCGATCCGTTTTTGAATTCGCGCATCGAGGCGCAAACGGATCAGTTGCCGCAGCGAGTTGCGGTGGCGATCCATCAGGGCGTTGACCGCAGAGTCGTCACCGCCTTTTGCCTGGACAAGAAGTTCTTCGGTAGGTTGTTGTTCTGGCCACATGCCATCATTATCGCTTAAAAGTTAAGCCATGGCCAACGGTGGAAACGATAAATTCGACGAAACCGACGCGCAAACGTATCGGGCTGTGAGGAAGGCGGTCCGCAAAACCTGCTCGAGCTTGCCTTGGAGGCTCGGTTGCCTGTGGTCGTAAGCGATCGGTTAACTTTCGAGTTCACGTTTGAGGCAGTTGATCAGGTAGTCAATTTGGGTTGGCGTGTTGTAAAGATGTGTCGAGACACGTATCCACCAGCGTCCGTTTGTTTCCCAGACAGGGATCTCAATTTTGTCCTTTGCCCAGAGTCGCCGTTGAAGTTCATCCCAGTTGGCGTTGGGCTTTTCAGGGAGTGCGACGTGGGCCATCGATCCGTACCAACCGTCGGCACGTGGTGCGATCGTTTCGGTTTGCAGTAATTCAAGAAGGCCTGTTTCGGCGTAAGCGGCGAGGTGATTCAGGCGGGCGCGGATCGCTTCGATGCCTGCGTTCTGGAAAAACTCGATAGCGGTGGGAACCGCGAGGGTTCCGGATACGTTTCGGGTTCCCAGCCAAAAAAGTTCTTCGGACCAGTTCTGCGGCCGGTTCGGCAGCAGCCTTCCCCAGGCGGTGATCGGCGGATTGGCGATCCCGGAATGTTCGGATTTCACGTAAACGAATCCGGTTCCCAGCGGTCCGCACAACCACTTGTGACAACTGGCGGTGTAAAAGTCACAGTTGATTCGATTAAGTTTGACATCCAACTGAAGCAGGGCGTGGGGCCCATCGACACAGGAGAGGACGCCGCTTTGGGCAAGGGCCTGGCAGATTTCCCGGACGGGCAAAATGAGGGCTGTCTGCGAAACGATGTGGCTGACCAGCGCGATTTTCGTTTTGGGCGTGACGCAATCCATGATCGCGCTGACAACCTGTTGCTTGCTGGTGATCCTGTGAGGGAGTTCCGCACAGACGAGGGTCGCGCCGGATTCTTTGGCTTTCGCTTCCCAGATCCGCTTGACCGCCCCGTACGCCTGATCGGTCAGGAGAACTTCGTCTCCGGGCTGGAGCTGGACCGAGCGGGCAACCACGTTCATGCCATAGCTGGCATTGTCGACAAAGGCTATGTTCTGCGCTTTGGTGCCGACAAATTTGGCAACGCTCTGCCGGGCGGCCAGCAGTAAAGGTTCAAATTGCCGAAGGTAGAAATCCATGGGCTGAATTTCCATCTCGCGGAGCACCTTGTCCCGAGCGTAGCGAACGCAGTTGAGCGCCAAACCAAAAGACCCATGGTTCAGATAGGTTGTATCGTGCCTGACCCGAAACTCATGCAAAAAACGATTCCAGTGGCTGTCGTTGGCGGGATCGAGGGATTCGGATGTGGTGCTCATTGATTCTTCGTTTGTCGCGGTTACGGGTTCAGCTATGATAACGTGCGAATTGGATTTATTGGATCGAGGTGCGGCAATGGCGAATGTCTGTTTGGGGAATCGACGATGGTACTGGAGCTTGATCGGCGCGGTGATGCTGATCGTGTTCAGCGGTTGCCAGCAGCCCAAGACTGCGACGCCGGAGACGAATCCAACTGCCCAAAGCGAGGCAAAGGCTCAGCAGGGCGGTAGTGATGACACGGTTTCGCCCGCAAGCAAAGTTCCCTCCGCTGCCGAGCAGAAACCCGATTCAGAAACCGCTGAAATCAAGCTGTTTGACGGAAAATCCCTCACTGGATGGGACAAAATTCAGTTCGGAGGCGAAGGCGACATCGAAATCGTTGATGGCGAAATTCGCATGGGTCAGGGCGACCCGCTGACTGGAATTGCTCTTATGGATGACGTGGAAATTCCGCGGACCAACTATGAGCTTTCGCTCAAGGCGATGAAACGCGATGGCAACGATTTCTTTTGTGGGCTGACGTTTCCGGTTGGCGAATCGTACTGTTCATTTATCGTTGGCGGTTGGGCGGGGACGCTCGTGGGCCTTTCGAACCTTGACGGCTTGGATGCGTCGGACAACGGGACGCGGAAAGTTCGCAAATTCGAGCGGAACCAGTGGTATGCGATTCGAGTCCGGGTCACGCCGGCGCGAATCACCTGCTGGATCGATGATGAGCAATTTGTTGACCAGTCGATTGTCGATCGTGAAGTTTCGATTCGCAACGATGTAATCACGACCACGCCGATCGGGATTTGTAATTTCCAGACGCCCAATTCGATCAAGGACGTGACGGTGCAGAAGCTACCGCCGGGTAGTTGATGAAGTCCGGGGCAGAGACTCTTTTCCAACCGGTGCGATGTTCATCCCGAATTATTCACGAGGCGTGGGCGTCAGAATCAGTTGAAACAGTGATCCGCGAGTCAGATGCGATGAAACGATCGCTGTGGTTTTCATCTACC
>CALFWR010000114.1 GCA_937928555.1 uncultured Pirellulaceae bacterium
AAAAGCAAACGTGACACCGGGTTCGCCTCGGAAATTTCGGTTCACCTCGCCGATGAAGTGCAGGAAAGCGATTTTACCCGGACTGACACGGCGTCCATTGGCTGAACTGAAAGTCACGCCCACGCCTCGTGAATAATCCGGCTTCGTGTTTCATCGATCGTTCCAACCGCCAATTCGGCGGCACGCAGGCATCCTATGCGGACTTCCGCAATTCGTTCGGAAGATTTGCCAGCTCGTACTGCATCGGCTGTGGATCAACCGTTACCACCTGGCAACCGATTCTGCGATCGAGATTGATCACCAGTGGCGCCCGCAGGTTCAATGTCAACGACTGCTCGTCGCGGCTTACCACGCCCAGAACATAGGCCTGTTCCACAGCGTTAAGCTGCAATGCTTCGACGTCCGAGGGTTCCAGGCGTACCTGGTACTGCTCGACAAACCGACGCGGCGAAACCACAGGAAGGGCAACATCTGCATGCTGCATGCTCTGCAACCACGCGACGGCCGAGTTCCCCGCATCGGCGAGCAGGACCCAGTGACGGCAGTCCTCGAATCCAATCAGGCCATTGCGGAAGAATAGAATGTCGTCCGGTTCAATTTCGATGGTTGAAAATCGGGTGGTATGGATCTTCATGGCTTGCCTTTGCGTACTTATTAACGCCGTTCAGGTTTACATTCGCTGAAACAGATGGACAAAACGAGCTTTTGCCGGAAAAGCAACCACGCCAAAAGCGCATTGGGCTTGCCCGCTATCATGTCGATCGACCGCAAGACACGGAAAGTTAACCAAAAGTACCGATTCGGAGGCTTTTTTCGATTATGTGAGCCACCTTGCCGACTGCCATCCGTTGAAAACAGGAAAACGTCTATAATCCTATCGTCCCTCGACCCCGGAAACTGACGAACTGGCCGCGCCATGAATCTCCGTGATTGGTTAAATAATCAGACCCGAAAAATTGGATTGACCGCTTGCGGGCTTTTTCTTTTGCTAGCCCTCGTTCCAACCGAATGCCAAGGCCTGATCCAGGTCGCTCCGGTCGATTTGGATAACTCTGTTCACAACACCGACGCGACCCAAACATCCGAACGCCTGAATCTTGCCGACGAAGAAATCGAATCGCTCATCAGCCAGTTGGATTCGGCATCCTATCAACAGCGGGAACACGCTACTGCAACGCTCGCCCGCTGCGGCCCTCAAGTTCTTGGCAAGCTTGCCGTGCATTTTTTCCAGTCGTCCTCCGAAGCAGGCTGGCGGATCAATCGAATCCTCGAAGGAATTAGCCGCGACGACGACGAAGACGTCTTCCTCAAATCCGCCGCGATCATCCGCGTTCTCTTCGGCAGCAACGATCAAAAAAGCCGCCGAAAGCTACAAAAACTGCAAACCCAACGACTGCTCAAGCAGCGGCAATCTGCCGTCATGGCACTCGCCAAAGTTGGCTTTCAAGTCGATGCCCAAGGATCACCGGTTTTGGAGGAGGACCCTTTCGCCGCAAGGCCGATCCCCTTTGCTGCCAGAGAGATTTTTGTCGAAGGCCGTGGTCGCGCCGTGTTCGTCGATGGGCGAATCGTCAGCCTCACCGAATCCGACCAACCAACCTCTTCATTTGGAACAAATCCCAAAACGTGGAAGGATCCTCGCTCCAACCCGGAAGACTCATTGTCTCGCATTGAAACGATCATCGAAAACGATACCGATGACAATCGCGATTTTCTCTCAGGCATTCTTCCGCAGGGCAACATCGTCTTGCCGCCGGCAAACTTGGTATTCCCTAAAGGCAAAGTCGATGCCAAAACCAAATCGTTGATTGCCAAACTTGGTCCTGTTTCCTTCGTCCAGTTCAACGGTCAGGAAATCACTCCCGAGCTAATCGAACTGGTCGCAAGCAACGCGTTGCAAAACATTGATTTTCAAAATTGCACCTTTGCAATCGACGACCTCCAGTCCTTGCCGCCGAACGTGGCCTCACTTTCGTTCGCCGGGAACGTGCCTTCCTCGGACAAGCTGTTCGCGTTGATGAACAAAAAGTACAACCTCCGTTTCGAAGGCATCAAGCTCAACAAAGCCCTGGTTTCCGCGATTCAGTCAAACAACGTCCAGACGCTTTATTTGCAGAAATGTCGATTTGAAAACGCGAACCTGAAAGCCGCTCTGATGTCCCGTGGATTGTTCCACGTTTCTTTTTCACAATGCAAAATCGATGTGACGACGATCAACCAAATTCGCAGAAAGCGTCCGGATCTTCAGATCACCGCTGTCCCACAAGGCTTCCTGGGCGTTCAGGGAGGACCGGATGCCATCAGGACCGATGAATACGTCGGGTGTCGAATTTCCAGAGTCGTCGCCGATTCCGGTGCCGAAAAAGCAGGAATGAAGGCCGGTGACGTCGTCGTGGAAATTGACGGCCAGAAGATCGCCGAATTCGAAGATCTGCGATTGCTGGTTTCCCAAGGCAGAGAGGGCGATGTACTAAAAGTTAAAGTCGATCGAGACGGGAAAAAGATGGACTTGAGTGTGACACTTTCAAAAGCGGATTCATTCCGGTAACTTTATCGTCCTGTAATCCTGCGAACCGCTTGCCTCGGTTCGCATCCCGAGCATGCGGCCGTGGCGGAATTGGCAGACGCCTTGGACTTAAAATCCAATGTTCCTTGGAGCGTGCGGGTTCGAGTCCCGCCGGCCGCACTCTGTTCGCTTTGCTCTTGCACGCCGTTTTTCTTCTTCCTCTTCGCGCGGACCGAATCGTTCAGCCGTGATGAAAGAGTCGTTCCGCTACACAGCAGAGGCTTCTGTTTTGACTTCCGCAGCCTCGATCTCCGCGAGCGCCTCTGATCCGGCTTCTCCAACCTGCTCCACAGCCATCCACTGGAACCGCTTTGGCCAACCGGAAAAGACAAGACAACCGAGCATGACCTGGACCAGTGGGACGTTAATCGAAACCACCACCTTGCCGATGGAATGCCAAACACGATCACTCATCGACTCCGTCAGTTCGGTACCCGAATAGGCAGTAAAGCCCATCCAGCCCAGCAAGCCAACCGCAGTCAGCACCGACAGCCACGTGGCAATCCGCCTTCCAGATCCGCCGGCAAACCTCCACGCCAACAAACCGGCAATCGGCAAAACCACTGCCAGCCAAAACCCGTGCATCGAAACCAATGCACTCAAAGGCGGACCTCAGTGACCGTCACGGCAGCCCTGAAAAGTTCCCATTGGAATATTGCGAATCGCCAGACATGCCCGGATCACACCGTACCAGACCAGAATGCCGCCAACTTGAATTATCAGTCGTTTAATCATGTTTGATTCTCACCAGCACATACTTTCTCACGAACAAATCTCCCACGCAACCCGCACCGCTTCAATTCACGTTTCCCACACCTGCCACTCGATCACCTTCCGAGCCAATGAGTCGCATGACGGTCACGACCGCCCGCAATCAGATTAAATCTGACGTCGTAGCATTTGGCAACGAAGCGCCAGAAAAGTTCAATAACTCCCGAAGGTAACGAAAATTCATTGTGAACCGGATCACTGAGGCAAAGACAATCCTTCCAATCGCCACCTCACTGACTCTTGCGGACCTGGCCTTTCGTGGTTGTGGCCTTAAGCCGATGTTCAAGTTCTCTGTCCAAGAAGGCCTTGGTTGTCTGGTTGCTCTGGCGTTGCCTTCGCCTGGTGCTGTCTATTTTTGCGTTACATTTTGGTAGAACGCCTTTGAAAAGATGATACCGTAATTCAGCACCGGCGACTTCCACCCCGACAAGATCGCGCCCACGTCGGGCGTACAGCGCGCGAATTCCGACTCGCGCGTGCTTTAATCCGGGCTTATTCACGAGGCGTGGGGTCAGAATCAGTTCCGACAGTGATCCGTGACTCTGATGCGATGAAACGATCGCTGTGGTTTTCATCCACCGAATGATTCACATTTCTTGTTGAAGTTCAGCTTTTCTCTTGCTCCTGTTGGCCAGACGTAAAATCAACGCCCGTCGTCGTGAATAATCCCGGATAGGACTTGGCAACTTCGGTCGATGTGACAGAAGCGGTTTTTGAATTCACAAATAGCCCGGAGGGCGTTACATCATTGCCGGCGGCGTCAGCCACCGGAATTTGCTTCTGTGCATGCTAAGCCCGGAGGGCGTTACATGTTTTTAGTGGGAGTTACTTCCAGAATTATTTTTGATCATATTCAACCTCATGATCGGCGAGCATCTTCGATTCAAGTACTCTTCCTGAAAAGTTCTCTTGCGATGGTGTTCCAACTGGCCGTCGATGTACGCCAACACGGCATCCCTGAAATCGTCCTCACACAATAAAGCGGGCCGCTCGTTTGTGCTGAAAACAATGTGGCAGAGAAGTTGTTGATGCGATGCCATGGTCATCGGTTCTCCATTTGATGGCCGATGTGTCGCCCTCCGGGCTTTGAGACATTTTGCCATGATTCCGGTGGCTGACGCCACCGGCAGGGATCTTTCGCCCTCCGGGCTGGCAAGAATTGTGGCGCTAACTAACTGGTGGGATTCATGGCGCTAATTGGTGGGATTCATGGCGCTAATTGGTGGATTCATGGCGCTAACTGGTGGGATTCATGGCGCTAACTGGTGGGATTTATGGCGCTAACCAAGCACGCACCGGTCCGACACACCGAAGCACCTTACCCTCGGCAAACTTGTGTTTCCCTCGCGACCAAACGGGAACAATTGCGGTATCTCAACTGAAGACAAGCAAGCCGGGTGCGGTAGCTTGGGGCGAAAGCAAAGACGTCATGAACTGGCTGACGTCAGCAACTTTCCACCGGCTTGCGGAACAACGGGAAAGATCACGGGACAGGGGTCCAGCTCGCAAACGGCCCGCCGCGCATTAACCAGAAAGTCGTCCAGCTGTTGGGCCAACACGACAGCGACCGCGCAGCCACCAAACCCTGCGCCCGTTAGCCTCGCACCCGGGCATCCGGGGATGTCTCTGAGGATCTCCGTCACGGTGTCCAGGCCGGGACTGCTGACCTCGTAATTGTCACGCAAACTTGCATGGCTCTGATTCAGCAATGCGCCCAACTGCTCAAGGTCTGCGTTGGTTCCGTTTGCCAAAGCGGTCACTGCGGATTCAACGCGCAAGTTCTCATGTGCAACGTGCAGCACCCGGCGCAACAGCTTATCTGGTAAAAACGTGCGACTTTGTTCAACGACTTCAACCGACAGGTCACGCATCGACTCAACCGCGACAGGCGAAAGGTTTGCCTTAATCAACGCGAACGCTTCCTCGCACTCCTGCCGCCGCTGATTGTACGCCGACCCCGCCAGCGTTCGGCTGAGCCCGGTATCGGCGACGACGATCGCAAGATTTTCCGGTATCGAGACAGGCGTCGCTTCCATGGTTCGGCAGTCGATCTTCAGCGCACAATCCGCTTGGGCTGCGGCGCTGATGTACTGATCCATCAAACCGCAATGGACTCCGATGAATTCATGTTCCGACTTTTGAGCAAGTTTCGCTATCTCAAGCGGGGTCGGCAACGGAAGTTCAGCCACTGAAAGTAGCGCCAAAATCGACGCAACCTCAAGCGCCGCCGAGCTACTCAAACCGCTCGCCACCGGAATGTCGCCGTAGACCAGCGCGTCCATTCCTTTGAGCGAATACCCGGCATCCAACAGTACCCCGGCGATGCCTTTGATGTAGTTCGACCACGATGCCGCTCCCTTGACGATGGGCTGCGACAGATCGAAGCGATCGGTTTGCCCAAAATTCTCCGCCGCAAGATTGACGATCGAATCCGAACGAGGTGACAACCAGATCTGGACTTTGCGATCAATCGCCAAAGGCAACACCAGGCCTTCATTGTAGTCGGTGTGTTCGCCGATCAGGTTGACTCGTCCCGGTGCTGTGGCAATCCCCGCCGCGTCGTGTCCAAACGTTGCCAGGAACTTCTTTTTGATTGTTGGCGTTTGCGAGCTCATTTGAAGTCTGTGATATCTGTCTTTGCTTACGAGGAATGACCCCGGATTATTCACGACGACGGGCGTTGATTCTACGCCTGGCCAACGGGAGCAAGGGAAAAGCTGAATTTCAACAAGAAATATAAATCGTCTGGTAGATGCAAACCACAGCGATCGTTTCATCGCATCAGACTCGCGGATCACTGTCTCAACTGATTCTGACGCCCACGCCTCGTGAATAATCCGGGTTAGTAAATAACCCAATTAGCTGATCGACGGCATGCAGCAATTGATGACTTGCTTGCGGATTGAGGATCGAAGGCAAGGTAAGACATCATTGGCACGCGCCGTCCAATGATTCGTCCTGCCGGAGCGTTACTGCAATGGGACGGGACGGTAGCTCAATGTTATTCGAACCAAGCGCGATTGAATGTCCAACACTCTGTATGAACAACTTCCGTCTGAAGTGTTGCGAACAGGTCAACGCTGCGAATTCAAATCGGGTGATGTGCTCTTTGTCGAACGAGCGACACCGCTGTTGTCGTTCTTTGTGGAACATGGCTGTGTACGGTTGGTTGTGCAGCCGGTTGAAGGCAAAGAGCTTGTTCTTTATCGAGCCCGCGACGGCGAACTCATTGCCGAAGATCACCTTGTTCGCAACTCGAATGACTTTACAGCCATCGCGGACAAAAAAACCGTTGTCGTATCGGTCAATCGGCAAGTACTGTTGGCGCACGTAACAAGCAACTACCGCGCTTTGATGGTTTACCTGTCGTTGTTGAACAATCGCAATGAGCAGTTGCGGACTAACTTCCAAAGGCTTGCTCTCCCCAAAGCAACTGACAAAGTCCTGCATCTTTTGCGCAGCCTGACGCCTGATAACAAAGCCACGGATTTAACAGGCAGGCTCAAAACACTTGCTTCTGATCTGAACATGACCCACGAAACAATGTATCGCGCGCTCCGCACACTGGAGGAGCGTCAGGTGATTAGCCGCGACAAAGGGTGGGTAAGAGTGCTGCGTTGAACTTGACCCGAATTGTTCACGGCGACTGACGTTAAATCAACCCGGATTATTCACGAGGCGTGG
>CALFWR010000115.1 GCA_937928555.1 uncultured Pirellulaceae bacterium
GTACATCGTCTTGGCTGCCGCGTCGTTCGCAACTGCTGCCAGCACCGACGAGCGAGTGCCCATGGTGTTTGGCTTCGTGGCAGTGCCGGCATTCATGTCGGTGTTGTGGTCACGTAACGCCGTCAAAGAGGCACGCCTTAGCCGTCAGCGGTTCTTCCTCGAAAAGCGTGCCGAAGAGGCACTGCAGCAAGAGGACTTCGCTCCCAAGGCATGGGCAGCCCGTCTCGCCCCCGATTCGCTGCCCGACGTCACCGGTTTCGAAGTTGGCCGTGTGTACGAGGCCGGTTCGGGCCTCATGGCTGGTGACTTCTTCGACGTCTACCGAGTGGGCAGCACCCGCCTCGCTGCTGTGATCGGCGATGTTCGCGGCCACGGCATCGAAAGCTCGATCACCGCGTTCCAGGCCAAGTACCTGCTGCGGGTGTTCCTCCGCCAGTTCCGTGACCCGGCCCAGGCGCTCGAAGAGCTCAACCAACAGATGGCCGAGATGGACCGCGGCGAAGAGTTCATCTCGATGATCGTCGTCGTGTTCGACACCGAGGCAGGCACCATCCGTTACGCCTCGGCCGGCCACCCCGCCGGCTGGCTTTGGCACGCACGCGAAGTGCAGCCGCTGCGAGCCACCGGGCCGCTGCTCATGCTCGACCCCGGTGCGGCCTACTTCAGTAAGGAAATTCCGCTGGCGCCCGACGATTTCGTGCTGCTCTACACCGATGGTCTGGCCGAAGCCCGCAACGGCGACGAGCTCTTTGGCGAAGAGCGCATCGCCATGGCGATCCGCCGCGACCCCGGCGCAAGTCCCGAGGTTCTCACCAAAGCACTGCTCGAAGAAGCACGCGATTTCGCCAACGGCATGATCGGCGACGACGTCGCCATCCTGGCCGTCCGCCGCAGCTAAACCACCTCTAGGCTCGAACGCTATGCCCTGGTGCGATTCATGTTCGGCGTATCACGCCCCGACCGCCCTCGACGGCGGCTCATGCCCGCAATGTGGGGGAGCGGTAACCAACGACTCAGCGCACGGGCAAGACGCGGCCGATGAGGAGAAGACGGTCGGACAGTCAGCGCCGTGGCACTTTTGGATCGTCGTAGTGGCGCTAGCTGCCTACCTGCTGTGGCGGTTGGTCGTTGGCATCATGTGGGCCATCGACAAGTTCTAAGTAATCCACATCTGCCGAAGGAATTCGCAGCAGTTCGGACTACGATCGACCGCTGTACGGGCTGTGGCGCAGCTTGGTTCGCGCGCCTCACTGGGGGTGAGGAGGCCGGAGGTTCAAATCCTCTCAGCCCGACTATTGAAAGCTTCGGGAAACATCGGGTTCCCGAGGCTTTTCTTCTTTTCTGGCTTCGCTTGCGAAATCGCCATATCCACCCGAATTGTCCTGAATTGTCTCTTTTGGGCAGGTGCGAGGGGGCACCATGGGGGGCACCAACCGTGAAGCCTTATCCGCTTCGCTTCTCTGTTTTAGAACAGAAACTTTACTTGGATCCGGCCGATTTTGACCCACCAGACCAACCAAACCCACCACTTGGGAATCATCCGTTCCGGTTGCTCTTTGTTCCGCTGGTGAATCGGCTGCCGCGTCGAGCGACGGCAAAGAGTTCATTGCCGCATGAACGTCCAGCGGTGCCGGGCCGGTGTAGTGTTCATCGTTAGATCGATTCTGGAATGGCGCATTGCCCGCTGTGCGATACGTGGAGCCACGCCGGAAGTCGAAAGCAGGGTGCCGAACGAGTGTCGCAGAGCGTGAACGTCGATTGTTCGCCCTCGGTCGTCTTTCTTGGGAATGTCCGCCGCTTCAGGGTCCCGGTTCAGTATCTGCACCAAGCCGCTTGGGACATTGAACAGGGAACGCTGATCTCGGTCGTCGCCCGAGCGATTGAGTTTGAGAACGTCCGCTGGTTGGGCATCCTGTTCGGCAATCCACGCCCGTGCGACACGTTTAAGGTCCGTGCGACACGTTTAAGGTCCGCGGTACCTTTTCTCGTGGGCGGTACCTTTTCTCGTGGGGCTACAGTAATGGATAAGGCCAAGCGAAAAGCAACGCAGGCATAACGTGCTGCAAGAGAAGCTCTACAAGTTGCTCTGCAAGAAGCACGGCAAGCAAAACGTCGGAACCGAACACCCGTCTGGCAATGGCATGCGAGTGGATGCCGTCGTTCGACTTAAGGATCAGTTCCATTTCTACGAAATCAAAACGTACTCGAATGCCCGTGCGTGTTTGCGTGATGCGATTGGCCAGCTGCTAGAGTATTCTGAGTGGCCCGGCGGGCAGAATGCTCAACGACTGGTCGTCGTTGGTGAACCGAAATTGTGTCCCGCCGGAAAGAAGTACCTGCGTACGCTCAATGAGCGGTACGCACTGAAGATGGAGTATCTTTCACTGAAATAGCGGCTTTCAGAATCAACATTGGTCACCGAGTAGTCAACCGATTTGGGAGTCGCTACGATGTTGCTATGAACCATTTGGATATCGATACGGCCAAGAAGTTTCCCAATCTGCCGCGTGCGCCAATCGTGGAAGCAGTTGTTCACTGGCAGGCGCCTCCGACTCAACAACTTGAGCAAACAACACTACAAGAAAAGCTCGCTGAGACGTTTGCCGGCTACGCTCTGCAGGTCCAGGTGAATCAGGAGCTTGGCGTCAGCGGGGATCCGGGAGGCTTTGAAGTCAAGCAGCGAACGAATTGGGAAGGCGTGCGGCTCAATTCACCAAAGAAAGGGCCAGCGAAGTTCGTTTGCCAGTTCTTGAAGACAGGTGTCGTATTCAGTCAACTTGCGCCGTATCAGGGATGGCCAAAGTTCATACAGGAAGCCAAACGGTTCTGGGGCAAGTATCGTGAGCTGGCCGATCCCGAAATCGTGTCGTCTCTGAGTGTGCGCTACATTTCGCAAATGCCTGTCCAATCTTCGGATGACGTTGGAAACTGTATTGAGCAGGTTTGTGCCCCATTGTCTGGAATGGGACTTCAAGCCGACAATTTTTTTCACCAGGACTCGATCCAACTGGCGAATCAGCCGTATAAAATTAATGTGATTCGGGCGGTACAGCCCGCAACTGACAAATCTGCGAACCTGATTGTAGATATTTCAGTCTCCACGACTTCTGCACTGTCGGATCTGGTTGTTGTGGACGAAAAGCTTGATGAACTACGGTTTATCAAGAATGAAGTCTTCTTTACACTAATGAAAGACGCAGAAGCTAAGTTTGGAGCAACTTGATGGTAACGACAGAACGAAAGTACGGTGTCAGTGAAGCTGCCGGCATTGTGGATCAGTTCGTCGAGCAGATCAGGGAGCAGAACAACGAGACGATCACGTTCTCAAACTTTTCGCTTGTTGATCAATTGCTTGATGCGTTTGGTGAAGCATCAATTGATGGTTGGGACGGCGAAGGATCGGTTGCAGTTTCGCGCCAGACGCTTTCCATTGCTCGTGAGTTGGTTGAGAGCTTGCCAACGGAGTTTCGTACACCTGAAATTTCTGCTGAACCAGATGGCCATATTCATCTTGAGTGGTTCGTAAGCAATCGCCAAGTGCTTGGTGTCAGTGTAAACCCGGATGGGAGGTTGCATTGGGCAGCTTTGATCGGCGAAGAAGATCCGCGCGGGACTTGCCGATTCGCTGGCCAGACGCCAGTTACCTTGTTGCACTGGATCGGCCGAGTCTGCAACGGATGATCGATCCTGATAATGTACCGGATGTTGAGCTCGATGAGGTCGTGGCTCGATTCATCTTCAAGAAGAAACAATGGTACGCGAAAACCGGTGCCCCCAAACCAAGCCTGTTTTGCCCTTACAAGCATATCGACCTTTCGGTGAACCGCCATCGCGATTGCACTGACGATGAAATCTGGATGTTTGGAAAAGGCATCGCGGACTTTCGTGGCGACGAACTTTATGGACGATGTGACATTGTAGTCGCTGACTGCAACATAGAAACTCTCAAGGTGATTGCGAAAGAGATCAAAGACGATCCCAAAGGTGTTCCCGACAATCCGAATCATGCCGACATCGTTGGCTTTCCTGAAAAGAAGGAAGACCAGATGTCTTTGGCACAGAAACTTGCCGCAAAAGCCAATCAAAGAATTCTCCCGTCTGGCATTTCTGAAGAGTAGCGTCGTTTCTGTTATCTTGGCGAAATGCTCAAGATCGATAGAAACTCAAAGAGCCTGACCCGACTCGCTTCGCCCACTCTCGCTGAGTCCTCCATCACCGAGCGATATGACTTGCAAGAGTGTATTGCCAATTCTCCTGCCGAGTTTTTCGCAGAGATGGGGGAAGAGCTATTTTTGGTCGGTACGAGGTCATGCCATCGAAGGATGTGCAGGATCGGATCGACTTGTTGACGATAGACCGCGAGGGCAAAGTCGTGGTCATTGAACTCAAACGCGGAAACAACAAACTTCAAATGCTGCAGGCGATCTCCTACGCGGGAATGATCGCCCAATGGTCTCCTGAGGCAATACTCGATCGGCTCGATGAACAGCAGCAGGAAGAACTGGAGAACTTTTTGGAATGCGATACCGACCAGATCAATTCGGCGCAACGTGTGATTCTGGTCGCCGAGTCTTTTGAACCTGGATTATTCACGACGACGGGCGTTGATTCTACGTCTGGCCAACAGGAGCAAGGGAAAAGCTGAACTTCAACAAGAAATGTGAATCATTCGGTGGATGAAAGACACAGCGATCGTTTCATCGCATTAGAGTAACCGATCACTGTCTCAACTGATTCTCACGCCCACGCCTCGTGAATAATCCGGGTTGACTACTCCTTGCTGATCGGCGACAACTATTTTTCCCTCGCGACAGTCACCAATGCTGGAAAGTTCCTTGAAACGAATTCGTTGGTAAAGCCCTGCCACGAACAGTTGGACACGAACTTGCGGTTACAAGAGGCGTTCGGCAAATCACGGGGACCTTGTCAGGGCACTGGCCGAGCATGATCGGCTCGTTGCCGAATTCACGCACAGTGGCTCGGTGCAGGAAGCTCAATTTACCGAATAACGATTCGAACGCTTTCTACGTTGGGGCGTCGAGAAGAACGCTATCTGAATTCGTTGATCAAAAGGCAGCTTTGGCTAACCTCAGCTGCAATCAATTTCAATTTGGACAAATCGACATTGAATGTAGTGACGGGGGACAAAAGGAACTCTGGCGAATCCAACTACGTCTTCTTGGCCACGCACTGAATTCTGGAATTTCAGGACGGACCAGATAGGCGATGTCGGCGATCAGAGCGAGATTGCGTGGACGACAAATTCGGTGGCTGACACGTCCCGCGAACTGCTTACGTTCCCCTTCTCACATTTTTGAGACGTCGCCCATTTCAGGTGGGTGACCGGGTTTGGCTCGGCCGGTCCCACGATCAGCGACCCGGGCTGACTCGACCGACTCCGTCCTTCGTTTTTGGGCTTAAAGTGCGCGCATTTTCGGTTGAAGAACAGGTTGTTGTCTCTATAACTGGGGGTATCAAAAAGCCCATGACGTTAGGAGCTATTCATGAAAATCAAACTCGTCTTGTTGATGAGCTCTGTGTTGATGACCCAGGTTGCGGTCGCACAGGAATCGGCGCTTGAAAGTGCTGATGGAAATAGCGATGGTAAAGTCACCGTCGCTGAGTTTACCGAATACGCAGGCGCCAAGCTGCAAGGATTCGATCGGCTGGAAGACTTTGCTACCAAGGTCGATGCTGATGGAAACGGCGAAATTAGCGCCGAAGAATTTGAAGCTCGTGTGACCGTGTTGCGAGGCATGGCTTCGGAGCCGCAAGCAGAGAAAAAAGAGGATGCAGCTGCCAAGTCAAACGAACCGCACAAGGTTGGTGACAAGGCAAGCGATTTCGAACTCGAAGGCCTTGATGGCAAAATGGTCAAGCTGTCCGACAGTGCCGGCAAGCCAAGAGTGGTTGTCTTCTCGCGTGCCAATTGGTGACCGTTTTGTTTAAGACAGCTCGGCGAGCTGGGAGCAAACGAAGCGAAATTCAAAGCGGTAGATGCTGAGATCATTGCTGTGTTCCGTGAGGAGCAAAAAGGCGTAGACGGTTTGAAGCTGATCAAAGAGAAAACCAAAACGCCTTACACTTTGGCGATTGACCTGAACAACGAGAAGACGGGACGTTACAGTTCCAAAAAAGGTGAGTTCACTGGTTACGTTATTGACGGCGACGGAATGATCACCAAAGTCCTTACCGGAAACTTGCGCAACCGCGCAAAGTCGAATGAGCTACTCAGTGCCATCGAGGCAGCTTCACCCAAGGCGGCGAAGGAAGGCTCTGACACCAAGGCTGGATCCAAGGCGAAAGCTGGATCCAAGACGAAAGCTGGATCTGAGGTGAAAGCCGGATCAGCCAGCAAGTCTGGTTCTGCGAGCAAGAAGTAAGGATCGCAATCGCCAACGGCTTGAAGCGTTTAAAAATACGACACCTGTGATTGAATCGATCGCAGGTGTTTTTTTGTTTGGTTATGGTTGTGAAGGTAGCTGTCTAAACCCGGATTATTCACGACGACGGGCGTTGATTCTACGCCTGGCCAACCGGAGCAAGGGAAAAGGCTGAATTCCAACAAGAAATGTAAAACATCCGGTAGATGAAAACCACAGCGATCGTTTCATCGTATCAGAGTCGCGGATCACTGTCTCAACTGATTCTGACGCCCACGCCTCGTGAATAATCCGGGCGAACATGTGGCTTGTTCCAGCCGAGTGAGGCAAGCCACCATGTGCTGCCCGTCCAGGGGGTGCGAAAAAGCCGGGCCGATGCCGCTTTCGCGAGTGTTCGCTCGCTTAATTCAGGGCGTTTGGAGTAACTTTGTTTTCAGGTTCTTGCTATAGTTAGATTGTCGTTGTTTCAGGAATGCTCAGGAGTTGACATGAAGCGATTTGTCGGCGGAACTTTGCTCGCCATTTTTTTCATAGTCGGTGCCGCAGTTGTCAAAGGCCAGGATGCTGGCCGCGCCACGGATTCCGTTAGCCTGAAACTTCCGACCGAAGATCAAAAGTCACCGGTCGCAAGTTTTGAGGTTGTTCTTTCTCCGTCGGCACCCAAGCCCGGAGATGAAGTCTCGCTGACGATACACGCCACGGTCAAAGATGGCTGGCATGTCTATCCGCTCAAGTTGCCGGCAGGAGTCGTTGGGGTGGCCAGTGAAATTGAAATCGAATCCAGTCGTCTTGAACCGATCGGTGACGGTTTTGCGTGTTCGAGTTCTGACGAAAAGCAACATTCAGGTAGTTGGTCGTGGTCCCGAAAGTACACCGTCAGCGAACGTGGCCTGCGTCGGATCAAGGGGTTTGTTAAATTCCAGGCCTGCAACGACGGAACTTGTCTTGCACCGAAAAAACTAGAATTTGTAATCAGGGGAGTGCGAGCGAAAAAGCCGGTTGTGACTCACGTGACTCCAGTTCACGAAACGGTGGGCGAACCGATAGAAATTTCTCTTGTCGAGTGTGATGCCGTGCGACCCAAGGCGAAACTTTCTGTCAGCAGCGTGTTGCTGGGAAGCCGGACCGAAAAGTTGGCTTTTAAGGGAACGTTCGCTGACAACGAAAAGGACTTGACGATTTATTTGAAGAAAAGCCGTCAGTACACACTGGCTAATACCGGCACGGGTGACACTCGCTTTGAAAATGATGCTTCCTACTTTTCGATCGATCACAACGGCGACGGAGAGATTACTGAAGGCGAGTCATTCCCCGGTAACCGCCCGTTTCGGGTTGGTGATGCGATGTTTCAGGTGACTGGCGTTGAACACGAAAGCCGGAAACTGACGATTCAAAAAGTAGCGGCGCCGCTGAGCGGAACGATTGTGGGAGAAAAGTGCCCGCCGTTTGAGTTTACCAGCATCACTGGCGAAAAGATCACCAACCAGAGCATTCTGGGAAAAGTCACTTTGCTGGATGTGTGGGCGGTGACCTGACACAATTGCTTCGAGAAATTTCCGCTGGTCGAGCGGATACAGGAAAAGTACTCAAAAGAGAAACTGCAGGTCATTCTGCTTAGCACCGATATGAGTCGTTCGTATTACAACAAACAGGCCCCTGCCCTGTTCGAAAAATACGGCGGTGGCCAGTGGGCAAGCGTGATTCTTGATAATGGATTTGAAAGCGCGATGCATTTTGGCGATTTTGGCTACGGCATCGTTGTTGTTGACGCTGAAGGAATCGTGCGTGCAATTTGCCCCACTGATATCGAAGAGGCAGTTGAAGAAGTTATGGGTGAATAAGTATCCGTTGCATGGCGGTGCTTTGTTGGCGGACTTCGGTGAACCGTTGCCGAACAGTCCGCGCAACATTGCCGCCGACAACGTCGCCATCTTGGCAACAGGGGCCCGCCAACAAACCCGTTGGTTTTTAGGCTGTCCGTTGAGACCCAAAAAAGGCACTTGATTTCTCCCGGCTCATGGCTAGTGTATTAGATGACTAGTTAACCATGGGAGGTGTCATGAGAGTTGATCCTGGAAGCACGGTTCCGATTTTTGCCCAGATCGTGAACGAAATTCAGTCGGCAATTGTTGCCGGAGTCTATGCCGAAGGTGAGCGAATCCCTTCCGCGCGGGAAATGGCCCAGCTACTGAAGGTAAATCCAAACACAGTTCAGAAAGCGTATGCCGAGCTTGTGGATTTGGGAGTCCTTGAATCAAAACGTGGTATCGGAAAGTTTGTCTGCAAACGAGGTTCACGCTCTGCATTGCGGCAATCGGAAGATTCAATTGCTGATCTGATTCGACAGGCGGTTGAGCTTGGTCGGTCGGCGAAATTCACAGACAAACGCTTGCGGGAAATTTTTTCTGAAGTGCTGTCTGCGACGCCGAAACGGGGGATTGCCTGATGTTGAAACTCCATCCGGAAGAAAGCGTGGCAAGTCACGAACCCGAAAAATCGCTTGTGACCGGCAGTGACGGTGTTGTGGAAATCAACGGCCTGGTCAAAAAGTTTGGACGCAAGACGGTTGTCAACAATCTTTCTTTGTCTGTTCCTCGCGGATGTGTTTACGGGTTGATTGGACCCAACGGTGCGGGAAAAAGCACGACACTTAAATCTTTGATGCGTTTGCTGCGAACGTCCGGAGGAAGCATGAAAGTTCTTGGTCACGATGTGACAACGGACTTTCAGGCTATCAAGAATCGGGTCGGTTACGTTCCCGAAACGCATCAGATTTACCGTTGGATGAAAATCAATCGCGTGATCGAATTTACCCGCTCTTTTTACCCAGCCTGGAACGATCAGTTTTGCGATCAAATGTTACAGTTGATGGAGCTTGACCCGGGAAAAAAAGTCAAGCATCTTTCCAAAGGGATGCTGGCAAAGCTCGCGTTGCTGCTGGCTGTCTGTCATGAACCAGAACTGTTGGTGTTGGACGAGCCGCTCTCGGGACTGGATCCGATTGTTCGCGACGAGTTCATCGATGGTGTGCTGAAAACGATCTGTGAACAGGAGACGACCGTGATCTTCTCAAGCCACACCATCGGCGACGTTCAGCGACTGGCTGATTCGGTTGGAATTCTTTACGGCGGTCAACTGTTGGTCAACCAATCAACCGAAAGTTTGCTTGGTTCGGCAAGGCAAATCAAAGTCGTTGCAAGTGACGATTCGGTGACAGAACTGAATTCTGTTCCCGATCGAACGATTCATCAGCAGCAGAATGGAAGGCAGTTTGTCGTGACCGTGCCCACCTTTGAGACTTCGATGTCTCAAGCGATTGAAAGGCAAAACTCCGTTGAGAGTATCACGGTTGAACGTGTCAATCTTGAAGACCTGTTCAAGGCCTACATTCGCGGAGTCAGATCAAAAAACAGTGTTCCGTTGCCGGGAAGGCAGGCATGATTGAATTATTGAAAAAAGACTTTGGTTTGTGCCGCCACGTTCTGATGGGCGGAGTGATCGCTTTGCTCGTGCCCTACCTTGCCGTGATCGTCTATGCGGCTTGCACATCGGGGCTTAGCGACTCCGAGAGTATCGAATTCCTGAGCCTGTCACTGCTAGGCGCTTCGCAAACAAGCGTCTGGCTTTCCGTTTTTTCGATCGCATTTCTTGCGGGGTTCGTCATTGCGGGCGAACGCAGGGATCGATCCGCAGAATTCCTTGCTTTCCTGCCTCCTGGAAGATCGGCAATTTTATTCAGCAAGGCAATTGTTTGCGTGGTTTGGGCAGCCGTCGTGGCGATCAGTTATTTTCTGGTTGCCGATTTGATCGTGCCGTGGATTAGCGATGACAAATATATGTACGAATCAACAGGACGAGAAATATTTCTGGCTTGTTCTGTTTTGTTTTCGGTGTTTGGCACAAGCTGGCTGGCGTCGACCATGTTGACGTCGCCGGTTCTGGCGGTGCTTGTGGGATTGGTTGCTCCTTATGGCGTTACGATGATTGTCTTCCTGTTTCAGCTTAAATTTGGATGGGAATTGAATGGTGAAATGGAGACGTCTGTTTATGCGGTGGTGCTATTGGCAGTCGGAGCGGTGACCTTTGTCGGTGGCTGGTGTTACTATTGCAAAAGGATCGAACCATGAAAATCAACTCGACAAAGCTTGTGGGAATTTTTGCAATTTATTTGGTTGTGCTCGCGGGCTGCGGTCCTGTTGACGAACAAGCCAGGCGCAAACAGGCCCAAAAGATGCTTGCCGGTCTGCGTCTGAGCGTTGATCTCAATGGTACTGCGATCCCGGATGTGGAGGTCGGGGAACGGATGCTCGAAACGACCGGCAATGATGTCAACGGAAAGCCGATCAATTTGAGTGACTACCGCGGGAGAGTAATTCTGCTTAGTTTTTGGGGCGGTGGTTGAGGCCCCTGAACGGGAAACCATCTTCCCGTCGAGCGGTCGCTCGTCACTAAATTTAAGGATACCGACTTTGCCATCGTTGGAGTGTTTGGTACCAGCAAAGAGTCCGAACTCAGGCAACTTATTGAAACGGAGCAGGTCACCTGGCCTTGTTTTTACCGGAAGCGTTCAGACCCGCTGCCCGCTTTGGAGTGGGGCGTGCGGGATTGGCCTGCCAACTTTTTGATTGATCGCTGCGGGGTGGTCCGTGCAGTGAATCTGTTTGATGAACAAGAATTGGCTGCAACGATTGAAGATCTTATCGCAGAAACGGAAAGCGAAACGGATGAAGTCGAGTCCGTGATCAATTTTGCGACCGGAAGCTTGGATTGACTGCCGAAGTGCCCACGCCGACCCGGAGACCTTGCGGCCGGTTGCCACGTCGCCGTGGAATCATGTCCAGTTCGCGACGGAGTTTTTGCTGAAGGAAGAAGTGAAAGTTATCGCGGTCGGTGGGCATCATTCGTCGGGTCACGATCCGGAATGTTTTCATGATTTCACGCAACATCGAATGCAATGCGGGGCCTTCGAGTTTGGCTGTGATCAGCAAGTCCGCTGCTTGATGGAACTGTTCGAGGGCCTGCGATCGTTTCTTGTTGGAAACAAACGCGGCGGCCATCTTCAGTCGTGACGCAATCTGCAACTGTCGGTAAACGAGGTTGGGGCTTTTGGAGGCAAGCTCATCGGCAATCCGATTCACGTCCCAGATTTTCTTTCGCTCTTTACGCCGATTCTCGTCCGATGGAAGCAACAAAAGTGTCACCGCCAGTTCGTATTGGTACTGAAGATTGCCAGGGTGGTCTTTGGCGAGTTGCGAATACTTTTCAGCCGCAAACTCAAGTGAATCGTTGGCCAGTTCGGGGTCGCCCAACCTGGCTTCTACCGCGCCGAGGCTACAGTGGCTTTTTGCCAGCAGCGTTTGGTACTGAAGGTTGCCGGGGTCTGCGGCGGCGAGTCGGGCTGCGATTTTTATCGCCCGTTTCACGCTTTTCTTGAGCTGTTTGAAGTAAACGGAGTCACGTTTGCGACGGGTGGCCTGGTTCTCGCCGCGCCAGGGCTGTTCTAGGTCCACCGTGTTTTCGGTTGCCAGTCGGCAGAGTTCGGCAGATCCCATCGCGCCGAGCGTTCTGGCGAGGGCGAACTGAAGTTGGTGTGAATCGCTTTGCGGGTGCTTTTCGATATCCTGCACGTTGGCGGCAATTAGCGTTTTGGGTTTGAGTTTGTTTTTGCTGAGAACGAAGCGACGTTGCCGGACGATCGCGCCGCTGAGTTCTGAACGCGTATCGACCAGGTTGAGCAGGGCAGCGACCGATTCGGGATTCCGCTGTTGGACTTCGACATAGGCCCGAATCGCCTGGTTGTAGCTGGCGATGGCTGTTTCGGTATCGCCGAGAAGAAAGTTAATGTTCGCGACACGTCTCCAGCCTTTGGCGGCGTTTCCGAGCAGTGCCTGGTTTTCAGAATTTTGCCGGGCGAAGCGTTCGTAAAACGAAGCCATCGTTTTCAGGTAGTCGGCATCTGCTTTGTCGATCGAGATTTCAATGCCGGCGAGTTCGTTAAAACCCTCGAAGTCCAATTTGCCTTCGGTGCCGTCGGTTCCTTTTTTCAGGAATGCCGCAAACAATTCATCGAAGGCTTCGACCATCAGCCCCACATTGGATTCGGAACGACTGAGGCTTTTGACGGCGATCAGCTTTTTCTCTTCGGCGTCGGTTCGCGCATTTTCGGCTTGCTTGCGAGCGACCTCCGTTTTGGTGGCTTCGACTTTCAAATCCGAGTAGGCGCGATTGGTCATCATCCAGGCAGACGTGGCAATGATCGCCGTCGCGCAGACGAGTGCGGCGGACAGTGCCACCAGCGATGCGAGGAGCGGATTCTTGCGACTCCACCGCCAAGATTGTTCGCTCAACGACGGCCGCCGCGCGGAAATCGGGCGGTCGTCGAGGAAGGCTCGCAAGTCGTCGCGAAGTGCCAATGCGGTTTTGTATCGCTGATCCGGTTCGCCGCTGATGGCTTTTTGAATGATGGTCGCGAGATCGCGCGGGATCGAAGGGTCGGCTTTGGCGGGCGGTTGCGGTGTCTCGTGAATGATGCGGCTGAAAACTTCCGCCGTCGTTCCGGGTTCAAAAGCGGGAGTCAGAGTGGCGAGTTCGTAGAGCGTCAGGCCCAGGCAGTACGTTTCGCTGCGGTGGTCGTAGTCGCCTTTGAGAGATTCGGGAGCAAGGTACTGCGGCGTTCCGATCACGGCACCGGTTTTGGTGATCCCGTCTTCGTCGGAAAACTTGACCAGACCAAAGTCCGTGATCCAAACGTGTTCTTTGTTGTCCAGCATCAGGTTGGCTGGTTTGATGTCGCGATGGAGGATTCCCTGTTGATGGGAGTAGCCAAGTGCATCGGCGATTTGAGCACCGATGCGAGCGACCCAAAGATGTCGGCTGCGACTGCTGCGGTGGCTTGCTGTTCTGTTGAGCTCCGTCGGTCCGGGGGCAAAGATGGCCGAACCCGAAAGGATCAGTTCTGCGGTATGGTCATGTTCGTCGGTCGAATTTTCGCTGACCCGGGCGGTTTCGCTGAGTTCTTCCGGGGCGGATAGCGGTCCGTCTGATGATTCGCCGCGTGTCAGTGAACGGACGGCGGACTTGAGAGAGATGCCGTCGATGTATTCCATCACGTAGTAGTGGTATCCGCTGGATTCGCCGACTCCGAATACGCTCACGATGTTGGTGTGGTGTAGCTTTGCCGCGGCTTGGGCTTCGCGGCGGAATCGCGTGATGTTTTTTTCGCTTTCGAGTTCCTTTTCCAGCATGACTTTGAGTGCCACGCGGCGGCCGAGCGACTGGTGGACCGCTTCGAAGACCACGCCCATGCCTCCGCGACCGACTTCCCGGATGATGACGTAGTCGCCAAGCTGTTTCAGGCCGGAAAAGTCTACCGCTGCGGGGTCGGTATGCGATTTTTGTGTGTCGTCCGCTTTGAGGCCTTCGATCATCGCGACTGACGTGAGCAAGTCGTCGATTTCGTCAGCGAGCTTCGGATACTTCTTTTTGTATTGGGCAATCTCCGGTGCGCTACCTTCCCGAGTCTGTCGCGTGTAGTCGGCGACGATTCTGTCCAGGAGTTCTGCTTGGGAGAGTTCTTCGTTCACGATGGAGTTGGAATTTATGACGTTGTCATGGACGCTGGATGGTTGTGACGCCCGAGTTAAGTTGCGCGGGTCAAAGAGCCGCGTGTTGTTGCATGATTTCTTTGAGTCGTTTCAGTGCGCGGATGTATCGTTTGCTGGCGGCTTCCGGGGCGATGCCGAGGACTTTGGCCGTTTCGATGTTGGTGAGTTCCTCAAAGTGTCGCAGCGCGATGACTTCGCGGTCGGTGTCGTTCATCTCGGATAAAGTTTTCTCAAGGGCGTCGATCTGTTGGGCTTTTTGGAACAAGCCGCTGGCAGAAGTCATTTGGGCCACGATGTGAGCGGCCAATTGGACCGATGTCTCACCGGCCTTTTCGCCTTTGGGGGAAAGTTTGACTTCGCGGCGGACGTCGCGCTTTTCGGCGCCAAAGTGGAAGCGGTGAATCTCGTGAAGCCGCTGGCTGGCTTCGAGTCGCAGCCAGACGAAAAATGGCATGTCGGGTTTTTCGAGGTAGCTGTCGATTCGCTGGGCAGCGCGAACATAGGTGTCCTGAAGGACATCGGATTGGGAGACTCTGGAGCCCAGACGGTAGTCCAGGCGAAAATCGATAACCCGACGGAGCCGTTCGCGCACCAGCAGGTACAGCTCGGCAAGGGCTTCTTCTCGACTCTCGCGAAGCTGGTGGATGATTTGGGATTGTTCGGGCAGTTCTGTCATGCAATTCCTCTGCTCCATGAAACACGCGATTTTGTGGGTCAGGGCGATGGCTTTTCTTAAAAACCTAACAAATTCCGCCTTTCGGGCAATTTTCGGGTTCTGTTGTCCCTTTTCAGCGGCCAATGCGTGTAACTCGATGGGGCCACAGAAATGGTGGCAGAAAAGAACACGGTAAAGGATACGCCATGAAATCGATCGCATTGCTCGTCGCTATTTGTTTTTTGCTTTTCATTGCCGAAGTGAGTTTCGCGCAGGGACCGGGAAAAGGAAAACGATCTGGTAAACGTGTTCAGAGTCAAGGGCAGCAGAGTCAAGGGCAGCAAGGTGAAAGCCAACAGGGTTCGCAAGCGAAAGATCGCGCGGGCCGTCGCGGGAAAGGTTCGCGGCGCGCGAAGGGGCGACGCGGTGGCGAGCGGCCAGACATGGACAGGATTTTTGGCTATCTGGATCAGAATCAGGACGGAGCGATTGAGGAAGATGAAGCTCATGAGCGAATGAAAAAGCGGTTCGCGAACATCGATACCAATTCGGATAACCGGATCACCAAGGCAGAATTGAAAACGGCGTTTGCCAACAGGCAAGGTCATCGTGGCGGTGCGGGCGGCAAAGGTAAAGGTAAAGGTGGCAAGGGCCAGCGCGGAGAGGGGGGTGCCAACGGAAAAAGTGCCAACGGAAAAGGTGCCAACGGAAAAGGCAGCAAGGGAAAACGAAAAGGCAAGGCTGACGGTAAAACGGATCGAGCCAGCGATGGTGGCGCGAGGGGCCGTCGTGGGCAAATGATGGCTGATCCGGCAAAGATATTCTCGAGTATGGACAAGAACACCGATGGAGAAATCTCCCGGGACGAAGCCCCCGATCGTATGAAGCAGCGTTTCGACAGGCTTGATGCGGATCAGAGCGGGCGTGTCTCGATGGACGAATTCAAGACGGCGATCGAGCGGATGAAAGCCCGCGGCAAGGGTGGCGCTGCGGGTCGCAACAAGGCCGATGCAGGTAAGAACAAAAAGGCTCAGAAGCCAAAGCGGCCTCCGATGCCAGCTGCTGGGGTGTGAAGGCAAGAATGACCGATGGCTCGGTGATTGGATCTAAACGTAACGATCACCGGGCTTGGTCATTTTAACGAAGGGCTTGTCGCCGATCGCAAAGGAGAAAGCTCATGGCGCATATCACGTTTGGATCACTGCAGCGGGTTGCCTTGGGGGCGCTTATTGCGACGTTTTTCGCGGGTCAGGTGTGGGCTCAGCAGGAGCCTGCCCCTCGCGAGCTTTCCTCGCAAGAGGTGGACTTTTTCGAGTCCCGTATTCGTCCTGTTTTGATCAAGGATTGCTACGGCTGCCACAGTGCCAAATCGGGCGCGAGCAAGGGCGGTTTGATGGTAGACACCAAAGACGGAATGCTCATCGGTGGCGATTCTGGAGCCGCGATCGTGCCGGGGGATCTGGACGAAAGCCTGCTTTGGTCGGCGATCAACCATGAGGACTACAACATGCCGCCGGGCAAGATGCTTTCGCAGCGGGAGATTGCGGATTTCAAACAGTGGATCGAAATGGGGGCTCCTGATCCTCGCGTCGTCAAAGCCGCCAATATCAAATCAGAAATCACGCCCGAAGACATTGAGAAAGGCAAAGAGTTCTGGGCATTCAAAATGCCAACGATGCCATCTCTGCCCGATGTCGCAGCGGGGTCGTGGTCCGATGAGCCGATCGACCAATTCGTGTTGGCCAAACTTGAAGAGAATGAGCTCAAGCCAGCGGTTGACGCGAACGCCGAATCGGTGCTGCGGCGGTTGTCCTTCGACCTGGTGGGCTTGCCGCCGAACCCGCAGCAGACGGCGGCTTTCAAAAGCGAATACAAAAAAGATCCACGAGCTGCGATTGAAAAAGTTGTCGACGACCTGTTGGCACGCAAAGAATTCGGCGAACGCTGGGGGCGGCACTGGCTGGATTTGGCTCGCTACGCCGAATCGACTGGCAAGGAAGTCAACATCACGTTTCCAAATGCGTGGCGATACCGAGATTACGTCATCGATTCGTTCAACAAAGACAAGCCTTATGATCGGTTTGTGCAGGAACAGATCGCGGGTGACTTGTTGCCAGCGAGCAGCGACGCGCAGTGGGCTGAAAGCTTGACCGCGACCGGATTTCTCGCGATGGGCCCCAAGACTTTGACCGAACAGAACGGGCGGCAGTTTCATCTGGACTTGATTGACGAGCAGGTCGATATTTCTTCCCGGGTGGTGCTGGGTGTTTCGGTGGCTTGCGCCCGTTGTCACGACCACAAATTTGATCCGATCCCGCAGACGGATTACTACGCCATGTCGGGAATCTTTGAAAACACAACGACGCATTACGGCACAATCGACACGGTACAGAATCGTCGGCCCAGCAATTTGTTGGTGTTGCCGGTGGCGGATCCGAAACTGGCCAGCAAAAAGATCAGCCGCAAGGAGCTTGGCCAATTAAAAGAAGCCCTTGAAAAAACCCAAGAGCAACTGGTCGAGGCTCAGCGAGAACGGCGTCAAAAGCGACGTGGTATGAACTCGCAAAACACCAAAAAACAGGATTCGGTCGGCGTTGGCCGTAGCGTTCTGAATGTTGCCAGGGCTTCCTCGAAAGCCGGAGCACTCGAAGCAAAATTGAACTCGTACGATTCCAACGGAATGCCCTACACGTTCGTGATGGGAGTTCAGGAAGCGGACGCGATGCAGGAGACGCGGTTGCTGGTCGGTGGCGAGTTTAACCAGCCCGGGCAGGTGGTTGATCGTGGACTACCCCAAGTCCTCTGCGAACAGCCAGTTGAAATCGAAAAAAGGTCGTCGGGGCGTCTTGAGTTGGCGCGTTGGATGGGCAGCGATGCCAATCCGCTGACCGCGCGGGTGATGGTGAACCGCATTTGGCAACACATGATGGGTCACGGGTTGGTGCGTACGCCGGAGAACTTTGGCTCCACCGGGCAGCGTCCGACGCATCCGCAACTGCTGGACTATCTGGCGGTGAAGTTTGTCGAAGATGGCTGGAGTATGAAGTCTCTCATTCGGGAAATCGCGATCTCGAGGACGTATCGGACCAGTAGCCAGTTTGACCAGAAAAGCTTTGAAGTTGATCCCGAGAACGAGTTGCTGTGGCGATTCGAGCCGCGCCGTTTGGAGGCCGAAGCGATTCGCGATTCGATCCTGATGATCAGTGGAGACCTGCAATCCGAAAGGCCTTATGCGTCGATCGTTGGCAGATCGGGTGACGGTTTGGTTCGCGAAGGCTCCATCCTGTCGGTGGCTTCGCCCGGAGAGCAGAAGTCGATGGGCGGCAGGGGGATGCGGCGTCGCCGCGGCGATGGCGGGGGAGTGAAGCCATCGGTCGCCACGATCGATCAGCCATCGGGCCATCGGAGCGTTTATCTGCCCGTTGTGCGTGACAATGTGGCACGTTCTCTGGACGTGTTTGATTTTGCTGACGCGAACATGGTTGTCGGAAAACGTGAATCGTCCAACACGCCCGATCAGGGGCTGTACTTTTTGAATAGCAAATTCGTGATCGATCAGAGCCAGAAATTCGCCAAAAAGCTGATGCAGGAGGCCTCAGAACCGCAGCAGCAGATTCGTTTGGGGATTTTGTGGGCCTATGGTCGTGAGGCCACCGCTGGGGAAATTTCGGCCGCAATAGACTTTTATCAGGAATTTGTGGTCTCGGGGCAGGGATCGCGGCGTGACAGTAGTGATGAGGCGTTGGAGAAATTGTCAGCGCTTTGTCAGGGGATTCTTGCTGGAGCGGAGTTTCGATATTTGAACTGATATTACCGCCGGAGAGCCCGCCCGCCACTCAGGCGGTAGCGAATTTGGCATCCGCTGCGACCTTGGGCCACAGCGGTTGTTGGAGCGGCCTCTGGCGAGCCCCGTTACGGAATACAGGGACCAGAACCATGAACGAACAGCACCACTTCCGGTTGCCTCGTCGCCAAATGCTCAAAGCCCTTTCATCGGGTTTTGGGTATTTGGCATTTTCTTCCATCGCCGCGGCGGCGGCCAAAGATCGCGACGACTCAAAGTCGATCAATCCCTTGGCACCCAAGAATCCCCATTTCAAGGCGCGTGCCAAGCGAGTGATCTTTCTGTGCATGCGTGGCGGACCGTCGCATTTGGATACCTTCGACTACAAGCCGGAGTTGATCAAAAACCACGGCAAGACGGGGGCCTTTCGCGGGTCGCTGATGAAATCGCCGTGGGAGTTCAGGCAACGCGGCGAAAGCGGGTTGTGGATTTCAGATTTGCTTCCCGAAATCGGTTCGGTTGCGGATGAGCTTTGTTTGCTTCGCGGTATGAACACGGACTTGCCCGTCCACCCCCGTGCGATCACGCAAATGCACACCGGGAACGCGCAGTTCGTGCGGCCGTCGTTGGGAGCCTGGACGCTGTACGGTTTGGGGACCGAGAACGAAAGCATGCCGGGGTTTGTTTCTGTCAGCCAGCCTTCGGGGGCGTCGCAGGATATCGGGACTGCGTTTTTGCCGGCGATCTACGGCGGCACAAAACTGGGTGGTAGCGGTGGCAGGTCGGCGCGTTTTCGAAAGTCGCCTTCCGGTACGTCGGTTGCCGATATTAAAAATCCGAATCTGAGCGATCAACAGCAACGAACCCAATTGGACTTCATCCAGCGGCTCAATGAGGAAAAGCTGCGTCGCGACAAAGAGCAGCCTGGCGTCGAAGGCATGATCGAAAGCTACGAATTGGCGTTTCGGATGCAGAGTGCGATGCCCGGATTGATGGACATTACCGATGAAGACCAAGCGACGCTGGATTTGTATGGGATCAACGATAACGCCACCAGTTCGTTTGGCAGGCAATGCCTGATGGCGCGGCGACTGTCTGAATCGGGCGTGAGGTTCGTTGAGATCAACCACACCGGTTGGGATACGCACTTTTCGATGAACACCCGCTTCCCGCAGCAGTGCGAACAGATCGACAAGCCAATTGCGGGTTTGCTGAAGGATCTCAGGCAACGCGGGTTGCTTGACGATACGCTTGTTGTTTGGGCGGGCGAATTCGGACGCACGCCATATGGGCAAAACGGTAACGGACGCGATCACAACAACAAGGGATACACGACGTGGATGGCTGGCGGCGGGGTCAAAGGTGGCTTCAGTCACGGTGCGACCGATGAGAATGGTCATGAAGCGGTCGAAGGCAAGTGCCATATCCACGACTGGCACGCGACGATTCTGCATTTGTTGGGGCTTGATCACACCCAGCTAACGTATCGCTATGCGGGTCGCGATTTTCGTTTGACCGACGTGCACGGAAACGTGGTCAAAGAGATTCTTTCGTAGTGCTGCGTCGACGGTTTGGGAGCAGTAAACCGGAATTATTCACGACGACGGGCGTTGGTTGCTGTTAAATCACGCCAAGCGTCTCCAAAGCAGGATCGCATCCGGGAATTCGGTTCACTTCGCTGTTGAGGTCCAAAACACGATTTGTTTAATCTGAAACTGGAACCTTTGGGTTAACTGAAAGTCACGCCCACGCCTCGTGAATAATCCGGGGTAAAATGAAGGCCTTGTGGGCAGGATTTAAGGCTGCTTTTCACCGAAACGATTTTCTGGATTAAAAGATGCAGCTGGATCTGTTTGCCTTTAGCGGCATCGCCGACGCGTTTGATGGCGTTGCGATTTTTGCTGGCAAGTTGTACGTGGTGGTGGCGTTTGGATTGATCGTCTGGTTACTTGCGACGGCCGGTTCCAGGAATCAAACTTTCGTCATTATTTTGCAGCTTGTGACTGCCGCGCTGATCCTGCTGACTTGCGGGTTGGCGACGGTGCCTTTCGCCAAGCCTCTGGAGGCGTCGGATGAACTTCTGTGGACCGAAAGAGAATTCCGTGAACAGGCTGTTTTCCTTGGCTACTTTTGGTACCTGTTCCTGCTGACGTTTGCCGCAGCGCTGTTTCTTAATTGGCGCAAGTTTGCGGCACAGCAGTGTGACTATTCTGTTGATCGTCCGAACGACCATGCAGGTTGATTGTGGCTCAGGCCCGGGCTCTGGCGGCAGGTTGGAGATTTGGAATTGGGCTGTCAGAAGTCTGGTCTGATCCGACTGCCGGATTGCGGAAAAACCAAGCCAGCAGGGCAACACCAGCGATCGTCATGATGACTCCGGCGAGCGTTGAGTACTGATAGGCGGTGCCGTCGCTTGAGTACAGCAACCACGGAAGCACCGGTGAGCCTTCGACGACCGATGTGTCGACGCGGGAAAGTAAAACGGTGATCGAGTTGTGGGTGGCGTGGTAGAGCATGCAGGGGATCAGGCTTTTGGTTTCCACTGCGATGACGCCCAGAATGGCTCCGACCAGAAACGTGACGATCGACTGTTGAATGGCAGCGTGAGCCAACCCAAAGAACAGGCTTGTCAGCAGGATGGCTTGCCATTTGTTGCGCATCCCTTCCAGGCCCGAGAGGACAAATCCCCGGTAGGCAAGTTCTTCAAAAATGGCTGGTGACACAGCGATCACCAGAATGATGGCCCACAGGCCAGGTGCCTGATCGATAAGGTTGTTCATGTAAGCGCCCATGTGGCCAAGGTCCGAAGCGGGCGGGTAGATGTACATGACCAATGCGGTGAACCATGTGACCATCGGGTGCAGGCAGATTGCAGCCAGTACCGCGGCGCAGCCTGTCGGGACCGAGCACAAGCGAAGCCTGAGCGATCCCAGCGGATTACGCGTCGTGATCATGGCCATCAGGATTGCGGGCACCGCTGTGGTGCTAATCAGGACGATCAGGGTAATTTTGACAATGTCAAACCACGTCGTAGGAAGCTGGCTTTGTACGGCCAAGCGAATGAAGAATTGCAGTACTAGGATCAACAGTCCCAGCAGGCAGGCACTGCCGACTGTCGGAAGCGACTCTCTTTCACGCATGACATGCTGAACCCACGTTCCGACACCGAATTTTTCACTGGCGCGAAACAGGACAGATTCAGAATTGAATTGATAGACGACCCAGCGGATCGCAAGGTAGCAGCATGTCAGCGTGACCATGCTGACCGGTGCGAGGTAGGGAAGGACTTCGCGGTACTGGCCTTCGATCAGACCCCGTAAAAGCAGCATCAGGCCGCTGACGGGAATCAGGCTGGTGCCAAAATCGAGCTGCGAGGCGGGCAACATCGGGACCATCATCAGCGGCATGGAGATCATCATTAGCGGGATCAGATAGTACTGCCCTTCCTTGCTACTGCGGGCAAAAGCCGCCGCTGCCAGTGCCACGGCGCTGAACAGTGCCGAAATCGGGATCAGGGCCAGCATCAGCCACAGCAGTGCACTTGCCGGCGGAGCGCCAATGGCGGCGGACGAGACACCCATCACTCCACCAAGCCGGGACATCACGAACAGGCCGGTGAACGCCATGCTGAGCAAATTCAGTAGCGAGGTCACCATGCTGAAGGACATCACGGTAAGAAGTTTTCCAATCGCAATGTCGTTTCGTCCGGCGGGACTGCTGAGCAATGTTTCGAATGTTCCTCGTTCTTTTTCGCCGGCACACAAATCGATGGCGGGGTAAAATGCGCCCGTCAGTGACCAGATGATCACAATAAACGGCAGAATTTTAGACCAGGTCGCTGCCTGTTTTTTTGATTTGGCAGCGACATCGGCGGCGCGAATGGAAATGCTGTGAACCACCGATGGCGAGATGTTTCGTTCTTTGAGCCGCTGGTCTCCGACGGCGGCTTTCCAGTTGTTGAGGATCCGATAGAGGCGATCGGCGGCAATTTTTGATTTGTCATTGGCCGAATTGTGAAACATGTTGATGGAATGCCCGTCAATGGCCTTGCCGTCAGTGGAAATTTGTTTTGGGGTGATCACGACCGCCAAATCGATTCCACGTGACTTCATCTGTCGATCGACCAGTTGATTGACAAGGTCGGCGCTGCCTTCGACGCTCTGTTTTTCGCGAAACGTGTCAAGAAGTTCGTGGAACTTCCTGTCACCTTCTTTGGAAAACACCAGCTCAAGCAGGTCGCCGCGTTCTTTGCCAACCCATTTGGGATCCAGTTGCCGATCGACGATCAGTGCCGGACTTTCGGGCAGGCTGTCGGCGCCAATGAGCCAGATTCGTGTGGGGTGTTCGCGGGTGAACTGTGCCATTTGAAGCATCGCCATACCCATCAGCGGGTACAGTAACAGCGGCATGATGGCGATCGTGAACAGCGTTCGGCGGTCGCGAAGCTGGTCGCGAGTTTCACGCATGAAGATCAATTTTACGTTTGCCCACGACATCCGGTTTAGCTCGTTGATTGTTGGATTTGCAGAGATTGCTCGGAGTCCGAGATCAAACGGTAGAACAGCTCTTCGATGTCGGGCTCTTCAAAGGCGTTGATGAGTTCGTCGATGGTGCCTTCGGCTAGGATTTTGCCGTGGTTCATGATCGCGATGCGATCGCAAAGGCGTCTGACTTCGGACATGATGTGTGACGAAAAGATCACGCATTTGCCCTGGTCGGTGAGTTGTTCGACGGTGCCAAGGACTTCACGGGCGACGAGGATGTCCAGGCCCGAAGTGGCTTCGTCAAAAATCAGTACCGGTGGGTCGTGAATGATGGCCCGGGCGATCGAGACCTTTTGCTTCATCCCGGTCGACATTTTGCTGCACAGCATGTTGCGGATGTCGTTCATCTGGAATTTCGAAAACAGGTTTTCCATCCGGATCTGGAGTATTTCGGGATCCATCTGGTACAGTCCGCCAAAGAACTGAACCATCTCCCAGGCGGTCATCCGGTCGTAGATCGCGGTATTGGTCGAAACGAATCCAATTTGACGTCGGACCTGCTCGGGTGTTTTGGAGACTTCGAATCCATTGACGATCGCGGTGCCGCCGGTTGGTTTCAAGACGGTACTGAGGATCCTCAGTGCGGTCGTTTTGCCAGCCCCATTGGGGCCCAGCAGCCCGTAGATTTGGCCGGGCATGGCATCGAAGCTGATGCCAGCGAGCGCTAGGAATCCGTCCGAAGACAGTTCGTTATATCGCTTGGTCAGATTGCGGACGTGGATCATCAGGGGCCAGGGTGGTTGCGCGTCAGTGCTCGAAACTGTAGCTCACGTTTTGGCGTTGTCCGGGAAAGGTCCGGTTTTGAGGTTTGCACCGTTTGTCATTTTGGCTGACGGTATTGCAATCGTTTGGGCCGTCAAACTCCGGACCGGCACGGGCTTCATACCCGACTTGCTGTCAAAAAGATAAATTGTCCCGATGGGGTGGTCGAAAGTATCGAGAGTACTAAAACTGGATAATGGGCAACGAGCAAATGGAAGAAAACACAGTCGACGGTGGAGTGATGAACGTGAGTGCGGATGCCTACGTAGCGACGACTCCGCCTCCTCAAGAGTCGTTTGAATCGGTGGGATTCGAGCCTAGAGAGCCGAAGTCGCTCGAAGAAGCGGGTTTGCATCCAAACGACCTGTATCCGTTGGTGCTGAAGTACCTGTTTCTGCACGGGACCAATTCGGGAAGCCGGATTGCGGATCAGTTGAAGCTTCCGTTTCACATTCTCGAGCCGGTATTGGCGCAGTTGAAAGCCGATCTGTTGGTCGGTCACAAGAATTCGGCGGGCGTCGGTGACTATGAGTACGAGCTTTCACCCAAGGGCGTGGAGCAATCCAAACTGCACCTTGCCCGTAACAGTTACTGCGGTGCGGCACCGGTTGGTTTGGGAGAGTACCGCAAAGCCGTCAAAGCTCAGTCGGTGAAAAATCTGCGACCGTCTTTCGATCAGGTCAAAGGGGCCCTGGCGGATTTGACTTTGTCGGACATGATGATTTGCCAGCTTGGTCAGGCGATCAATTCGGGCAGAAGCATGTTTCTGTTTGGGCCTCCGGGAAACGGTAAAACGAGTATCGCCAGACGGGCGATCCGTTCGGTAGCCGAAATCGTCTGGATACCACGTGCTCTGACGGTCGGTGGTGAAGTCGTTCGTCTGTTTGATCCCATGCAGCACGAAGCCGCTCCGCTGGATGACGATGGTGGCATCACGCGAAAGGATATTGATCATCGTTGGATTCGCATCAAACGGCCGACGATCGTTGTTGGCGGCGAGTTGGAGATGAAGCACCTTGAGGCGACTTTGAATCCGGTTACCGGGATTATCGAAGCGCCGGTACACGTTAAAAGTAACTGTGGTTGTATGGTCGTGGATGACTTTGGTCGTCAGCAGATTTCCACGTCGGAGCTTCTTAATCGATGGATTGTGCCGATGGAATCGGGTACGGACTTTCTGAATTTGCCTTCGGGCCGCCAGGTGTCGTTGCCGTTCGATCAACTGTTGATCTTTTCGACGAACCTTGACCCGGTCAATCTTTGTGATGAAGCTTTCCTACGGCGGATTCCGTACAAGATCGAAGTCTTCGATCCGACCGAAGACCAGTTTCGACAATTGTTCCAGAAGCTGCTTTACGAGCGACAGTTCAAAATCGAAAAGGGTGTGGTCGACTATCTGATCGAATACCATTACAAGCGAACCGGAAGGCCGTTTCGTTTTTGCCACGTCGGTGATTTGCTCCAGCAAGCCCACGATTTCTGTGAATTTCATCGTCGTCCGCTGGTGTTCGATCGCGATATCGTCGAACTCGCGGTGCTAAACTACTTCAGCGGCATGGAAGGGGCGATGGTTTAGCCTCGGATTTGCGACAGACAAAATAAAAATGGCATGCCGTTTGAGGAGGCATGCCATTTTTTTTGTACTTTGCCAGGTGGGGCCTCACGGATCAGGGAGCCTGAATCAGCGACATGAATTCTGCTCGCGTGGCCTGGTTGGTTTTGAAGATCCCCCGCAATGCGCTGGTGATCGTTTTGGATCCTGGTTTACGAATGCCGCGAATCGACATGCAGGAGTGTTCGGCACTGCAAACCACTGCCACGCCACTGCTCTGAAGTTTTGTTTCGATAAGTTCGGCGATCACCGAAGTCATTCGTTCCTGAACCTGTGGCCGGCGGGAGACTTCTTCGACGACGCGGGCAAGTTTGGACAACCCGGTGACTTTGCCGTTGGGAATGTAGGCCACGTGGGCGACGCCAGAAAACGGCAGCAGGTGGTGTTCGCACATGCTGGTGAAACGAATGTCACGAACAAGCACCATCTCGTCGTAGACTTCCGGGAACGTTACTTCGAGGTGTCGTTCGGGTTCAAGGTGCAGACCGGAAAACATCTCGGCGTACATTTTGGCGACGCGACGAGGTGTCTCAAGGAGGCCTGGCCTGTCGGGGTCTTCGCCAACTGCTTTGAGGATCACCTTGACGGCTTCTTGGATGGCCTTGTGATCGGCTTCATTCATGAGGGTTTCGACGTTTTCCAGTTTGGTGTTGATGCCCGGCATGCGGGTTGCCGGGATCGCCCGAATGACGATCGCTTGCAACCGCAAGGCTGTCAGAATGATAACTGACCGGGAGAGATTTGCGAGTTCAAACGCGGGATGTTTCGATTGCGGCAGGGATTACGTTTCTCTACCGGGCTACCTTGCAGAAACCCGAAAGCTTCGCTGGCCGTAAAATACTCGCCCGTGCATGTCGGTGGTCCTGATGCGAAGCAGATGCGTCCCGGGGTTCAGGTCAGTGGGCGTTTTGCCTTTCCACAGGTGGGAGCAGACTGCGGGCCTGTTCAGCGCTGGCTGGATCAGTGGCGTGACTTTGCTTTCCGCGTCCCGCATGCGAACGTAGTTGGGATCGAAAGCCTGTTCCTGGTCGATGGCTTGCCAGTGGCCGCTGTTGTCGATCGTAAATTCGACTTTTGATTTGGAGCTGCCGTTGTACACGTTGACCCGGAAGTCCGCCTGTTCGCCCTGTTGGACGGTGTTCTGAAGCTGAACCAACATCTGTTCACTCGCCGGCAGGCCGGCACCTCTGAAATCCATCAGGTAGCGGCCGTTCTCAAACGACATGATCGAATAGCCATTGGGCGCACCGTCGGGCATCGTTGTGTGGGGAATGCCGCGATCGTTTTTGGCGCCTGACCACCACGCGCCTGAAACGGTAACGTTGACGATATGGTGATGTTCATTGTCGCCTTTCCAGCCGTCGTCTTTGCCCAGGAAAATGTGTTGATGCACGTGGCGGTGGGCCGAGACCGAAACGCAGAGCGGTCTTTTTTCGATCAGTCGGAAGATTTTTTGGTGGTCACGGCAATCGTTAATGGGAACGTGCATCAGCAAAACGACCATCTGTGATTCGGGAATCGCGGCAAGGTCATTTTTGAGGAACTCGATTTGACGTTCGCCGAAGTTGGGAATGTGCCTTTGCCGTCTGTTGACTTTGCCCCAGTCGATGTTGTCCATGACAACAAAATGCACTTGCCCATAATCAAAGGAGTAGTAGGACGGGCCGTAGGTGGCTTCGAAGGTTTCGTTGACGTGCTGCCGATCGGCAGCGTCGAGGTTAATGTCGTGGTTTCCGATCACGTTGTGCCATGGAATGCCGATCATCGCAACGGCCTGATTGAGTGTCTTGAAGGTGTCGAGGTTGTCGAATGCGAGGTCGCCCAGAGTGACGCCAAAGGTTGCGCTTCGGTCTCCAATCAGGTCCGCGATCACGTCGTGCGCGATGTAGTCGACTTCACGGTTGTTGCGTGGTTGAGGGTCACCGAAGAGGAGGATTTTGAATTCTTCGGCTTCTTCGGTGCGGTGCAGAGCGAAGTCGATCGAATCGGGCAACGGTCCGGTGGGCTCGCTGCCGGGGAATCGTAGCTTGGGCGAGCCAGCGGGTTTATGGATGTAGTAGAACTGCGGGAGCATCGTGTCGCTCAGCGGCGACTGGTAGCCGGAGGGTTTGATCACGAAATAGATCGCGGGGTTTGCTTTGGGCAGTCGCCAGTTTCCTTTCGCGTCGGTGGTTGTAATTTCCTTGCCGTCGGAAACCTTGACGTTGACGAAGGGTTGGTCGTTTTCCCCAAAGATGCCGTCACCGTCGGTATCAAGAAAGACTCTGCCGGTGGCATATTCGGGTGGAGCCTTTGGTTTGAGGTCCGTTTGGTCGGTGGCGGTGGCAGCAGGTTGTTCGGTGTCCGGTTCCGGTCGGTCTTGCCCGACGGCGGTTAGTTGAACGATACAAATGCAAAAAACAGAAAGTGCTTTGACCCAGCTTTGACGTACCATGCGTGCCTCTCGCGAAAAATGATCCTTCCAAATGGTGATTCAAAGCATCTCGCGTTGCAATGACCCTGCCCAAACCTGCCGGTCAAGGTTAACATAAAAGCGCTTATTGAAGGAAAAGGCTTGGTTCTCATGCACGAATTTAACAACGCCGAACTGGAAGCTTATCTGGACGAATCTCTGGCTTCTGAAAAGGCAACCGAACTCGAAAAGAGGCTTCGTGACGACGAGCAATTGTTGCGGAGGCTTTCCGAGATTAACGGCAGGCGTGAAGCAGGGATGCACACACTTGGCGAAGTCTGGCGGAGGAATCAACTAGGCGTTCCCACGACCGAGCAGATGGGAAAGTTCCTGTTGGGCGTGCTGCCGCGGGGTGAAGCCGATTATATCCAGTTTCGGATCGAGGAGCTGGAATGCCCGTTCACCACGGCGCTTCGCGATGATTTGAAAGCGCAGGGCAACAAGTCGGAAGAATCAAGTGTGCGGCGAAGCAAGATCTACAAGAGCAGTGCCGGGTTGCTGAAAAAGAGTGATGACGAGGACGAGTAGCCATGCAGCAGGGCGGCAATGAAACGAGAGACCCGACGGTTTTGTCAGTGTTGTTTTGTTAGAAGGCTGCCGTGTCCCAAAAGTCACCCATCGGGTTGCAGTTTTCGTTCAAAGCCCTGTTGATTCTGTGGTGTTGTCGGCCTTTGCAGTGGCGTGGCTGACCAATCGCCCTATCGAACTGGAGTCCAGTTCGATCCGCACGGTGCAGTACAGCCACTGGAATGGAACGCTGGTGATTCGATTCCAAAGCGGCGACGCCTACCGCTACTTTGACGTTCCACGGAAGACCTATCGCTGGCTGATGCAAGCCGAATCGCACGGGGCGTACTTTTACAGAGAGATCCGCAGGTCAGGTTTCAAGTTTGAAAAACTGAAGCAGTGAACAGAAACCGGCCCAGCGGACGGTTGGTTGCTTCAGGGGAGAGGCTGACGGTGGGTGATGCAATCACGGGGCCACCCGGTTTGGTTCTTTTTTCGCGTTTCCTCGCTGACGCATCGGGTTGCTGCTGGATCGCGTTTTGATCCCGGATTATTCACGACGACGGGCGTTGATTCTACGTCTGGCCAACAGCAGCAAGGGAAAAGCTGAACTTTAACAAGAAAATTGAGTCATCCGGTTGATGAAAACGACAGCGATCGTTTGATCGCATCAGAGCCGCCGATCACTGTCGGAACTGATCTGACGCCCACGCCTCGTGAATAATCCGGGTTGATGCGTGGCATTGCCATGGCGGGCGTTTGGCAACGAATGCGTGTGCTGATTGAGCGCCCTAAACGGTGACGCCGGAGAGCAAGCCGTAGGCGCCGAGTGTCTTGCGCAGGAAGTCCAGTTCGGTTTCGGTCAGCGGGACCATGGGAAGACGCATTTCGCCGGTGTCGCGTCCCAGTTCGGCCATTGCGGATTTGACGGGACCGGGGTTGGTTTGAATGCTCAACAGGTCACGGCAAAGCGGAAACAGTTTCGCGTGCCAGCGTTGGGCTTCGGCAATGTCGCCCGACTTCCATGCGTTGAGCATCGAAATCATGTCTTGTGGAACCACGTTGCCGACAACCGAAACGACGCCTTCGCCGCCAACGGACAGCAGTGGAAGAGTCAGGCTGTCATCGCCCGAAAGCAATGTCAGATCGGTCAACGAGAGAACCTGTGACGCTTGGTCCAGCGAGCCGGTGGCTTCTTTGACCATCACCATGTTTTGGAATTCGGCGATGCGGGCAATCGTTTCGGGTTCGATGTTCTTGCCGGTGCGACCGGGGATATTGTAGATGCAGTGCGGAACGGCAACCGATTCGGAGATGGCTTTGTAGTGTTGGTAGAAGCCTTCCTGGGATGGCTTGTTGTAGTACGGTGCGACCTGAAGCGTCGCATCGGCTCCTTCTTTGGCCGCCCACTCCGACAGACTGATGGCTTCGTTGGTGCTGTTGGATCCGGTGCCGGCCATGACTTTGCAGCGGCCCGCGACGATCTGGATCGTTTCCGAAATCACACGCTCGTGTTCGGGGTGCGAAAGCGTGGGAGATTCTCCGGTGGTGCCGCAGGGGACCAAGCAGTTGGTTCCGGCTTCAACCTGGAATTCAATCTGCTTTTTGAGCGCATCCATATCCAGCTTGCCACCGTCCTTAAACGGAGTCACGATCGCTACGGAAAGTCCGGCAAAGTCTGAGCCTCGGCGTGCCATGGGAAACCCTCTTGTTTGAAATTTGCAAACCGTGAATGGTAAGCGGGAAGAGCTGCTTTTTCCAGTGCCTGGTAAAGTCAACGTATTTGTTCCCGGATTATTCACGAGGCGTGGGCGTCAGAATCAGTTGAGACAGTGGTCTGCGACTCTGATGCGATGAAACGATCGCTGTGGTTTTCATCTACCGGATGATTTACATTTCTTGTTGAATTTCAGCTTTTCCCTTGCTCCTGTTGGCCAGACGTAAAATCAACGCCCGTCGTCGTGAATAATCCGGGTTGTTGCAGTTGATGATCCGGATCAGGCCCAATCCCGCTGACATTGTGTCAAACAGATCACGAAGGCGTCCGGGCGGGTTCAGGAGCAGAGGGCTTTCATTTCGGCAACGGCGTCTTCGAGTCCCACAAAGATGGATCTGGCGATGATGCTGTGGCCGATATTGAGTTCTTCCATCCCGTCGATTTGGGCTACGGGGATGACGTTCTGGTAGTTCAGCCCGTGGCCGGCGTGCAGCAGCAGGTCGTGGGTCAGGACGACTTCTGAGGCCTTTTGGAGCACAAGCAGTTCGCTGTGCTGAGCCTGGTCCGACTTTGCGTTGGCGTACGTGCCGGTATGAAGTTCGACGGCTTCCACGGCGAGCGACTTGGAGGCTTCGATTTGGGCGGCATCGGGATCGATAAAGAGGCTGACAAAGATCCCGGCATCGTGAAGTTGTTTGACCGCCGATTGAACCCGGTCAAAATTCGCCGCCACGTCCAGGCCGCCTTCGGTTGTGACTTCTTCGCGTTTTTCTGGCACAAGGCAAACGCGTTGCGGCTTCACTTCGCAGGCGATGTCCAGCATTTCTTTTTCGCAGGCGCATTCGAGGTTCAGTTTGACGTGTACGGTTTCTTTGAGCAGCCTCAGGTCGCGGTCCTGAATGTGGCGTCGGTCTTCGCGAAGATGCACCGTGATCTGGTCGGCTCCGCCAAGTTCCGCTTTCATGGCCGCCCAAACAGGATCGGGTTCGAAGGTCTTCCGCGCCTGGCGCACGGTAGCGACGTGATCGATGTTGACACCAAGTTTGGGCATAAGTGGACTCCGGAAGTACTCTGCAATGGGTTCGACGATAACGGAAATCAATCCGTTGTCCACCGCGCCCCGTGATTGTCGGCCTTTGTGAGGACCGTTCGCGATGCCAGCGAAGGTTCGTGGATCTTCGACAGTTCTTCGATCAGAAAGTTCGCACCGGCGATTGACTTGCAGACAGCGAACAGGGTCGGCCCCCATGAGCTTTGTCCGACACCATAGTTCCCAATCGACTGAACGTGCTGGACCGTTTGTTCTGCCCAGGGCGAGCAGAAGGCACTGCCCTGCACCGGTGCAAAGTATCTCCCGCTGCGTGTGCCGTATTCGGTGATGCCGGCGGCAAAGTTGTCGAATTCCATCGCGGCGACTGCGGGAACGATCGTTTGTTTGAGCAAGTCAATCATTTCGTCGGCTTGGGCAGGCGTGGTCGGCGGAAGCGAGGAAAATGCGGCGCGTTCTTTTTCTCCAAAGACCGGTGCGTTTTGCTCGGTGGCCGGTTCGATCAGGACGATGGGCCACGATTCGGGAAAGGCCAGGTGTGCGTCCAGCGGAGCGAGGCCCTGTTGGTCAATCCCGCGGTCCACCAGAAAGCCTCCTTTGGCAAAGCCATGGCTGCCGATGGCGGAGCGCTTGCCCCGATCCAGTGCCCGGGCAAGCTCTTCGGGGCTTGGTCGCACCCCGCAGAACACTTGGTTCAGGGCCGCAGCGACAGAAAAAGAAATCTGCGTTCCGGATCCAAGCCCTCGATGGCGTCCGGTGGTTTTGCCCGTGATTTCAACAGCAAGCTCAGCGAGCCCAAGGCCCCGTAGGGGTTCAGGAGCGAGTGTTTCCAGCCAACGCCGCGCCGCGGTGCAGATGGCGGGGTTGCGTTTGTCGGGCAGTGTCGGCTGTTGCGACCGGCTGATGGTGATCGAGGTGCGGGGTTGATCGATCATCAGCCCCGCGCTGCCGAATCGACGCTCGGTGAGATTTCCAATCGAGATCAGCCCAAAGTGCAGCCGGCTTGGTGCCGATACGGTCACAGTTTTTGGGATGGGTTCGGCGGTGGTCATGAACGCAGGTTAAGTTTTCCGCCTGCGGATTGTCAAACGGGTTGGGCGGGTTTGGCCGGGTTGGGCTCAAGCTGCATCGATAAACTGCTCGATCAGGGCAAACGCCCGAGTTTCCATATCGCCACCTGTTTTTTCGACGATCGTTTTCAATCGCGGCAGTTGGCCTTCGATCTCCCCGACGGGCAGGAAGTTGACTCGGGTGGCGAGAATCGCGGCTTCAAGCACAGCAAATTTCGCGCGGTTGAAGCCCCAGAAGTCTCGCTGCCGTCCGCTGGCGACGGTCCTACAGCGGATGTTCTTGCGGGGCTCAGCGGTGTCAAAGAAGACGGCTTGGAACTCGTGCCACCGACACGCGTCTTGCAAAATGAAGCCAGCGGGGTTCTTTTCCGCAGGCCGCGATAGGGGCAAGCTGTTGAGTTGTCCGATGGCCGCTCGGGCGAACAGCATTACGTCGTCGGTGACGTGCAGGACGCCAAAGGGTCGCTGCTGCAGGTTGGCGAAAGTTCGCGAGGTGTCGAAGGGGCGGAGTTCAAATTCGCCTGAAGGATCGTTGTTGTCTTCGATCAGCGGGCCCATCGGCGAGACGTTCATCGAGCCGTCGTCGTTGGTTGTTGTGATGATGGCTTCGAGGATCATTCGGTGGCCTTGTTGTCAGGGTTATGGACTTCAATGCCAGCGGCGGCGCAGAAGTTGCCAAGGATCGCATAGCCATGTTCGGTCAGGATCGATTCGGGGTGAAACTGCACGCCGAAGATTTTGAGTTCGCGATGTTCAACGGCCATGATGGTGCCGTCGTCAAGTCGCGCGGTGGCTATCAGGCAATCGGGAAGCGAATTGGTTTTGGCGATCAGCGAGTGGTAGCGGCCGACGTGAAAAGCTTCCGGCAGGTCCACGAACAGTGTCGAACCGCTGTGCTGTATTTCGCTTTTGCGTCCGTGAACCGGTTGGCCCGAGCGAATCACCTGCCCGCCGAAGGCTTCGATGATCGCTTGATGGCCAAGGCAAACGCCGAGGATCGGTATCGAACTGCCGAATTCTTTGACGCAGGCGACGCTGTAGCCAGCTTCGGTCGGCGAACAGGGGCCCGGGGAGATGACGATCGCGGAAGGGGAAAGTTCATGGATGACGTTCGCGTTGACTTCGTCGTTGCGGCGCACGACGGTCTGGCAACCCAGTTGGCGAAAGTACCTCGCGAGGTTGTGGACAAAGCTGTCGTAATTGTCGATCAGGAGAATCAAGTGAGACGCCGTGGTTCATACGCCGAACACTGCACTGAGCATTCCGGCGGCTTTGGTCATGGTTTCTTCGAATTCTTTGGTCGGACTGGATTGGCTGACGATCCCGCCGCCGACTGGGATTTGCCACCAGCCGCGGCGAGAGGTGATTGTTCGGATCAGGATGCTCAAGTCAACGCTGCGGTCGAATCCAAAGTATCCCATCGATCCGCAGTAGGGGCCGCGCGCGGTGGGTTCCAGTTCGGCGATAATCTGCATCGCGCGGACTTTGGGAGCCCCGGTGATGCTGCCGCCGGGAAAGCTGGCTTTCAAAAGTTCGCTCACCAACCCCCGGGTGTCGATGGTGTCGACCAGTTTGCCTTCGACCGCTGAAACCAGATGCATCACGCTCTGGTAATTTTCGATTTCGCACAACTGTGTGACATTGACTGAATCGTCGGTGCAAATCCGCGACAGGTCGTTTCGCATCAGGTCAACGATCATTGTGTTTTCGGCAAGATCCTTCTGGCTGGATTCGAGGTTCTGCTGCGTGGGGATGTCGACCATCGGCCGACCGGTGCGCACGCGGGTGCCTTTGATGGGGCGGGTTTCGATGGTCCGGTTGCGAACTGAAACAAACCGTTCCGGAGAAGCGCTGATGATCGCGCCCGGTTCGCTGCCAAGAGAGCCAAAGTCAAAGTACCCGGCGAAGGGAGCCGGGTTGCAGCGTCGTAGTCGCTGGTAAAGCTCAATGTCGGAGCAGGTTGCTTTGGCGAGGAGTCGCTGGGCGAAGTTGACTTGAAAGATGTCTCCGTTGTAGATGTAGTCAACGCACTGTGTGACGGCGTCGATATACTGCTGGTGGGTGAAGTTGCTTGTTAGCCCGTCGGGACCGATGGGGTACTGCTGCGCGAGTTCGGCGGGGTCGAGGCTTGTTGGGGGATGCGGGGGTTTGGCGGGTTGGTTGATTTGCTTTTTGAAGAAATCAATCCGCTGTTTGGCTTTTTGTTTTTGCAGCTGCGAATCGGTTTCCGGGAATCCGTGTGAGATCAACCAGCTTTGGTTTTCCAGATGGTCCCAGGCGAGGACAACGTCGTAGCAGCCAAAGGCCAGCAGCGGAGTTTCGAATTCGTCGTGATCTGCCGGTGGGATGTTTTCGAAAGCGCGGTTGAGGTCGTAGGCGAAGTAGCCGGCAAGGCCGCCTTGAAAGGGCGGCAGGTTGGGGACGGTCTGGGAGGAGAAGTTTTGCAGCAGCTGGTCGAGTTGTTGAAGACAGTTCGTTGCATCGTCCACGTCGCGGCATTGGACCCAGGCAAAGGGGTCGGCCATCAAAAACGAGTATCGGCCAAGGTGCTTGCCGGAAGTCGTTGTCGTCTGTCGGGCGCTTTCGAGCAGCAGGCAGCCGGGAAGCGAGCTGAAAGCAGCCAAGGCGGTGGCGACGTCGGGTGGCGTTTCGAGTTGTTGGACCAGTGGGAGCAAGGGAATTGGGAATTGGGAATTGGGAATTTTGAGCACAAGGTGCCAGTACTGAGTACCGAGTACTGAGTACTGAGTACTGAGTACTGAGTACTGGGTACTGGGTACTGGGTACTGGGTACTGGGTACTGGGTACTGGGTACTGGGTACTGGGTACTGGGTACTCAGTCGGGCTATTTCCGGTATTTCTTTTCGAGGCGATGGCGATTTTCTTCTTCGACGGTCAAATGACCCCAGCGAAGAGCTTCGTCTTGCGTGTAGGCTTTTCCAAGCTGCAGCGCGATCATGGCTTTGCACATCTCGTAGCCTAGGTAAAACGAATGCGAGGCGTCAAGGTTTTTCGGTTGCGTGGCCGCAAGGGCGTCGAAAACTTCAAACGGATCCGCGCTGCTCCAGCGAGTCCGGTTGCCCATTAAATGAATCTGTCCGTTTTCAGCAAGGATGCGGTAGTTGTGGTCCTTGATGTTCGCCGCCAAAGCCGCGATTTCCGCGTCGTCCAACGGCAGCAGTTGCGGGTCGCGGAGCGATACCAGGTCGTAGCCAAGATTCTTCGGAGGGACTTTTTCGTTGATCGAATGACGCACCAACCGCCGGGCAATGTCGCACTCACGAACGCTTGTCCTCGCCCAGTTGATCACCTGAGTCGTCAGCACGCTGCGGATACCAAGCTCCTGGCAGATCGCCAGCAGTAAAAAGTTGACACCCGCAGAATCAACATCCGTCAGCTCCGTCAGGTTTCCGATACCCATCATCATTTCCGCATCGGGCCATCGTGAACGCGCGTCCATGTAGCGCCGGAGGCTGGCTGCAAACCCAAACCCAACCGGTTCAAGAATCGGGTCCAGTCGCATCGATACGCCGTCGGCAGCAAGGAAGTCAATCGTCTCCTGCATCGAGACAATGTCGCGAATATCATCGGGGATCACGACGACTTCGCAGCCCCAGCTTTTGGCCGCTTCGCGATTGGAGCTGTTCACCGAAAGGACCAACTCGGCTCCCGCCTGCACCGCTGGCGCGATTTCATCAGGATTGAGGCTGTCGATCGAAACGCGATGACCCTGGTCGATGAGTGCTTTGACGTAAACGCCCGACTGTCCCCAGTTGCCTTTGGGCTCGCAGCCGACATCGATCAGCGTGGCACCATCGGCGCGATACGAATCGGCCAGCTCGAGGACTTGCTTGAGCGACATTCGCGGCGCGTGGTTGATCTCGGCGATAATCTCAATGTCCCACTTGTCCATCGACGGCGGATCTTCTGCGGTGCCGAAGTACCGGGGCAGTTGGCGAAGGTCTTTTGGCCCGATGTCGATCGGCAGTTGCGTTTTTTGGAGCAATGCCGAAAGGTCCGCGTCGCAGTATCCCGGCAGCAAAATCCGTGTCGTCCCGGGGGGGATATCGATGCGTTTGGCGATCCAGTCGGGAGTCATCAATGCCGCGACAGTGATGGGCATGACCTGCACGGTCCACTGAAAGTCCACATCAGGGGACAGCTTTGTGAGAGTTTTCCGTAGAGCTGATTCAGCAAGTCTTCCGGTAACAAAATGAATTTGTTCGCTTGCCATAGACGAGGATTTGGGTGGACACCCTTGTGAAAAACTTGTCACCGAAGGGGTAACTGAATATCGTGGGTGTTATTGAGATGTATCTGACTGCGAGAACCGCCACCATGAAATCGATGCGATCGATCAAAGCCTTGCGGTACGCAAAGCGACTGATCGGGTTTGACTCCACCAGCTACCGCTCCAATCGGGCGATCGCCAAGTATCTTGAAATGAAGCTTACCAAGCATGGTTTCGTTGTCGAGGTGCTGGAGTATCGAGACCCGAACAATACCCGCAAAGTCAACGTGGTGGCCAAAAAAGGCAGCGGCAACGGAGGGCTTGGCTACTTTGCGCACTCCGACGTCGTCCCGGCTGACAAATGGTTCACTGAAAAGTTTACACCGTTTCAGCCCGCGGTGGCCAGAGAGCGGCTGTACGGGCGGGGTGCCTGCGACATGAAAGGCTCGATCGCCTGCATGCTCGCTGCGGCACAGCGAGTCAGTTGGGACAGTCTCACCGCCCCGCTGTACGTTGTCGTGACGTCCGACGAAGAAGTCGGGTTCGACGGCGCCAAATTCGTCGCCGAAGAAAGCAAGCTCTACCGCGAGATGGTGGACTTCAAAACTCGAGGAATCATCGGCGAACCGACGTCGCTGGAGATCGTTCATGCGCACAAGGGGTCGGTCGAAATCACCGCCAGGGCAAAAGGCAAATCCGGTCATTCGAGTACCCACGCAGCGGACAACGCCACGCTCAAGATGATCCCTTTTTTGGCTGAAATGAAAGCGATCTTTGACGAAACAGAAAACGATCCAAAATGGCATAACGAGCTTTTCGAACCGCCCACTCTCAGCCCCAACATTCTGGTCAACGACAACTCTCCGGCTCGCAACGTGACGGCATCCCGCTGCATGGCGAAAGTCTACCTCAGGCCCATGCCCGCGATCGACCACGAACCGTTGCTTGAACGAATGGAAAAAGTCGCCCGGGAGAATAACATTCGACTGAAAGTCCATCGTCAGGCAGAGCCATTTTTTGCGGATCCTTCTTCTGATTTTGTTCAACAGATGTTGTCCATCGTTCACAAGAAACGCCCTCGCACGGTATCTTACGGAACCGACGGAGGCGTGTTCTCGGAGATCGAAGAGAAAGTCGTCTGCGGTCCCGGCAGTATCGACCAAGCGCACACGCCCAACGAATGGATCAGCCTGGAACAATTGGATCGCGGAACCGAGATATTTGAAAAGATGATTCGCCACTGGTGCTGCCAGTCGTGAATGAGGGGGAATTCATGGAAGAAAATTATGTAGTGCGATCGGCCACTGCCGACGACCTAGAAGCGGTTGTGAAATTTCTGCGGCCGTTTATGGACCAAGAACTTGTCTTGCGGCGGACATCGATCGAACTTGAACTGCTTCTGCGGCATGCTTTTATGGCGTTTTCGGGTTCGCAAATCGTGGGATTCGTGGCCTTGGAGGTGTACAACAAAAAACTGGCTGAAATTCAGTGTCTGGGCGTGTGTCCGAACCATCGGCGGATGGGCATTGGTCGCGAACTGGTACGTCGCTGCGTGGAGCGCGGGCGGGAACAGAAAGTCCGCGAAGTCATGGCGATCACGGCCACCGATGAGATGTTCCAGAACTGTGGCTTTGACTACGCACTGCCCGGGCAAAAGCGGGCTTTGTTTGTGCAGACCGAGGGTAACGAAACGGAAGCATAAGGGCATCGCGGCCTGCCCCGGTTCCGTTTTCGAATCACTGCCGCGAGGCTATTGCACCAGTCCAAGGTAGAAGCTGAAGACTTTCTCGTCGTCACCTTCGGCCGAGTTGACCGGAAAGGCAAAATCAAACGCGAGCGGAGCCCCGATGCCAAGGGCCGGCACGTGAACTCTCAAACCCACACCCGGTGCGACACGGAAGTTGTCTCCGCTGAGTTCAATGTTTTCTTCGACTGTACCAAAGTCACAGAACACGACCCCTTTGACCATGTCGTCAGGCGTGATCGGGAAAACGTACTCAACGGTGTTGAGCCATTGAAACTCGCCACCGACACGAACGCCGTTTTCAACCGGAGCGGCACCACGAAATTCGTAACCGCGAAGCGACGAAAATCCGCCAGCAAAGTAGTTCTCAAAGATCGGTGTGGACGAACCGGAGAATCCAAGTTTGGTTCCGTAGGTCAGGGTATGACGTCCGGAGCCATCGGGACGTTCATACAGCAGGCGGTAGCGACGGTATTCGATGTCTCCGCGTGGGTAGTCAAAATCGCCAAATCCCTGTGTGTAGGTGGCTGTGAAGAGTGTGCCTTCGGTGGCAAGGAAGGGATGGTCACGCGTGTCTCGAGTCAGGCCGATGTTGAACAGGAACAGGTCGCTGTCGCCAAGTGATTCGTTAAGCTGTTGTGAGGTCGTGACTCGTGGATTGTCAATTTCGACATTCTCCAGTCGCAAGCCAAAGTTGATCGAAAGGTCAGGTGTGAGTCTTCGTCCGAAAGAAACACGACCGCCGACCCGCTGTTCATCCCAGTCGAAGAAGCGGCGGTCGAAAAGGTATCCCGAAAGGCTGAAGCTGTAGTCGGTTCCAAACAGGTAGGGCTCGGAAAAGCTGACCAGATAACGTTGAACGTTCCGGCCGGGAACAAGTTCGAGACGAAACGCCTGCCCGCCGCCGCGCCACGCCGTTCCGTCGAGGATATCCTGAAAGCTGCGTGGCCACGCCCTGATGTCAAAGTTCCGTTCGTCGATCACGAATTGACCGACGATTCCGTTGTCCGAGTTGTAGGCTCCACCAACGTTGATGCTTCCGGTTTGCGTTTCACCCACGAAAACGTCAATGTCCGCGAAGTTGGTTCCCAGTGGGATGGAGTTTGGGTCGATGCCGGCAATACCGGTGCCTGGCGATGGCAGTCCGAATGCACCGGTCGCATTCTCGGGATATTGGTATTGGGTTTGCTGCACGCCGCCGCCGGAACCGGACGCAGGTATTTGCGACGCCTGATAGGGCTGGTCGGGACTTTGGGCGCGGAATTTGGGGGGCTCGGCAGCGATTTCAGCAGCGATTTCAGCAGCGACGATTTCCTGTTTGGCTTGAACGCTTTTTTCCTGGTCTCCTGTCAACGCGACCAGATGGCTGGCCTTTGCGACCCAATGCGATTTCGAATACTGGTCCTGAACCAGATTCTGAAACGCCGAGTTGTCACGCGAGCTGGTGAACTTGTCCTGCATCGCACAGCCTGAAGCCATCAACAGCACGAACCCTGCAACGGCGATGCCGGCAGTGAGATGATTCAAGTTTCTCAATTCAGTTCTCATCGGTTTTAGCGTGGACATGATTTAGTACCTCGAACCAGATCCCTGGGGCCGCGAACCGGAACCCTGAGGCCTTGAGCCAGAGCCCCGGGAAGGGGACCGTGGACGTGATGCGGTTCGGGAAATGGAATTGCCGCTGCCATCTTTTGGTTTGACGACGATCCGCGGAGGCACACTGCCGGGTTCCTGCCCGCTGGCAAAAATTCTTGCAGCTCCAAGCCTTTTTTCGTCGTTGGATATTTTGTTGGCGTCGATCAGGTCGCCGGGGCGAAGGGAAAGACGGTTGCGGACGACTTCGTGTCGCGTGATGCCGTTTCCGCCCTCGTAGTGAATGTTGATTGTGCCGACGCGATACTGTTCGCCTTCTTCGATTTTGTAGACCATGTCCAGAAAACCGGGCTCTTCGAGGAAGCGTGGTTCGGCCTGAACGTCTGCAAAAACGAATCCGTTTTCTCCGTAGATTTCGCGTAACGAGCGAACGTCTTCGGACATGCGAGCCGAATTGAATTCGGGCATTTCGCCGTTTACCGGTTTCAGCTGCAGTAGTTGCGAAAGCTGTTCACCGCTCCAGCTTTGATTGCCAACGAATCGGACCTCGCGAACTCTGTAACGCGGGCCTTCGTTGATGATAAAGCGAATCGTCAGCCAGCGGCCATCGTTGCTTTCTTCGATTTCGCGGCCGATCTGTACGTTGAAAAAGCCCAGGCTCTTGTAGTACGACTCGAGCCGAACGACGTCCTGGTCGATTTCTTTTTTTCGGGCCAGGCCGCCAAAAAGTTTGGCAATGCCGGGTTTGGCTTTGATGAAGTGCTTCAGGCGACCGTCGGTGGCGATCGTGTTGCCTTCGAATGTGACGTTCCAAATGCGTTGCTTTTGGTCTTCGTGAATCAAAAAGATGACGTTGGAATGGGAGGCTTCGTTGCCCTCCTGGATTTCAACCTGCGTCCGCGGGTAGCCCCGGTCGCGATAAAGTTCCTCAATGCGGGTCTTTGCAATGCGAATGCGATGCACGTCCAGGTGAGCAATCTCTTCAAGGCCCGACTCGCGGCTAAGTGTTCTGTCATCGATGCCACGGTTGCCGATGAACTCGATTTTTGAAACGCTGTTGCGTTCGGAAATGTCAAAGGTGACTTCGACGCCATCGGGTGTTTGGTTGATGTAGGGGCCGTGGACGCGTTCGACTTCGGGTAGCTTCCAAAGTTTCTGAACGTCGTGATGCAGTTGGGCAGGGTCGTAGAACCGGCCTTCGCGAGTGGAGATCGTCCGGCGAAGGTGGTGGGTTGCAAGCGATCGGTTGCCGTTAAAGTTGACCGCCGAGATCAGCTGTGAGCGATCGATGTTGTCTTCGACTGTCACGACCGGAGCGTCCAGCTTTAACCGGTGGCTCTGGCTGTTGAGCAAGGCCGGTGGTTGGCTGGGTTGCTGACCGCCGCCGGGACTTTGAAAACGAACGTTCTCAAGGTCTTCATCTGCCAGTTCTGCGACGTCGAACTCGGGTCCGTCAAGACGAACCGGGGGCGCAGGGATCCTTGACGAATCGATTGGCCCCGTCGCGCAACCGATCGTGAGAAGCGTTGCGGCGCAGGTTGCCAAAAGTGCCAGTTTGTTAGCGATAATCGGGAGTGGAACTCCGGTCATCCTTGACCTCATTCTTGAATTTTTTCCGCTGCGTAAGTACCGAAACGCCCAAAAACGAGCAAGTCTGAAAAGGCAGCGTTGTTTGCTAGCGACGAGCGATGAACTTCGTGGAGGACGTGGTACGGGCGGATGCAAGAAGGGTTCGAAAGCGTTTTATTTTTTCCGGATTCGGCAGCGCGGACGACGGGTTGGAAGGTTCGATTTTGGCGGGCGAGACGCTGTTTTAGCGAGGCGTTGGAAGAATTCGTGATTCCTTTCGCTTGCAGTTTTTTGTCGAGATGCTGTGGGTAGGACGGGTGGCCTGGACTTCCTGGTTGCTTCCGCCAATGCAGTAATCGCCGCTGCGCGGCGGCCAGGAGTTGTGAAGTGGAATGCTGTTTTGTGTTGCTGTGGAAATGCGGGAGTGCCTGGTTGGGATTGGAAACGACGGGAGATGGGTAGAGTGCGCTGGAAATGGCGGTCGAGATTTGGCGGGAGAGGGCTGGAAGTGCTGACCACCGATGCCAGATGTGTCTAAGCAATCAAAAAACAATGATTGGCAGATTAGGCAGTGGGATTCGCCAGAATTCCGAGCTCCAAAGGATTTCGGTTGAAATCTACTACGAGTCGTTGTTTCGCCGATGCTAACGCAGCTTTTGCTCGAGGTCGGTTTGCCAAGTGTTGGCGGGTGGTAGTTGGGCGTGCGTTTTGGAAAGAGCGAACTTCATCAGAATCGATTTTTCGCTACGAGTGCCCGCCGGTGAGTCGGCGGCGACGTCCTTGCGGAGGATTTCGAGCTGAGCCTGTTGGATGTCGAGGCCGTAGCCAGATATCAGCGCCGCCGTTGCTTCGAAGGTTTTTCGTTCGGTGGTCGAATCGACAGCAACCAGCACGTTGGCGACATCGGGTGTGTCGTCAATGCTGATGTTGATCGGATTGTTGGCCAGCGATTGATAGGCGTCCAGCAGCGGAGCAAACTTGTCGGTGTTGCCGTTGAGGAGTGTCGAGGGTCTGAACCGGGAAAGGAAATCGCTGACTTGTCCGGTGTCCGCGCCCGATGAGGTTGCGAGTCGTTCCACCATTTCAGGATCAGGCCGACCCGCAGAGAGGCTTTCTTCGTCGCCGAATTCGAACACGTCCAGGATAAAGTCATGGGACTGGGAGGTGAAGATGTTGGCGCCGACCAACAGCGTTTCCTTGCCCGGGAGCTCAGAGAGGATCTTTGCGAGCTGGCCGGTGTAGTTGCTGCGGCCGAGGACCGCGATCTGGTTTCCGTCGCTGGAGTGCAGGAACAGTTCGCCCGTGAATTGGCAGATGCGGGAGGCAAGAAGGCCCTTGAGGTGGATGACCTGATCTTCGTGGAGGATCCGCTGAAAGTACTCCGCGGGCAGGTCGCGAACGATGCTTGTGACCGCGTCATCAAGCTCGAAGTCGATGTCGGCCCGAATCTCTTCGATCAGATCCACAATCCGTCGCCGATCGTCGTCGCTGTTCGAAGATTCACGCGGAAGCCTGAATTCCTGATTCATTGTCTGAGTTGGGCAAAGGACTGGGCGGCAACGAAAAAAGGCTGGAAAAATCCAGCCCATTGTGTCGTTTCGATCTGTTGTCGTTTCGAAAACGCAGCGTGTTAACGTTTTGAGAACTGAGTGCTGCGACGGGCACCGTGAAGGCCTGGTTTCTTACGCTCTTTCATGCGTGAGTCACGCGTGAGGAATCCGCCGTCGCGAAGTGCAGAGAAGTTTTCCGGGTCGTAGTTAACCAGGGCACGGGCAAGTCCCATGCGGCAAGCACCGGATTGACCTGAAACGCCGCCGCCTTTGACAAGGATACGGGTGTCGACAGATTCCGTGGCTCCGACGGCTGCGAAAGTCGCAAGGATCGCCTGGCGGTCCTGTTCGTTGCAGAAAAATTCGTCCAGCTTTTTGCCGTTAACGATAATGCTTCCGGAGCCCGCTTTGACGCGAACGCGAGCAACAGATGACTTGCGGCGTCCGGTACCGAGTGCTTCGCTGGTTTTGGGGTCTGTCTTTGCCATGATTCTGGTTCAGTTACGTTGTTAGGACTTGCTGGAACGACGCCATTGATCAAATGGCTTGGGTGATTGAGCCGAGTGCGGATGGTCAGCGCCAGGGTAAATTTTGAATTTGGCCAACATTTTGCGGCCAATCTTGTTCTTTGGCAACATCCGGCGAACGGCTTCACGCATGATGTCTTCGGGCTTTCGCGCGAGGCGATCGCCGATTGTCTCACTGCGTTGACCGGTGTATCCGGTGTACCATGTGTACTTACGCTGAAGTCGCTTGTTGCCGGTGTGGACAACCTTTTCACAGTTGGTCATGACGACAAAATCGCCAGTGTCCTTGTTGGGCGTGTAGGTTGGCTTGTGCTTGCCCATCAAAACGTTGGCAATGTCCGCAGCGATGCGACCAACGGTTTCGTTCTCACCGTCAACGATGAACCATTCCTGTTGGAGTTCAGCGTCAAGTTGTGCGTTGTAGGATTTTGTGCCGGGCACGATCAGTCTCCGTTTACTTCTTTCAAGGGTCTCGCGTTTGTACCGGTCCCACTTCAATCGGACAAAACGAGGACCAGGCTCAAGGAGAATCCCGAGCCTGAAAAACTGCGGGCAGAATTTCCACAGTTGAGCGGCGAATTGTAGGCCCTATCGGAAAAAACAACAAGGGCTGGCCATTGGCCGGGGGCCGCTTTTTCGGGGTTATCGCCCGAAGGTATGGTGACGGCTACCCAATAATCGGCAAAAGTCGTGATTCCGGTCGTTTTGCGGGGCAAACTGGGCCTTTTCGAAGAGTTTTTCGGTCAGCATCGCCTGAAAAAGTCCATATTTCGTCGCCTGACAGCAAACCACCGTCGCTGCCAAGCGTAATTGAGCCGACCGATTCGAGTTCAAAACTTGCCGAGAGCCATGGATTCCCTCAGTTCCCTTTCAAGAAGTACCGCTCCCCTTTCCGTTTACGTGGAAGAGTCCTGTGACGGCCGCGAAGCGCAGACGAATGGCGAAGCACAGATGCCCGGCCAAGCGCAGATGCCCGGGCAAACCCAGATGCCCGCCGGATTGGTGATGGCTTTCGCGGACGCAACCGGCTGGGAGCTTGGGATCGTTGATGATCAGGTCCAGATCGTGGACATGAGTGCGACTTGGCCTCCCTCACGACCGACGGCCAATCGCCGGATGTGCGATCATTTGGCGGCAGAAATTTCAAAGCTGTTTTTCAATTAGTCTGGATTTGCCCAAGCGAGTGCTTTTGTCGTGGTTGTGATTCCATCGGGACGTTAACCCGGATTATTCACGAGGCATGGGCGTCTGAATCAATGCCAACAGTGATCCGCGGCTCTGATGCGATGAAACGATCGCGGTGGTTTTCATCTACCGGATGATTCGCAATTCTTGTTGAAATTCAGCTTTCCCCTTGCTCCCGATGGCCGGACGTAGAATCAGCCCGTCGTCGTGAATAATCCGGGATTAAATCCCGAGTCTAACCTCGTAACCGTCCTGCGTTGGTCTCTGAAGCAATCGCGTCGATAGCTTGATCGGTGGCAAGCTCGACCGCGTGTTGCCATGAAGTGGCCGCAGCGAATTGTTCTTTCTCGTACGCAAAAATGATCCCGCGCGAGCTGTTGATCACGGCACCAAGTCCCTGTTCGTCCAGGCCGCCGCCGACATCTGCGGCTGATCCGCCTTGGGCACCAAAGCCGGGAACCAGAAAAATTGCGTTAGGCATCCGCCTGCGAAGCTCCACAAGCTGCTCCGGCCAGGTCGCTCCCACAACCGCGCCCACGCTGCCGTAACCCGATTGGCCAACGTTGGCGGCCGCCAAAGACTGAATGTGATCCGAGACGGCTTCGAACAACGTTTGCTGGGGGTGGTCGTCGGTGGAGCCAAAGTTCCGTTCCTGAAACAACGTCCCGCCCGGATTGGAGGTCTTGGCAAGGACAAAGATTCCTGATCCATGTTCGTTGCCGACGTCGACAAAGGGCGTCAGGCTGTCGTCGCCGAGATAGGGGTTCACGGTCAGGCAGTCGCATCGCCATGGCGCCGATTCGCTGCGATCAAGAAACGCCGCCGCGTAGGCCGCTGCGGTGCTGCCGATGTCGCCGCGTTTGGCATCCATGATCACGACCAGGCCTTTTTCGCGCGCGTAGTGCGTGACGTTGCACAGGGCCGTGACGCCTTCGGGGCCAAGCTGCTCAAAGAAAGCCGACTGCGGTTTGACGGCAGGGACTTTGCTGGCCACCACGTCGATGATGGACTTGCAAAACGTTTCGATGGCTTCGGCCGCGTTCAGGTTACGGAGTTGCGGCGGCAGGTTGGCGATACGTGGATCGAGCCCGACAACCAGCGGGGTTTGCTTTTTCCGGATCGCAGCGTTCAGGCGGTCGCCAAAATGGTTTTCGTGCAAGGGAGGCTCAAAGTTAGTTGTTGGTGAAAGTTTTCAGTTCCTGTTCGCATCGCGCGGTATCGATTTTTGCGTCAAAGAAACAGAAGCGATATCGCAGCGTCAGCGATTGGCCTGTGGCAAGTTTGACTTCGCCGGCCCGTTTGTCCATCCCCTGCAATGCGTGCAAACCAAAAGGGTTCGCCGCGACAAGCCCGTAGTCTCGTGCGTGCCACGTGGTTGGATGGCGGAAGTTGGTCGGGTGATCCAGAATCAACAGGCTCGTTGGTTTCGATTCGACGGTGCCGCTGTACAAAACCCAACTGGCGGGCTGGCCCCAGATTTTTGGGCCGGTGATTTTTTTGCTGTTGGTCGCGCTGCCGAAGACTTTGTCGACGCCGCGTTTGGGATCGGGCTTGAGCCTCAGGTCGGGGTGCGTGCGGATCGCGACGGTGCCTTCTTTGGTGTCGTCGATGGTCAGCGGTCCATGACTGGCGAGCAACGTCCACTGGCAATCGATGAAACGCAGCCCGGGGCTTGATCCGAATTTCCAGGTCGTCGTGTCGCTACAGGTGATGTTGCCTTTGGCGTCGGTCCAGTTGGAGGTGACAAGCATCAAATTGTTTTTGGCGTCGATCTGCGGTGGGCGCGGGACAGCGATTTTGCTTCCGCTGCGGTTGGTCCAGAAGTCGATGCCGTTAATTTGGTGTCCGATCCAGATCGATTTGTGGTGCGGATGATCGTTGGCTTCCCCGGCAGTTTGGGCCAGCGGAAAATCGCGGGTCATTCGCGTTTGGCCGGGACCAAGGACCGGGTGAAGGTAGGGTTTTTCGCCGTCACGAAAATGCAGCGTCGTAAAGTGGCGTTGGTCAATGGTGACTTTGACGCGAACCGCGGTGCCTGAATCGTCTTTTTCTGTGACCAGCGCCATCGCGGGTGATTCCGGTGTTTGGGCGACCAGGTGGGCTGGCCCCGGCAAGCCCACAAACAGCACCAGCGGCAGCAGGATCAATGCAAAGACAGGTTTTGGTTTCGGTGAAAGGCTATTCATGAAAGGAACTTGTTGAGGCCCGGAAAGCGGAAATTGTAACGCGAATCGTCGTGGCCTTTCCTGTTTTTCGGGTTTGCGTCACGATATGGCCCTTGCCACAACCGACTACCAGGACCAAAACGATGACGATCAAGCGAATCGCAATTACAACCGGCGGAGGTGACGCACCGGGGCTTAACGCGGTCATTCGTGCAGTGACTTTGGCCGCGATCAGTCGGGGCTGGGAGTGCGTCGGAATCCGCAGTGGCTTTGACGGAATTTTGCACCCCGAGGACTTTCCCGATGGCGGAATGTTACCGCTGGATGCGAACGCGGTCCGTGGTATCGCCCACACCGGCGGAACGATTCTGGGCACGACCAATCGGGGCAATCCGTTTTCTTACGAGCAGGAAATGCCGGACGGTTCGGTTGAGCGCCAGGATATTTCCCATCGCCTGATTGATGGATTCCAAGAGCACCGTATTGATGCGCTGGTCGCGATCGGCGGTGACGGAAGCATGGGGATCGCCAACCAGGTCGCGAATCTTGGGATCACGGTGGTGGGTGTGCCCAAGACGATTGATAACGACCTAGAAGGCACGGTGGCGACGTTCGGTTTCGATACGGCGGTTTCCTATGCGACCGACGCAATTGGTCGCTTGCATGCGACGGCGCAAAGTCATCGGCGGGTGATGATTGTTGAGATGATGGGGCGGCATGCGGGCTGGATCGCGCTCGAAGCCGGGTTGGCCGGTTCGGCGGACGTGATCCTGATTCCGGAGATCCCTTTTGATCTGAGGAAGGTTGCCGAGAAAGTCAAACAGAGAAATTCGCGAAAACGTTTCTTTACGATCGTCGCTGTGGCTGAAGGCGCGATGCCAGTCGGCGGTGCCGAGATGTATCAGGATGCCGGCGGCGTGAAAAAGTTGGGCGGCATCGGGGAATATGTTGCAGAAGGTTTGCGGCCGTTGGTGGAAAACGAAGTTCGCACCGTGGTGCTAGGGCATTTGCTGCGTGGCGGGTCGCCCACGGCGCGGGACCGATTGCTTTCGTTTCGTTTCGGTGCTGCGGCGATCCGGGCTCTGGATGAAGGCCAACGCAACGTGATGGTAGGGCTGGATCCGCCCACGGTTCGCTACGTTCCACTGGCACAGTGTACAAAGAACATCAAGCTGGTGCCTGGGGATTGTGACACGATCAAGACGGCCCGCGATTTGGGCACGTGTTTTGGAGATTGAGTGCCCCTGAGCCGAGACGCGTAAGGTAAGCGGTCGGGGTCGGAAAAATTGAAGCCAGCCCGGAGGGCGAAAGATCCCTGCCGGTGGCGTCAGCCACCGGAATCATGGCAAAATGTCTCAAAGCCCGGAGGGCGACACATCGGCTATCAAATGGAGCACCGATAACATCTGGGAGTAACTCCCACTAAAAACTTGTGTCGCCCTCCGGGCTTGAGCGTACACAAAAGCAAATTCCGGTGGCTGACGCCACCGGCAATGATGTAACGCCCTCCGGGCTATTCGTGAAATTGAAAAACCGCCCAGTCATATCGACCGGGGCACCGTGCATCCCGTGGCGTTTGTAATACTGCGTATTTTTTGGGATAGGGTTCCGTGAAGACTTTA
>CALFWR010000116.1 GCA_937928555.1 uncultured Pirellulaceae bacterium
GGCCAAAGTCTGTTTCGACGCCCCTTCCTGAGGGCGTCAAATAGCATCGGGATGTCACTCTGGATGCTTCGAACGTCGATCGTCTCGCTTCGCTTTGGGAACACCCCACTGATAATGTAAGCTCCCGACACCCAGCGTTCGCTCGCGATCACGGAATTTTCGGGTTCAAATTGCATGTAGTTCGAGTTGATTAGGTTGCGGTGTAAACCCGGATTATTCACGATGACGGGCGTTGATTCTACGTCTGACCAACGGGAGCAAGGGGAAAGCAGAATTTCAACGAGAATCGCGAATCATCCGATAGATGAAAACCACAGCGATCGTTTCAACGCATCCGGGTCGCGGATCAGTGCCGGAGCTGATTCTGACGCTCACGCCTCGTGAATAATCCGGGATCAAATGAATGCTGCCCCTACTCGTGGCCTTCCTCTTTGGCAGGCCCCACTGGATTTTTCCGCCTTGCGAGATACTCGATCAGATCACGAAGCTCACTTCGGCTCAACTGATCGGCAAGCCCTTCAGGCATCGATGACTTGCCTTCCTTGCGATCTTCAATGTCATCAACTGCGATGCGTGTGATCTTGCCATCGGGATCCATCAACGCCAATTGCTCTTCGGTCTCTTCTTTGACGATTCCAGTATGCATCAGTCCGTCGCTGTCGAGCACAATTACTTGTCCATGTCCAACCGCGATCTTCAAGTTCGGATCAACGATCGATTCAAGGATCTCACGCCGCTTGTACTGGAACCCGACACCCGAAAGGTTCGGCCCGACCTTGCCGCCATTACCATCGATACGATGACAACGCTGACACGAGACTTCCGTTTTTTCAAAAAAGACAACGCGTCCCCGGTCTGCATCGCCGCCCTTGAGAGCCCACCGGTAGCGATCGGCCATCATCTTCTTGCCAGCCAATTCCGCATCGATCCTAGTGGCTTTGGCCGCAATCTCGCCAGCACGCCTGGAACCGGCGTCAAGCAAATCGAGCATCAGTTCGGGCGGCAGTTGGTCCATGTCAGCGAACATCTTGCCAAGCCACTCGGCGCTGGCGTCGTCTGTCATCTGCCCCAGCGTCGCGATTGCTTTTTGCTTTTTTCGCAAATCCGAGCGGTCACCGATCGCGCTGCCCAAGGTCGCAGCGATCAACTTGACCGCTTTCTCGGGTGAGGTTCGCGAAAGCACATCGGCGTAAACCGAAGCCAGAGCATTCGGAAGTTCAGGTTGCGTTTCCAGTTCCGCCATCAAAACCCCAAGCCCCTCGAATTTCATCGCTTCGAGAGCACTCAATGCCGAAGCCCGTGTGGCGTCGCCGGCGGACGCGTCGGCAACCACCGAACGGATATCCGCACAAGCTTCCTTGACCCCCAGTTTGCCTGCCACTGCGATGGCTCCGGACAGAACTTCGTCCGGCGACTTGAGAAACAGCGCAAAGTCACTCATCGCTTTCTTCGCATCGGCAACGTTTCGCTTTGAAGTATCCACCTCGCGCCACGCGTTGATCACCGGATCCTGCGGGTTGGGCGTCTCCCATTGGCCAAGCAACCCCAGGGCATCGACTCGGCGTTCTTTGTCGGCGCTGGATTTGGCTGCAAAGTCACCCAGTCGCATTGCCGAATCCGCATCGCCAATGCGATTGTTCGCACTGATCGCTCGCCGCAACAGGTGATCCGAAAGACCCGGTTTCTGCACCAGTTTTGCCAACGGCAACATCGCATCGTCCATCTGCAAGTCATGAATTGCTCGAGCCGATTCCAACTGAACCGCTTTGTCGCTGTCTTCGACCAACCTGGCCAGCAAGCGAACCACGTAAGTCGAATCGCGAAAGTTCAAGGCGTTGAATTCGAACTGTTTTCGCAGCGCCACAACCGTCGCCAGGCGGACCGCAGCGGAATCGTGCTTCACCAGTGCGTCCACAAAGTCCGATTCGCCTTGCTCGTTTTCGCGAATCGCAATCCCACGAATCGCCATGATCGCCCCGTGACGAACAATTGGGTCATCGTTGCCATTGTCAACCAGCAGTTTGGTAATCGCATCGATCGACGATGGGTCGCCGATTTTTCCCAACCCCATCGCGGCCTCGTAGCGAACCTTTGCATCGGCATGAGCACACAGGCCTTCAATTTTGGTTTTCGCGCCCGGAATGTGATCCGCGACCGCACGAACGAGATGCCGCAAAACTTCGGTGTCTGTGAACGAACCGAACTCGATCGCATCCAGAGAGATGTACTTCGTAAGGTCCACGCCGCCGCGAACCAATTGCTCCATTCCCCAAATTGCGTGCAAACGTTTAACGGTTTCTTTACCATTGATAAACGTGACGTGCAGTGAATCGAAATCCTTGCGGCGAACCAGTTCGAATTGGGCTTCCTGGCGAACGCGTTGATCCGCGTGACCCAGCAGCGTCAGCAACTCTTCGGTGGCCTTTTCAGTCAAACCCTCACGCAGCAGCGATTCGACTTCCTTGACAATCGGGCTGTTGATGTGCTTCTGATCATAGAAAGCATAAATGCGGCCTTTGTCTTCCCCGTTCCAGCCCGTCACCCAGTCGCTGCCGTACAGCTTTCCATCGGATCCAAAATCAATATCCGTCAACAGCGTTTGCCAGATCGGCTGCTCGTCGTCAACCAACTCAAAAAATGCCCCCTTTGGTTTGTTCCTGAAAGACCGCACGCCGCTGTTGGACGGCCCACCACGGAAATCGCACAGGAAGAACCGCCCGTTAAAGTCCTCTCCAAAACCGGTGCCCGGATAGTATTCCAGCCCCGACGGTCCGTCCGAAATGTTCTTGATGCAGGGAATCACATAAGCCGGCTTTTCGTTGTTGCTGTCGTCCCAAATCCGCTCCCGATTCCACGGCCCGCGATCGCCAAGGTACTGGTAGTACATTCGCCACCCGGTGTCGCCGCCGGGAACGATGTAAGTCCAACGCGCTTCGTCACCGCCATCAGAGTTGTTGTCACCGGTGAACAAATTTCCAAACTCGTCAAAAGCCAACTCTTGCGGGTTTCGCAGACCGGTGGCGAATACTTCCAGGTTTCCGCCGTCCAAGTCGCAGCGGAACACGGCCCCCGACTCCGGATCGCGCAGGTTATTGGCCAGGTTGTAGCCGCGGTCGCCGATGCTGAAGTACAACCTTCCATCGGGCCCAACAATCAACCCGTGCAAGTCATGCCCGCGAAACGCAAAACGAACCCCGTAGCCAGTTGACAACGACGTTCGCTCATCAGCAACGTCGTCGCCATCAGAGTCACTCAGCATGAACAGGTCGGGAATGCACGTGTAGTAGACTTTGTTGCGGTACGAAAGCACTCCCGCACCGGTTCCCATTTCCAATGCGTTAAAATGATCCGCGAACACCGTTGTCTTGTCAGCTTTCCCGTCCCCGTCAGTGTCGCGAACCAGGCGGATGCGGTCGTCGTAACTTTGGTATGACTTTTCCGCATCGGGAATGTACTTCTTGATGTAGTTGATGCGATCCTGAACCGATTGAGCCTGAAGTTCTTCTGCCATCCAGTGGGCGTGCCGGCGATTGTCTTCGACGCCTTTCTCCTGGCGGAAAGTCTCACACACAAACATCCGACCCTGATAGTCGCGATGCAGGGCCACGATGTTTCCGACGTCCGGTTCGGCCGCCCAAAGGTCGCACTTGAGCCCCGGGAACTTGAAAGTCCTGATCGCGGCCAGACCTTCACCGCTGGCAGCAGCAAGCACAGGTTCGATCGGTTCAGGAACGTCCCGCGGCGAATCCGAATCGTCAGCGACCGCGACCGTCAGTGTCGCCATCGCGACAAACAGAGTCACCAAACCAAGCAAGGAGTAAAGTCTCGTTTTCATGTGGTTGTCGCAGCTCAAAAATCCGGGATGAATTGACTTCCAAAAATGTAGCGTCCGCACACCGCGTTTTGTACCGCCAATGTAAGGCAGCAAAACACGGCACCATCAGATATTTAACCTACCAATCTTCAGCAGATACCCCGCCACTGGGAAAATTCCTGACATTTGGCTCATATTCCAGCGATTCGCAGCGCCGAAAACGCCCCGCCCGACCGAGGGTGTCCTCAATTCTCGCTAGTCACGAACTTCTCTGCCAACGTATTCCGCCACCGGCAAAACGGGTTCTGAACCGAAATTGTTCACGACCACGATGGGGCGGCAGAGCATCGCCAACCCATTTCTGCTGCCTTCCAAGATCGGCCCGAAAAAAGTCCTATTTTGGAACTCATCAGCAAGGTGAACCGAATTCCCGGAGGCGATCCAGATTTGGGGTACGCCTGGCGGGATTTAACCGCAATCAACGCCCGTCGTCGTGAATAATCCGGGTGAATAATTCCGGCTTAACTCTCAGCAACAAACTGATCCAACGGACTCTTGGCCGCCACGCCAGCACGGTTCATTACATGCGTGTAAATCATGGTGGTGGAAACGTCCTCGTGACCCAACAACTCCTGCACGGTCCGGATGTCGGCGCCTCCCTCGAGCATGTGCGTTGCAAAACTGTGGCGCAACGCGTGGGGCGTCGCCGGTTTGTCAATGGCAGCCGCTTTGACTGCTTTCTTGAAAACTTTGCAGAACACACTCTCGCTCACATAATGCCGTCGAAGCGATCCCGATCGGGGATCTCGAGACAACTGCCGCGACGGAAACAGATACTGCCAACAAAACTCACTTCCGGCGTTCGGGTACTTCCGGGCCAAAGCGTACGGTAGATAGACGCTCCCCAAGCCAGTTTCTTGATCCGAACCATGAACCCGCCTGCAATGCTCCACCTGCCTTCGCAAGCCCTCGGCGAGGGAATCGGGAAGCATCGTCAGGCGATCTTTCTCGCCCTTCCCGTCTCTCACTGTGATCACTCGCTGGTCAAAGCAAACATCCTTCACCCGTAATCGACGCGCCTCCTTGTGCCTCAATCCCGCGCCGTACATCAGCCCGAACAGCAGGCGACTGCGGCCGTGGAATTGCTCTGCCAGCCTGCCAATTTCCGATTGGCTCAACACAACCGGCAGCCTCCGTTTTTTTTGCGAAACCTGAACGTCCAGAAACTCAAGCTCCCGCCCAAGCACCTTCTGATAATAAAACAGCAACGCCGACATGGCCTGCCGCTGCGTGCTGACCGCAACATTCCCGTTGACCGCCAAATCGGTAATGAACTCCTTGATCGCCGCTTCGCCAGACGAACTCAAGCTTTCGTTGCCTGTCGAACTCCGAAAACGCTTCAGCCATCCGATATACGCCTCCTCGGTAGCTAGTGCGTACCGCTGCACTCGAAGCGCTCGGCGCACCGCTCGCAACTCCTCGTCGGGCTCACACTCCGCCAAAACACGCTCGTCATCAATTAACGCGTCACCGACCGACAACCGAGCATCGCGATTCTCGGCCGCGGAACCCATGCCGGCAGAAGCAGCCGAATCTTCTCCCGACTTGGCAACGGCATGCAGCCTGCACTTGACCTGTTGCACCCCCTCGATGCCCAATCGATGAACGACCTTCTGATAGTTTTCGATCGCCCTCACTGCCTGCAACCGCTGCCAGGCGGGGGTTCCGTTGTCTCTCAATGAACGAGAAAACTCTTTGATTTGTTCGAGATCGACGTCCAGATCATCCAACGTCGTCTTCTGTAGAAACGACTGGTACCGCTGAACCCAGCGAGGAAACCACGTTCGATCATTGTTCGAAACCCGAGCGACGCCGAGCAAAGATCTGTACTTTTGAAGGCTCACAATTAAACACCTTGAACTTTC
>CALFWR010000117.1 GCA_937928555.1 uncultured Pirellulaceae bacterium
TTATTCACGACGACGGGCGTTGATTCGCGTTGAACCTCACTGATACGAAGGTCAAAGCTGGATTGTCGCCCAGATTTCGGTTCACCTCGTTGATGAAGTCTAGGACAGAGGCTCTTTTCCAACCCGTGCGATGATCATTGGCTAGACTGAAAGCTACGCCCACGCCTCGTGAATAATCCGGGATTACAAACGCCTTGTGCGGGGACAGTACTTTCGCGACTACCGCCATGTCCAAGAGTTTGAAGCGATTGCAGCATCAATCAAGCCGTGATTGATGGCGGTACGCTACGCGGAAGATTTTCCCGATTCCAACGCGTCGCGGACGCACAGTTGACCGTTTCGCTCGCCCACAATCGTGACCGCGACGCCGCTTTCGATCAGTTTTCCGTTTTCGGAAACTGCAGAAAATTCTTTGTCGTCGATTTTGACTTCTCCCGATGGACGAAGCGGCGACGTCGTGATCGCGTGGCAACCGACAAGCTCTGCGTGTTGCAAGAGTTTCGGTGTCTCTACCGTTTGATGCGAATTCGGATCCAGAACCAGATTGGGAAAGCCCAGGCACCATTCTCTGACCATTCCGAACGAAAGATACATGATCAAACCGAGCGCGGCCTCGTCGCCGCAAAGGATGATCCCAATCACTCCGGTGGCCAGCAGAACCAATAACAAAACGTAAACACCCAGGTTGGCCAACCAGCAAATCAGCAGCAGGATCCCGAAAAGCAGGAACAGTCGAAAGTAAGCCCTTGGTAGTCGCGGACCAAGATCGACCATCGAATCAGAATCCGATTGCTCGCCGCCAAAGTGAAAGCTAAGCACAAATCCGATCACAACAATTGCGACCAGAGGCAAGTCAATGTGCGGTGCAAACTTGAGGGCTTCCATGGTTTCCAATATACCGAATGGTTCCGTTGGTGTTTTGTCCCGGATTATTCACAAGGCGTGGGCGTCAGAATCGGTTGAGGCAGTGATCCGCGACTCTGATGCGATGGAACGATCGGCCGTTCCGCCGCTGGCCCGAAACGACGAAAAGTGTGCAACTTCAAGACCGACGCGTCGGGTTTCCAAAGCCATACATTGGCAACGAATTCCGAATTCCGAATTCCGGCGTCGGCTAGAACGTCGGCGCAGGAGGATTGTCAAACGCCGAATACCGCTCGGGAGCCCGGTTGCTGAAGCGGGTGAAGTTCTTTTCCCACAGCAAATCGATTTTACCCGTCGGCCCGTTACGCTGCTTTTCGATGATGATTTCGGCTTCGTTTTCGGTTTCGATTTCTTCCGGTGTGCCCTTTTTGTAATAGCTCTCGCGGTGGACAAACATCACCACGTCGGCATCCTGCTCGATCGCGCCCGACTCGCGCAGGTGGCTAAGCTTGGGGCGGTGGTCGCCGCTGGATTCGGTTTGGCGATTCAACTGCGACAGGCAGAGGATCGGACATTTCAGCTCACGAGCTAGAGCCTTCAGGCGACGAGCCATCTTGGCGACCTGTTCCTGACGCGGATCGGAAGAACTGTCGGGCTGAATCAATTGAAGGTAATCAACCACGATCAGGGCAAGGCTGCCTTCGCGGCGGATGATGCGTCTGGCAGCACCGGCGATTTCGGAAACGTTACGCGTTGGCGAATCGTCAATGAACAGCGGAGCGGTCGAAAGTTCACCGGCAGCTTTGACCAGTTGCTTTCTTTCGTCACCGTTGAGCGTTCCTTTTCGCAGTCGATGGCCGTTGACGCGGGCTTTCGAACAAAGCACCCTTTCGATCAACTCGATCGACGCCATTTCCAGACTCACAAACAGGACGGGCTTGTTCGATTTGGTGGCCACATTTTCGGTAATGTTCAGCGCAAAAGCTGTCTTTCCCATCGAAGGGCGAGCCGCGAGGATGACCAATTCGTTGGCATGAAGCCCACCGGTCATGTCATCCAGATCGCGAAAATGCGTTTCCACCGTTCCGGTTAGGACTTCTCCTTTAGCTTTGGCTTCCAGGCGGTCCATGGCCAGTTCAAGGATCTCGGCGACTCCGGCAAGGTTGGTCGATTGCCGGCTTTCGCGAATCGCGAAAACTTTCTGTTCCGCCGCGTTGAGCAGTTCGTTGGGTTCGGTCTCAGGCAAAAAGGCATCGTTGAGTAGCTCCGAGCAGGTCGTGATCAGGTTCCTGGCGGTGGCTTTGTTGCGAACAATGTTAGCGTAGTAGACCACGTGGGCGGCGTGGGTGACGGTTCCGAAAATCTCGGCAAGCCTCGCTGTGCCGCCTACTGTTTCCAGTTGACCGCTGCCCATCAATCGTTCGCGAAGCAGCAGTGGATCGATTTTGTTGCCCGCGCCGTGCATGTCCATCAGGTGACCGAAAATGATCCCATGAGACTCGTCGAAAAAGTCTTCGGCCCGCAGGATGGCGACGATATCATCGCAGACGTCCGGGGTCAGCATCAGGCTTCCCAGGACGCCCATTTCGGCTTCGAGGCTGTAAGGAAGCTGCCGGTCGATGAGCGGCGCGTCCTTGCGTTTCTTTTTTCGGTTACGTCGTTTTGGGCCGCTGATGGGAGCTTCAGACATGTCGAGTCCATTCGGGAAACTGTGCTTCGCGTCGAGTGTTGTAAGGCGCTTGCACGGGCGGAACAAGGCACCGGGCAGACTCCCGGTTCTGTTTGTTCGAATTCGCCCGCTCGCGGCTCGAATGTCGGTGGAAAACGTGCAGAAACGGTGTCGGAAATTGGAGCCGGATGAAACCCCCAGCCGGTTTGAAGCTTCGGTGAGCGTCAATCGTTCGCGATTGCCGGAGCGGCGGACACAGTTGAAAAATGACGGGCTTTCAGGGTGTTTCAAGTTTGAATGGCATGGGGTGCCGATCCGGCATTTGTGTCCTTGATCCGGCCTACGGGTACACGAAAAAAGCGTGCCGCAAAAGCGACACGCTGTCTTGTTTCACTCGATGGCGGGCAGGCCCGCCAAATTCTGTTTTAGGCGTCTTCTTCGACGGTCGGGACAACCCAGACTTTCAGGTCGGCTTCGATGTCGGTGTGAAGCAGAACTTTGACGGTGTACAAACCCAGTTCCTTGAACACACCCTCGAGCTTGATCTGGCTGACATCGACGGTGATGTCTTTTTCCTTGAGAGCCGAAACGATCTCAGCCGCTCCAACGCTACCATAAAGCTGGCCTTCTTCGTTGGCGTTGGCTTCGATGGTGACCCGTTGGTTGGCAACGTGTTTGGCAAATTCAGCCAGGTCTTTCAAGCGTGCCTTCTCGATTTCGGCCAACTTCGCGCGGTGCTTGTCGACCATCCGCTTGTGGTGTTCACTTGCGATCGTCGCCATGCCCTGAGGCAGCAGGTAGTTGTTGGCATAACCACGCTTGACGGTGACCACATCGCCCTGCTTGCCAAGGTTGGAAACAGACTGGATCAACAAAAGCTCGACACCACCGTTGTTAGCTCGCGGCACGCGGGCGGCTCCAGAAGGACGCATCCGCTTCTGCTTTTTCATTTTCGTGCTTGGCATGGTTGACTCGATATCTAAAGGTTGATTGTTTCGTTAGGACAGGGTTAATTCGATTTGTTCCACTAGAACGGAACATCGTCTCCGGGCGGCGGTGTCGCCGGGGTCGATTGGTAACTGGCCGGAGTCGAAGCTACCGATTCGGCAGAAGACTGAGCCTGCGACGGTGAAGGCTGTGAATGGGCACCGCCACCTCCGCCTCCACTGCGTGTGCCCAGCATCTGCATCTTTTCGCCGATGACTTTGACTTTGGACCGTTTGGTGCCGTCTTCCTGCGACCACGTTTCGTATTTTAGGCGGCCTTCGATGAGAACCGGAGAGCCCTTGGAAAGGTACTCGCTGGCAACTTCTGCGGTACGTCCCCAGAGGGTCACATCAAAGAAGTTTACTTCATCGACCCACTCATCGTTTCGCTTGACGCGCTCGTTCACCGCCAAACCAAGATCCGTCACTGCGGTATTCTGGAGCGTGCGGCGCAACTCGACATCTCGGGTCAAATTGCCACAAAGGATCACTCGGTTGAAACTGGCCATTTCATTCTCCGGACAAAGGAATCGCTGACTGAAAATACCATCCCAGCATAACGTTTCCGTTGACACGTGTGGTCAACTAGCTCGCCGCTGGTGCCTTGGGAGCTTCGACGGCCTCTGTTTTTGCTTCTGTAGCGGCCTCAGGGGCCACTTCTTCGGCTGGTTCGGCCAGCTTTTCGCCGCGTGCCACAGCCACCATCGGGTCAACCAGACGCGGGTCCAGTTTAACGAACAGGTGACGCAGAATCGAATCATTCAGCTGCGTTGAGCGATTCAGTTTCGCGATCCGAGAGCTTTCGATGCGGGCGTAAGCCAACCAGTAAGCACCTTTGCGGTGGCCCTTGATCGGATAAGCCATCTTTTGCTCAAGGTACAGTCGGCTGGCAAGGATTTCACCATCGACAGAGCCCAGCAATTCCTCGACGGCCTTTTGGGCCGCGGCAGGATTCCGCGCGTAAGCGTTGGCGTTAAAGATAAACATGCACTCGTAGACGTTTTCCACGATTTTTCCTTTTTGATCAGTTTGGTTCGTTTTCTTCGGTTGCCAGTTTGTCGGGCACATCGCCGTCAACCGAAGCCTCCGAAACTTTCTTCTTCTTTTTTTGTTTTGGTTTTCCGTCGGGGTCCGCATTAAAGCGGTTCATGGCATCAGTGATCCCATGTTTGACCCAGAACTCGACAGCGTCTGCCGCATCCTGAATCGATTTTTCGACAAACGGTTTGTCATCGCTGTCGATTTTGCCAAGCACATAATCGGCTGTGTCCCAGCCACCCGGCGGGCGACCGATTCCAACCCTCAATCGTGGAAACTCGTTGGTGCCCAACCGATTGATGATGTCCTTGATCCCGTTTTGACCTCCGGCCGAACCCTTACGTCGCAAACGAATGCGGCCTGGATTCAGATTCAGGTCATCACAAACCACTATCAAATCTTCCAAATCAAGTTTGAAAAAATCGACAGCTGCCCGAACAGTTTGACCGCTCAGGTTCATGTACGTGAGCGGCGAAAGAAGGACAACTTTTGTCGTTCCAATCATCGCTTCGTGCATGTTGGCTTTGAATTTCTCTTTTGCCCGCTGGCCAAAAGTCATCCTTTTGGCAAGGCAATCGATCACATCAAAACCGACGTTATGCCGGGTTTCCCTGTACTGGGTTCCCGGGTTGCCAAGCCCCACGACAATTTTCACTGAGTCAAACCCTTTGAATGATGTCGCTTGATTCGGCGGGCGAAACAGCTTGAGCAGATTTTTTAACACTCAAGTCGCTTTCACCAACTCTACTCTGTTTTTTCCTCGCCAGCGCCTTCGGCAGGAGCGCCATCTGCTGTTTCGTCGCCCGACTGGCCTTTGGCGCCACGCGGTTCGTTGCAGGAGACCACGCCGTCGTTGGCGTCGATTGCCAGTTCCGCTGACGCCGGCAAAGGGATCGCGGAGGCAGGAATAACGGCACCCAACTCTAGGTTGTCGATCGAAACTTCGAGCGATTCGGGAACCTTGTCCGCAGGACACAAAATTTTGATTTCATGCATTAACTGAACAACCATTCCGCCGAGCACAGCTCCCGGGGCGTCACCTTTGACGGTAAGCGGCAGGGTGACTTCGACCTTTTCTGAAGCATCAACACGTGCAAAATCCAGATGAAGCACTTCGGTGCCAAAAGCGTCCCACTGGACGTCTTTGATCATCGCCGTTTCATTGACCGCACCGGAAAGGGTCACGATGTACTGACCGGCTTGAACGGTCTTGTTGACCTGTTTGCTGTCGATCGCCAGGTTCACGGAATCCTGACCATGGCCGTACAACACCGCGGGAATCTTTCCTGCTTTACGCATCCGGCGGATCCGCAGCGTTCCAGTTTCTTCCCTTTTTTCAACGGTTAATGGGGCAGCTGACACAGTTCTATTTCCAATTGATTTTTGGGGTCCAACCGACAGAGCCACAACACGGGCAATCGGCTGGTGCGACATAACAGACCAAGGCCGGGTTAGCGCATCTCAAGCCCGGCCTTCGTTAATCGGGAAATTGTGTCAGAAACATTGACGTTTTCAACCCCAAACGTCGAACTCAACCGAATTGCAGCCCCAAATCAAACGGTGCTTTCGATTCTTGGCCCAGTTGCTAGGATGGATTTGAATCTGAACGGGAGTTGGCGGGCATGGCCGGTAAGAAAAAGTCCACAAAGAAAGCCAAATTTGAGTACGTCGAGCCCATTGGGCTGCGCGTCTTGGTCCGTAAGGACGAACCCAAGAAAGAGACCAAGGGCGGCATTGCGCTGCCTGATTCGGCCGAAATTCCCACAATCACTGGCAGAATCGTCACCATTTCGGCGGCTATCGAACACGATGAGGACTTGCCGCTGCGGCAATATGACAAAGTCCTCTTTCACCCGGGCAATGCGATCCCAGTCGACTTCGAGTCCGACAATCACCTGTTTGTGGTCCCAGCCGAAGACATCGTGGCCGTCTTTCGCCGCGAAGAAGACCGCTAACGACGCTCGCCTTGGTCCCGGCATGAATTTCAGCAGGTATCCGGGGAGTTGTTGTTGTGGGTGGGGTTCGTGCGAATCGGTATCCCGACGCATGACCGACGCATGGGCAAGGTCGCGGCCTGTGTTGGCTTACGCGGCCCGGCCCGTCTTGGCTAACGCACCGAGTTACCTTTGTTGCCCTTCTCTTCTACTTCTACTGAACCACCATGCCCGACCAGTCCCCTTCGGCGTCGGGATATTGCGGATCGAGATCCTGCAAAACGGATTTGAGCAACTGACTGATTACGAGGTTGCGATACCACTTGCTGTCTGAGGGGATGATGTGCCAGGGCGAGTGCTCGGTGTTGCACTTCGCCAACGCCGCCTCGTAGGCCTCCTGGTATTCGGGCCAAAGCTTTCTCTCTGACAGGTCGCCGGGGTTGAACTTCCAGTTCTTTTCCTGAACATCGATTCGCTCCTGAAGCCGTTGCCGCTGCGTTTCTTTTGAAATGTGCAAAAAGCACTTCACGACTCTCGTGCCGGATTCGGTGAGCAACGTCTCAAAGTCATTGATCAGTTGGTAGCGTTTCGACCAAACCGACTTGGGCACCAGTGAGTGGACCCGCACGATTAGGACGTCTTCATAATGAGATCGGTTGAAGATCCCAATGTTGCCTCGACGCGGTGCTGCATTGTGGCAGCGCCACAGAAAGTCATGGTCAAGCTCTTCCTCGCTGGGCTTTTTGAAACTCGTCACCTGGCAGCTGGTCGGATTCATCCCCCGCATCACCCAGCGGATCGTTCCGTCTTTGCCTGCGGTATCCATGCCCTGAAGCACAAGCAAAACGCTGCGGCTGTTTTCCGCGTAGAGCCGTTTGGCCAATTCTGCCATCTCGACCGCGTTGGCAGCGATCTGTTTCCGCGCCAGCTTTTTCCCAAACTTCAATGAGTCATCGGGGCCGCTGGGGATGTCGGCAAGCTTGACTTTGGTTCCCGGTTTGAACGTAAACGCGGTGGCGGTTTTGCTGATTTCTGATTTGCTCATCAGGTTCCTGGGTAATGGAAATTCAAAATGGAGTGCATAATCGAAGTGCAGTGCGTAATCGAAGTGCAGTGCACAAACGAGTCCGGCTTACGCTTCCTGCCCCGGCCTTTTGGCAGCAAAGATCTCGTCAATCGTTTCGTCGTCGTAATGCTTGATCTGATTTTGACGTGCGTTCTCTTCGTCGTCGAGCCGATTTCGTTCAGGCAGCATCGCGGATCGCTCTGTCAGTTCTTTGGCGGCGATTGGAAACGAAGCCAATACCAGAATCACCGTGAGTACTGACATCATTGCTACCTGACCGATGCACGACCCGATGCCTCTCGTTCCGGCGACTGCCTGAATGTGATACCAGTTGAACAAATGCATCATGCTTGTGCCAGAGTTGTACCGGAAACCGTTGAAGTAGCTATCCAGTGAGTAGCTGATGATGCAAACCAGAACAATCATCACAACGGTTAACAATCCCGTCTCCACAACATAAGGCTGTTTGTCTTTGCGAAAGCGAAACATGACTCGCGACAAAAGAAACACCAGCGAAAGATAGAACAGGAAGTAAATCAGATTGGTGTAGATCGTCGCCATCGACAGTTCCAGGTCTGTGCTGGAAAACGTCCCTGCCCCGCCCCCGAATCGGTTCATGGAACTGTCAATGCTGGTAAGCGATTCATTAAAAATCCCGATCACCGCAAACGCGAGGCTCAACGCAATCCCTGCTCCGGCAGTAAACAGCCACCCGCGACCGGGACCGGGCAATAGCAGCGACCCGAAAGACCGTCCCACAAAGGTCGTCGGCAAAGTTCGCCTGACGCGCTCCGAAAGCCCCGAAGCACATCCGACCATCATCGAACCCACCAGCAACAAATAGCTGTGCGCGAAAACGCTGGCCACCATAAAGCCTTCGTTCTGAATACCGATGACGTTGGATATCGCCACATACCACGCGACAAACAAAACGACCTGGATCAACACCGCGACGCGAATTGCACTGGTGCGATTGCTGGTCTGAAAAGACAACTGTGCCGCCGTGGCGACGAACAGCAGAACACCTGTTGAAACGAACAGAAAAAAAGAACCCGCCAAGGAAACACTCGCAACCGGCTGATTCAATTCACTGGCCTCATGGCACAATCCATAGGCACCCAGGCACCAAAACCAGGCCAACATCAATTGCAATCCGATCAACACTACCGACATCAAACCCGAAAATCGCCGGTCCGAGGATAGGCTCGCTAGGGCCAGAGCAAGGCAATTGAGCGCAAAACAAACCGTGACCGCGCCACACAAACCGATCACAATCTGCTGCACGCTGAGTCCCCGAAGCAGATAGCAGAATGTAATGCAGGGCGCAATCACGCTCAGGTACAGCAGCATCTGCAGCATCGCACTGCCGAGCTTGCCAGCGGCGATCTGCCAGGGTTTCATGGTTGTGATCAGGACCACTCCGATCGTTCCGTCGTCAAACTCCCGCGACAACGAGCGGTAAGTCGAAAACGGTATGATCAGCACCAGAGGCACCGCAAGGATCCAGAGGAATCCACACATCATCACCGCGCCCAGCGAAGCCTCGTTGTAGTCGCTTCGGCCCGGCGAGAGCGCGTAAAACGCACACACGATCGCCGCCAGCACAAGCAGGATCAGGGTGATGAAAAACTGACGGCTCTTGATCGCCTGCCTGGTTTCCTTGACCAAAATCGAACTCATCCAGTCACTGCCGGCATCGATCCAGCGATCGACTTTTCCAGTCGGCGTTCGGGCGACAACAAAGTTCTGTTCGCCCGCAGCGCCCGGTTGGTCGCCGAGTCCGGGAAGTTCCGGCAATTGGTTTGTGGCACTCATTGGACCCGCCCCCTTGTTACATGCAAAAAGGCATCTTCGAGTGAACGCTGTTTGCCTTCGAAACCAGACACCCTGAACCCTGCCTCCACGATCGCCTTGAGCAAGTCAGCCCGATCGCTTTCAGACCCCTGAAACGCAAACGAAAGGCTCCTCCCTGCACAACGGACCGGCAAATCAGCGTACCGTTGCTGCAGCCATTGTTTCAACTTTTCACCGTCCTCAAGAACCTGAATTAGAACCTGCCCCTCGGTTACCGCCGCGGCATCGGCGGGCTCTCCATCGGCGGTATCTCGATTTGTCAGAATCTCTTCCACTGTCCCGACCGCCAGCAGGCTTCCCTGCTCGATGATCGCCACCCGATCGCACATTTCTGCCAGTTCGGTCAGGATGTGGCTGCTGATGAGCAACGATTTTCCATCCGCCGCCAGGGCCGTAATCATCTCCCGCAGCTCAATTCTCGCCCGGGGGTCAAGGCCCGCAGCGGGTTCATCAAGAATCAACACGTTGGGGTTGTGGATCAACGCCCGACCCAGACAAAGCCTTTGCTTCATGCCCTTGGACAACCCCGTTATGGGCTTTTGGGCAATCTGATCCAACTGCGTAAAACCCATCACGTTCTGCAAACTTGCCAGGCGGTCCTTGCCACGCAGTCCATAGCTTCTGGCGAAAAAGTCAAGGTACTCTTCGCAGGTCACATTCGGATAGGTTCCAAACCCGTCGGGCATGTAGCCAATTCGTCTGCGGACTCTCTCGGGGTCATTCACGCAACAAAAACCATCGACCCTCGCAGTGCCGCTATTGGGAACATCAAGCGTGGCGAGGATTCGCATGCTGGTTGTCTTTCCCGCTCCGTTGGGTCCGATGTATCCGAACACTTCGCCGGGATAAACCGAAAACGAAATGTCGTTCACGGCTTTGGTTTGACCGAACTTTCGGGTCAGCCCCCGAAATTCGATCGCCGGGCGGGTGGGAGATTTTGCCAGGTTCATCGCGCCGCCCTCCCCAAAATGATATTCAGGTTCGCACTCACCGTTGCGCCCTCGATGGGAGTATCAACAAAGTCACAGTCGTCGACGATTGCAACGTACTTCGTGCCGTCTGATCCGTCGTTGGAGCTCAAATATCGGCCGATGCCATACCGCACGATCTGTGCTTCGGCGACGATTTCGGGAAAAGAGATATGGTTCGACAAGCCAGGCGCACTTGGCAGGTTGGATCCTGTCGCAGGATTATTCCACGCTGTTTCCCGAAGTTGCTCATCGGTGTTGATCCGCATCTCTTTTTGAATTTCGCTGATTCCCATCTCCTGACACTGCGTCCCTTCGCCGTTGCCAAGATCTCTGACGACCCAGCAATGCGTTCTGGAGGTTTTTACTTTCCCGTCTGAAGCTTTGGAGTTCATTGCGATGACGGCAATGTCAAGCCTGCTGCCGAGTCGGTTGTTGACAAGCGGCGCTGAGCCATCGGTAGGGAATCGAATGTCCAGCCCCATTTCTGTCGTGGAAGACTCAAACACGTTCAGTTGATGGTTGGTGCGTGATTTCATGTCGCCACCGCCGACAGTTTCGGTACGGTTTCCTTCGTCCCAGCCGTATTGGAACTGTACTCCATAACGAGCTTGCGATCGGTACACCGATTGGATGGCAAAATTGCTCCCTTGGACTTGATAAGCGCCAGGTTGCACGCCGGAATAGACATGGAAGGTGCCTCGTGACCTTTGCCGCTGGTGAATTTGGTCCAGTTCGGTGATCACCAGACGGTTGACGCGCTTTTCGAATCCTTCGCTGAAAATCGCAAAGCCAAGAATGGCAAGGCAGCAAGTGGCGGACACAAACGGAACGATGACGTACATCAGATTCAGGCGCTTGATGCGTTTGAGGATGATCCAGGCAACCGGACCGATCAGAATCAGGTAGATGATCGAAACGGTTTCGAATACGAAACGGGGTGGCGTTGTAAACTCAGGGAATGCCAAAGCTCCGTCGTAATCTGGAAAAACTTGCGCGTGAGGGTAATTCCCATATTCGTCCACGTTGATGATTCCAATCCGTTCGGCTCGCAATGATGCGAAATTGGAAACGTTTTGCCAGTAGCTTCGTTTGCCAGTGGCCTTCGCGTCCCAGTCGGAGGCTTCATCGGACAGGCAAATGATTGTCCCGTTTAACAGGGGCACACCCATGATGTGCTTGTCACTGTTGTTCCATTCACGAAACTCGGTAAGCTTTCGCGAGTTCGGTAGTCCTAGACGCAATCCGCCGGAATAACGTTCAAGCTTCTGTGTCGGAATGTGGACTTTGCCCTTTTCGAACTGGCGAACACAGGGGTCGCCAAAAAATGCCAGAGCATCCGATGCCTTGTCCATGTCGGGTCCGCAATACGTCACGATGACAATCCCTGAATGGGCCACCCAGCGACGGATCGCTTCGAGCTTTTGCGGATGGGATTTTTCAAGCTTGGCCAGTTCACGTCGGTCGAGGACCACGGCACCCATGCCCAGATAGCCGTACCAACGGCTGGGCAGGTTCTCAAGCCTCATGCCCGACACGCGTGGGTGGTTCACCGCCCCCAGCTTGACTTTCCCAACCAATCCGGTGGCCATCGCGTTTCCGGCTGCCACCGCAATTACGTTGGCAACATCATCAAGGGCCAGGGTTTTTGCGGCGACCAGGGGTTTGGATGGCATCCGCCCCGACGCCTTGCCCGCATAAGCCTTGTGGATTGACACCTGATCCTGCTTGATCTGATCGCTGGCAATCAACATCGAAAGCCCCGTCCAGGCACCGGTAGTGAAAAACGGGCTATTGACATGTTCTTTTGCTACGTCCCACTGGTTTCGTCTCAGGTTCCCGTCGGTTTCCACATGCAAGGCAACATTGTTGAATCCCCCGGGCAGGTAGATCTCGCCCGTAGCCGACGTGTCACCTTTTCGAATTCCAATTTGGCAATAACCGATGTTTTCCGACCGCCAGCCGCTCGCATTGCAAACCGCAAAGAAAACTTTGTCTTCCAACGACTTACCCGCGAGCGGTTCGATGGTGACTTTGACGTATCGAACCGCTGTCGCTTCGGGCCAAACATCGCTGTATTTGATTCGGTAGCCCGGCGTTTGCCCCTGCGTTGTTCCGGCAAACACCAACGATACGGCTGCCACGATGACAAAACAAACAACTTGCAAGGAATCTCTCATGGCTCTCATGGCGATACCTCGGTTGGTTTTTCAATCGCAGTGTTTTTTCTGGAACGACGGGTCTTTCTGGACGCAAAAAGGTAACCCAGCCAGTACAGCACCGCGTGTGTCAACAGGATGATCCCGCCGAACGCCAGCCCGATCGTCAGCCCGAAAGCCGTCGCACTTCCCCTGGCGCCGGCGCCGAGAATCGAAGCCACGACCGCGAACGCGATCATCGCCACTAGCATTTGTTTGATGGTGAATTTCAACGCAAACCTCGCATTGGAGACCAACTTTTCCCGGCGTGGCAATTTGCGACTACCTCACCATGGTTTTACTTCGCAGCAACCGTCAGATTATAGAGAGACTTTTGGGCCAGTTTCGAATTCAGTCGGAATTCATCCATTTCTTGTTCGCAGCAGGGCCAACGTCGCTTCCATGTCCTGGCGCAGGTCCGCCTCAAGTTCCATTTTTTTTCCCGAGACAGGATGCTCAAAACCGATTCGCCGTGCATGGAGTGCCTGGCGGTCAAGCAGGATCGTGGGGTCATCGTTTCGCAGTAACTCATGGTGCGTCAGGCGAGACCGGCCGCTGTACAGCTTGTCGCAAAGCACGGGGCTGCCCACGTGGGCCATGTGGACGCGAATTTGATGCGTTCGCCCCGTTTTTGGCTTGACCGATACGAGCGCAAAACCGTTCATCCGCTCAAGCACCGTGAACACCGAAGTCGCATTTTTGGCGCTGCGGTGGTCGATCTCCCGGATGGCTTTCTTTTCCCGCTGGTACGGGTGCTCGCCGATCGGTTTTTCGATGATGTCCTGATCCCGGTTAGGCTCGGGAGTCACGATCGCGAGATACTCTTTTTCGACGGTTCGATTTTGAAATTGTTCGCTCAGATGCGTGTGGGCCTGATCGGTTTTGGCGACAAGGATCACGCCGGTGGTGTCGCGATCGAGCCGATGGACGATGCCGGGGCGGGTCGGTCCGCCGATGCTGCTGAGCGATTCAAAATGAAACGCCAGCCCCGCGGTCAAGGTTCCTGACCAGTGGCCTTTGGCCGGATGGACCACCATGTTGGCTGGCTTGTTGATCGCCACCAGGGATTCGTCTTCGTAGATGATGTCCAGCGGAATATCTTCCGCGACAGGGCCCTGCTGTGGCTCGGGGACGGGCTGGCATACTACCGATTGCCCCTGTTTCAGCCGCGTCGATGCTTTGGAAGTCTGGCCATCGACGGTCACGCGTCCCTTGGAAATCGCCTTTTGCAAGCGAACACGGCTGTGTTTTGAAAAGTGCCGTACGAGGAAGGCGTCAAGCCTCAGTTGGTCCTCTTGATCACCTACGATAAGCGTTTTCACAAGATTTTCGATGTCATTGGCTGACATGTGGCTACCTGACTTTGGCAAATTCCGGGTTTGTCTTTATGATATCCACCTGGGGAAGTAACACGAGGTCGCTTCCAGAGCTACTTCAGAGCCCATGATCTTGGGCCGGATCAGGGTCACGGAACGATGAAAAAACTGGGATACTGTAAACAGTGTTTGCGTAACGTTCCGCACGAACTCTTTTTCCGGTGGCCTGTCTTCAGGCTCCTGAATCATCTCCCGGAACTGATGGGCAGAATCTGGGTTTCCAGCTGGAATTGCTGTGCCTGTGAAAAGCATGTCTTTGTGCTGCGTCGTCCGCTTGCCAACGCAACGGTTGACAACGCTGCGACGGAAATGGACGACGTTCGACCGTTCGTAACGCCCCGCTCCGAAGCAAGCCGCGGCATGTTTCTGCGGCTGCTGTTCCGCCGAAACACCGACGCCGAATCCCTCGATGCCTCCGGGATGGAAACAGAATCACAGGAAGAATCTGAATCACCCGCCAGTGAGAAGGTCGGTAACTTTTTACGTTCCGACGAATCGCTTATCCTGCAAAGCACACGGGCATCGCGTTATTCCCGAAAGTATCGCGAAGGCATCGTTGAACGAATTCTTGCCGGCCAGGCAACCATCTCGCAAATTCGCAATGAGCTGGGCGTTTCCGAACGGGAAGTTTTGGACTGGATTAACGAGCGTGTTTTCCGGCAACAGGCGAAGATCGCGAAACTGACTCAGGTTGTGAAATCGGTTCAGCAATTGACGCTCGAAACGGAGGTCACCGCCGGCAGGGGTGAACTTGGCGGGCCTGCGGACGATTCCGACGCCAACAGTCCTGGTTCCAGCCTGCGCCTGTTCGAAGATCCGGTGGTCGATCCAGCGTCGCAAGAGGGAGACGACAAAAATACGATCGACGGTTCGGTCCAGCAGCGTAAAACCAACCCCTGATTTAGTCCGGGATCATTCACGGCCACAGCCGTTGGTTGGCCTTCCCGGAATTTTATCCCGGATTATTCACGACGAGGGGCGTTGATTCTACGTCTGGCCAACAGGAGCAAAGGAAAAGCTGAAATTCAACAAGAAGTGTAAATCATCCGGTAAATGAAAACCACAGCGATCGTTTTATCGCATCAGCGTCGCGGATCACTGTCTCAACTGATTCTCACGCCCACGCCTCGTGAATAATCCGGGTTTATCGGTGACCAACAAGCCGTCGTGGGATTCGCGAGAATTCCTGATGGGACACAAGAGGAATCCAGCTTCATTCGTTGTCGCTGACAATGGTCAGCGTGATGCTCACCCACCACAAACCCGGATGGACCTGAAAAAGTTGTCTTGTGTCATCCATGCTACAATGGTGGCACTGACCAGAATGGAAAACAGGCATGGCCGAAACAAAAATGAAGTTCATTGAAATGACAGGCAAAACTCTGATTTCGATGCTTAGCGAATCAGAACTTGCCAGCCTCGCCGACGCCGGCGTCAGCGATCACTCGATCGTGCGGCTGAATGAACATGGCGACATCGAAGTCCGCCGCAAAGCGAAATGGGATGTCATTGGTGGATTGCTTGGTGATTTTGGTGCCAGAGTTCGCACGCAAACGGGGCTCGACTGGGCGTAGTTGGCTGCGGTCGATCCGAAAAAAGGTCTGAACCAATGAGCGATATCGTCGCTTGTGGAACTTATCCGTTCTCATGAATCACGCCAGCGATCTTGATCAAACTATCGCCGCGATGGCCTCGCCGCCGGGTGCGGCAGCGCGCGGGATCGTGCGGATTTCCGGTGGTGATGCCGTTTCGATTGTCGACGCCTGTTTTGAGCCCAGTGAACACGAATTCAAAAATATCCAGCGTCCCTACCTTCAGCATGGTCATCTGATCGCGGGAAGTTCACGCATCCCCGGGTCGATGTTGGTCTGGCCTACAAAACGCAGTTTTACGCGACAGCCATCGGCAGAATTTCATACTTTTGGTTCACCGCCTGTTTTGCAAATGTGCCTTGAAGCATTCACGGGTGCCGGTGCCCGTCTGGCCCGACCGGGCGAATTCACGATGCGGGCTTTTCTCTGCGGGCGAATCGATCTTGTCCAAGCCGAAGCGATCCTGGCGGTAATTGATGCTCAGGATCGCAAGCAACTGGATGTCGCCCTGGATCAGCTTGCCGGAGGTTTGGGCGGCCGGCTGCAGGAAACTCGCAGCCAACTTATTGCCGGCCTCGCCGAACTCGAAGCCGGCCTGGACTTTGTCGAAGAAGACATCGAATTCATCTCCGCCGATGAGTTACTGAGAAAACTCCGAGCCGCAGCAAGCACGATCGAATCAGTACTTTCACAGATCTCCCGACGCGATTCGACGAGTTCACAATTTACCGCTGGGCTTTTTGGTCTGCCCAACGCTGGCAAAAGCAGTCTGTTCAATTGCCTTGTCGACGAACAGGCCGCGATCGTGTCCGATGTTCAGGGTACCACCACCGACGCGGTCTCGCGCACTATCACGATCGGTCAACTCGAGATCCAGTTGGTCGACACTGCGGGCCTGGAAAATGATAAAACCAAAGGCACCATTGCTCATGCTTCCCAGCAGCATCGCCAGAGCAGACGCGAAAGCTGTGACCTTGTCATCGAGTGCATTGACGCGACTGATTTTTTTGAGCGGGGCGTGTTTGACGGTTCGGTAAACGATTCACATCCCTGCGTGATAACGCGAGTTGATTTGCTGGACGCATCCCGCCGCGACGAACTTGAATCGCAACCCGGGCTCATTCTCACCAGTGTCGAATCCGGGCAGGGAATCGGGCAGCTTCAAAACTACATTCACGATTCGGCTCTCAATTCGCAGTCTGTCGAATCGGGAGTCGTCGGTTCGACCGTTCTCCGCAGCCGCGAAAGCCTCGTGCAGGCTTTGGATTCGATCAGGCAAGCGATCGCCGCAGCCGAGGATGGTTTTGGTGAAGAAATCGTCGCTGCGGAAATCCGTCACGCCCTCGACAGCCTTGGTTTGGTCGTGGGCACCATTTATGCGGATGACATTCTGGACGTTGTCTTCGGTAAGTTCTGTATCGGTAAATGACCCGAACAGTTCGACATCTGCGACAGCTTTACAAACTTTCCAGCTTGCGCAGAAGAAACTCGCGGAAATCTCCATCGTTTTTTTCGATCAGCAACCCCGTTCTGATCGCCGTCTCTTCGCAGCTCCAGTAGCCGTCGCCTGGAATCCGTTCCAGCAGACCGCGAATTCGATCTGCCACCGCGCCCGTGAAATCTGCATCGACGTTCGCACGCTGCACCGAAGCAATCAGCGCCGCATCGACACACCAATCAAGCGGCCCGTCGACCAACTGTAGCACCAGTGATTTGTCTGCGCCCACGTCCGAGTTCATTTCCACACGCGTTGCCATCTGCGCCGCTGCAACCTGTACCCGCTGCAACCAACGCCAGGCCTTTTCACCGCTGCGGCACGAAGGCGGATGGACCATCACAGCGAGAATCTCCAGAACGTTACCGGCTGCGACGCCTTCGACCATTTCCTGTGCTTTTCGCCAGTTGCCATTAAAGTCCCATTTTGACATCGCCAGTGCCGCGACCTTGTCCCGGATAAAATCTGCGGGTATCGCCACCGCCGGTTTGGCTTTGGACCAACCGAACTTCCACAGCGAAAAGTTGCCTTTGCCACCGCGGTTGGTTTTGGCGCGGCGTGGATCGGGCTTGGGGACTTTTCGGTAACGTTTGTGCAGCGATCGCTTTTCGCCCAACTCATCAAGCATCATTTTTGCGGCGAGGTCCACCGAGGGCCCTTCGATGGTGTCGGCGGAGATGGTCACCACGCGGCCTTTGGAGTTCTTGATCGAATCGATCATCTGCTCCAACGCCGCGACCGAAGCATCCTGAGCCGGCGGCAAAAAATCAAGAAACGGTTTGGGGAGATTCCATCCAAATTCGCGGCCTTTCCATGGCATCTAGACGACCTCGATGACAGTACCGTCGACAATGTTGGCAACCGGACCGCCATGCAGGCGTTCGCAGTCACAAGTTACACCGCGATTGATTGAATCAAGATGCTTGAGAACCGGCGCGGATTTTTCATGCGCCAGCCCAAGCTGTTTGAGACTCTGGTACAACGCCTTTTTTGCCGATTCGATGTTTCCCATATGAAACAGGCACGATCCCAACGACGCCAGAATCTCTGCGTAAGCCTCACGCTTGCGAGCCTTTTTGGCGACACTTGCGGCGATCCGCAACAAGCTTTCGGACTGTTCAAACTGCCCTATCCGGTCAAAGAAAATGCCGCACTCACGGAGTGCCGCGATCCGTGATGTCGGATCCTTGAGTTGACTGGAGCCTTCGATCGCTGACCGGTAACACTCAACGGCTTCTTTGTAATGACCGCCTGCGGCAAGGTCTCTGGCCAGGGCAATCGTTTCCTCGCAAGCCTGCTCCATCTGTTTTTTGACTTCCAATCTCAAAATCTCCTGCTGCCGAAGAGCGATTCGGTTGGCGTCCAATTGGGGGTCGACCGACGCTGCCGGGTCAAAGTCAAACGACTTTTCCTTAATTGCGGCTTTAACCTGACACGCCAGTTTGCTGTCTTCGCCATACCGCTGTCCAAGCAGAAGCCAAAGATCACTCAACGCTTCAACACACCAGTTGCTGCTAAATTCCCGGGCCAACTCCAGCGTTGCTTTCGTCAAACGATAAACGCATTGGTCGGGAAGGTCACCAAGCTCCCGAAACACACTTTCGCGGCGGCCACCGGCGCGGCTGGCCAGGCTGTAGACCGCAAACGCGTCTCCGGCCCTTGGGTCGCCTTGTTTCCAGTACTGATCGACGGCTTGCTCGCTCCACGAAAGTGCCCTTTCGTATTCGCCGATTTCCAACGCCCGGATGGCGGGCGAAAGGTCGATGCTTTGGTGGATTTTCTCAAACACCAATTGAAACCGTGGGGTGTACGAATGGGACAGCTTGACAGAATAACAGGAATCCTGCCCCGATACAGTTATTACGTCCCCAAAAATCGCTTCTGAATCCGCAAGGTGGACTCAATTGTCCCAAAATGAATCTCGACGATGTCTTCGATTGCCTTGGCATATCCGCCAGCCATCGATATCGCCGCCGGAATCCCACGTCGCTGACACAGATCAAGCACCCATTGGTCGCGCTGTCGCAAACCGGGAATCGTCAGGCTCAGTTGCCCCAGACGATCGCCCTCGAAGGGATCCGCTCCGGCAAGATAAAACACAAATTGCGGCTGGTAGTTAGAGAAGACATCCGCCAGTGCCTCCCGCAGACGAGCCAAATAAACCGCATCTCCGGTGCCCGCCGGCAAGTTCACATCGCAATCGCCGTTGGTTTTTTGGAACGGAAAATTCGTTTCGCATTGGACCGAGAAAGCAAAAATCGACGGATCGTCTTTGGTGATCGCCGCCGTCCCGTTGCCCTGGTGGACATCGCAATCGACCACCAGCACCCTTTCGATTGCGTGTTCCTGTTGAAGGACTTTCGCGGCCACGCAGACGTCATTGAAAATACAAAAACCCTGCCCGCGATCAGCAAACGAGTGATGGGTTCCGCCGGCCATGTTGACCGCGGCGCCCTGTTCCATTGCCGCCCGTGCCGCAGCGATACTGGCGCCGGTGCTGCGTCTGGAACGTTCGACCATCTTCACCGACCAGGGGAATCCAATCCTCCGCTGTTCAAGTTGCGAAAGGCCTCCGTATTTGACTTTGTCCAGATACTCCCGCGTATGCACCAGCAGGATTTCACGATCCGTCGCCGCGGGAGGAATCAGCAGTTGGGCGCCCTGCGGAACCAATTCGCGCTCAACCCGTTCCCTGAGCAGGCGATACTTTGCCATCGGGAAGCGATGCCCTGCCGGCAAAGGCAATTCGAACACGTCGGAGTAAAAAAGCTTCACGTTCGCCAACCGCGTCTATCATCAAACGATCGAACCGCAGATCGAACCTGTCGCAGATCGAACCTTGCCCTACTTCAGTGCAATCGACCTGCGGCTATTCCCAGTTTCGAAATCCGTTGGTCATCTGCAGCCTTGCGTCGGCTTCGTTGCGACTCACGTCAACGGTCACCGTCGCCGAAGACTTTTCCGTCTCCCACATCACGACCTTGCTCAATCTCAAGTCATAACCCTTTATCGAGGCAATCAGTTTTGGTCCGATTTGCTGCATCAGATACCGCGCCATGTTTTCAGCGGTCGGGTTGTAAGGCAATTCATAGATGCGATGCGGTGTCACTTTTTCCAGTGCATCAATGGCGTTGCGATCCTGATCCCAGAGAATGAAACCGTGATCCCAGTTTTCGTCAATCCAGCCCTTGAACAGCTTGTTGATCACCGAAAAATCCACCACACGTCCCAGTTCGTCGACTTCGTGACCGGTCACGTGGAACTCAACTAGGTAATTGTGCCCGTGAAGGTTCGCGCATTTGCCCTCGTGGTTCAACAGGCGATGGCCGGCGCAAAACCGGATTTGCCGCATAACAGTGATGCTCATTCAGATTCCTGGCAGGAAGATTTCAATTTCTCGTTGTTCCGATGCCGATCGGCATCACGTTTGGTTTTTTTTTCGAGGTTCTTGCGGAAAGCTTGATCCAGATCAATGCCTGTCTGGTTGGCAAGGCAAATTAGCACGAACAACACGTCCGCCAATTCATCGCTCAGACTGCCTTTCTCGTCCGAGTCCTTGAAGCTCTGTTCGCCGTAAGTCCGCGACATGATTCGCGCTACTTCTCCGACTTCTTCGACCAGCTGAGCCAAATTGGTGAGCTCTGAAAAGTACCTGACTCCGATTTCACTGATCCACTGATCGACTTTCTCCTGAGCCTGCTTCAGTGTCAAAGGTTCATTGCTCAACGGTGGCTCCGGCGTTTTGATCGATAGCGAAACCAATTATATTGTCGCTTCTTCCATTTACCATGGCGATTCAAAGCAACTTATGGACCAACGACCCTGCATCGTAACCTGCTTTCCCATCTCCCCCGAGCAGGTGAAAACCGTAACCGATCTGGCGCGGGAGAAATACGAGGTCATCGTCGCTTCCCAGGAGTCGATTGGGGCTGACATTATGAAGGCCGACATCTTTTTCGGGCACGCCAAAACTCCTGTCGACTGGAAAGCGGTCGTCGCTCAGGGCAAGCTCAAGTGGATTCAGTCCTCCGCCGCGGGCCTTGATCATTGCCTGACTCCCGAAGTCATCGCTTCGAACATTCCCGTCAGCGGCTGCAGTCGGCTGTTCGCTCCTCAGGTCGCGGAAACTTCACTGGCACTGCTGATGGGATTGCTTCGCAGTCTGCCCACGTTCTTTCGCGCAAGCGGAAAGCGCGAGTACGTCCGCCGCCCCACCGACGAACTGTTTGGAAAAACGGTTGGCATCATCGGCTACGGCGGCAACGGACAGCAGATCGCCAAAACGCTGCGGCCGCTGGCCAAACGAATCATTGCCACCGACAAGTTTCCCGAATCGACAGTCGTCCCGGGCTACGAAAATCTGGCCGAGAGGATTCTTCCTGACAGCCGCTTGGACAATCTGTTGGTAAGCTGCGACGTGGTCATCGCGACCCTTCCGCTTAGTCGTGAAAACGAAAACCTTCTCACCGACTGGCAGTTTGCCACGATGAAGCAGGGTAGCTACTTCATCAATGTTGGACGCGGCAGCGTTGTCGATGAAGCCGCTTTGATTCGTCACATCAAGAACGGCCATCTGTCGGGCGTCGGGATCGACGTCGCCAACCCTGAACCGATTGATCCTCAAAGCCCACTTTGGCGTTTCGAGAACGTCATCATCACGCCACACATCGGCGCCCAGTCAGCATTCCGCGTGCCCCGCACGATCGATTTGTTCTCTCAGAACTTCGAACGATTCGAAAAAGGCCAAACGCTGATTAACTTTGTCGACAAGCAACTGGGTTTCCCCCGCCCCGAGCATCGTTTCACCGGCCCCTTCACGGCGCAATCGTAGTGACGGCTGGAATCGCAGGAAGCCCTCACCAGCTGTTTTGGCAAATCGCATAAAACATTGCCAGGATTCGACCAAATCGCACGAACAACCTATCCTCAGATCGCTTTCTTTTTCCATATCAGGACTTAAGTTCGACTTTCCCACTTTTTGGTAGCCCGACGCGTGAGCGAGGAAATTACGGTGCCTCGCTCACGCTTCGGGTTTCGATTTCTCCCAAATTTACAAAGAAAAAGAACAATTCCGAAAGTCGAATCAAGGCCATGCAGAAATTCAAATTTCCGGTAGTCGCCCGCTCTGGCAAGCAAGCTCCCCGAACTGGCATGCTGGGGTCAGTTGGCTTTTCAGAAACCATTCGGGGCACCATCAGTGACCAGGATCCGGTTGTGGCAGCCATTCGCAAGTCCCTGTCTGACAAAAAAACCACCGAGCAGGAACAAGCCCTGCTTCGTTCATTTTTCGTATCGTGGCTCGGCTCCAACCCCGGCAAACTTGCCGCCGTCGTCGCTCACGCTGTCGAACTGCCGCCCAGCGTTCGCTATCTCGAACAAGTCGGATTTCTTGATCGAACGGCGCAAACAGTCACCAACGTTGCGGGTGAACTTGCGGGCCTCGCATTGTCGATCGCACTGCTGGACCTTTCCTCGGAGTTGCTTGGCGTCGCATCAGGCGCTTCGACCGCGGCGATTGCCTCCGTGACTGCCGTCGAAGCAGGGATGTTCCTGATTCCGGCCTCGGTGACGTCGCAAATTGACGATGCTCTGGGCGTGCCCGGCACTCCGGTGAAGCGAGCGGACTTCGACGCCGAAACAGCTTTCTCACTGATTCGACTTTGCCGGCTCCGTTCAACTGTCGCCAATCTCGACCTCGAAAAGCACGTCACCGATAGCGTTCTGGCAAGTCTTGATCAAAGAGCATTCGTTCTGCTGCTGGCAAACAGCCGCCAAATCGAAGGGCTCGCGCTGAGCGGATCTTCGGAGGCCTCGGCCGCGATTGCTTCTCACGCCGCGATTGCACTTGGTCTCTGCGGGGTCGGTGGCGGCGAAGACTGGATCCGGACCTGGCGAGGTGGCATCGCTCGACTCGATGATTTGGACCGGCAGACCGAAAGTACCAAAACCGTCGATGCGATTGAAGAAGTACTGAAGTACGACGTCAGGTCACTCGAGACTCGGATCTCGCGACAGCTTGCCTCTGCTTCGACCACCGAAGCTCTGGACCTTGCCGTGGTTCCGCTGGACGTTTCGTTCAAGCTCATGGGTTTTGTTGCTTCCACGATGGCCAAAGCCACTCCCGAAGGCCATTTCAAAATGGCGTTGGAGTCTGCCAACAAAGGCCTCGACTTCGCCCGCAGCGCCACCGACTCGACCCCCGACGCCATCGCCAAAGCCATCGGCGCCGGCATCACCACCGAAGCATGGATCCGCAACACCGTCAAATCATTTTGGAAAGACAGCGTAACGTAAGCCCAGATTATTCACGACGACGGGCGTTGATTCTACGTCTGGCCAACAGGAGCAGGGGAAAAGCTGAATTTCAACAAGAAATGTGAAACATCCGGTAGATGAAAACCTCAGCGATCGTTTCATCGCATCAGTGTCGTGGATCATTGTCGGAACTGATTCTGACGCCCACGCCTGGTGAATAATCCGGGGTAAGTAGGCCGGACCAAGGACGTGAACCGCCACGACACTCAAAACGAACCAACCGATCCCGTACGATCTGAACACATCCCGGTCTCTCAGTCCGTCCGCCGTTCCGGCAATCGCCCTGATCAGACTTCACGATCACCTGAATGCTCCGCGATCCAAGCCACGACGTGGCGATATGAAACACGCGCGGCACGATCCTGTTGTCACTGCGGGACTAATCGTGCTGCGCACCGAAGGCCGCACGTCTAGCGGCGCACACACGACCCGATCACTGGCCGCATTAACTGTTCGCCGAACCAAGCCCCTCAAACGCTTTGACCACCGCAAGGTCCTCGCTGGGCGAAACCGTCCGCATGTCCAACAAAAACCGATCCTTGTGGACTCGGCCCATCACTGCCGGCGAACCGGCACGGAGCTTCGCAGCCAACGCGTCCGCTGAAGTCGCCGGCGTGATGGCAACGCACCAGGTGGGCACCCGCTGATCTGGAAGGCTGCCACCGCCAAGCATCGCTTGTTCTTCCACCGGCTCGCAAGCCGATACATGCGGGCTGGACGAAAGCTGACTGGCGATCTTTTCGGCACGCAGTTTCAGATTGTCCACGGGCATCGAAAGCATCCGCAACAAAGGCACCTCCTGCTTGGCCTTTTCCGCATCGCGATACAACAACAGCGTCGCGTGAAGCGCCGCCAAAGTCATCTTGCCGACTCGCATCGCACGCATCAACGGATCTTTGAGGATTCGCTGCACGTACTCTTTCTTGCCCGCCACAATTCCGCACTGCGGGCCACCGATCAGCTTGTCGCCGCTAAAGAGGATCACATCGGCGCCATCGGCAATGCTCTGCCCGGCAACTGGCTCGTTCATCAACCCAAACTGTTCATAGTCAATCAACGCACCGGATCCAATGTCGTCAATCAGCGGCAAACGGTGCTTGCTGGCCAGAGCGGCCAATTCCCTAGTGGAAACCGTTTTGGTAAATCCGACGACTTCGAAGTTCGACGGATGGACCTTGAGGATTGCGCCGGTCTCTTCACCGATCGCTCGCTCGTAATCGTAAAGATGCGTCTTGTTGGTCGTGCCAACCTCTTTTAGCGTTGCACCGCTGCACTCCATCACGTCGGGAAGCCGGTAGCTGCCACCGATCTCGATCAACTGTCCTCGCGAAACAATGACTTCGTGTCCCTTGGCCATCGCCGAAAGCGTCAGCATAGTCGCGGCAGCATTATTATTGGTCACCAAAGCAGCCTCTGCCCCGGTCAACTCGCAGATCAGCCTTTCCACCGCTTTGACTCGCTGCCCACGTTCCCCGGAAGCCAAATCAATTTCGACGCTCGCGTAGCCCGCCGAAATATCAAGAACCGCCTCCATGGCCGCGGTGGCGATCGGGGCCCGACCAAGCCCGGTGTGCAGGATGATTCCCGTCCCGTTGATGACTTTACGGAGGTAAGGTTGGTCTTCGTTCCTGAGCCAGTCCGCAATCTTTTCTGCCATTTCGGTCGGCGTCGGAATCGGCATCTCTTCGGTTGCCGTGGAAACCTGCGTCCGAAGTTCATCCAAAAAAGTTCTCACGCCGTCAGCCACGACTCCGTGGTTGATCGTTTGAACCATCTTCTTCAGCGGTTCGCTCTCAAGAAGCTGACTGACGGACGGCAAATTTCTAAGAATGTTTGGCATTGGTACCAATCGAAAAGTAAAAAGACCTTCACCATTTTACTCTGAATCGCACGCCGAGCGAAAGTTGTCTTGATCCTGATCGCTGCCGGGCAACTTCGCCAGCAGCCTCGACCCCAGCTTGGCTCATTCGGACGGCTTTGAGTCGTCTTCTTCTTTTGCTTGAGCACGCTCGCGTTCGAGGGCTTCTTCGCGAGCCTCGCTGAGCGTTTTTGCGGCGCGGCGGGCGACCCGGTTTTCCATGCCCTTACCGGCTTTGAAAGAAACCACCATCTTCTCCGGAAATTCCATCATTGCTCCGGTCGAGGGGTGACGGCCCATTTTGGCCGCGCGCTTTTTGACCTCGAATACACCAAAGTTTCTCAACTCGATGCGTCCTTCCATGACCAACTCGTCAACGATCGAATCCAGAGTCAACTGTACGATCCGCATCGCTTTGGATTGCGAAAGGTTGACCTCGTTGGCAATATCACGGGCGATTTCTTTTTTCGTTCTCAAGGGAACCTTCCCCTACAAACCAATTCTCTGCCACATGGTAAAATCGCTCAGACGCATGGTAGCAGTCTTTACGAAGTCACGTCAAACCAAATGGGAATTGCCATACGCGAACAAACAGCATTCGTTCAAAAACTGTTGACCCCGGATTATTCACGAGGCGTGGGCGTCAGACTCAGTTCCGACAGTGATCCGCTGCTCTGATGCGATCAAACGATCGCTGTGGTTTTCATCTACCGGATGACTCAATTTTCTTGT
>CALFWR010000118.1 GCA_937928555.1 uncultured Pirellulaceae bacterium
GATGCCACTTACCAATCGACTCTGGCTGAGCTTCCTGCCATTGAGGGACCGATGCAGGAAGAGTCCACTATGGATCTGGTAGCCGAGAAAGCTGACTCAGACCTGATGGCTATCGGGAAACTGCCGGCCGACGCACCAACCTGGGCCAAAGACCCGAACGTCGTGAAGAGTGGGCCATCCGCCAGCAAGAAGTCGGCTCGTAAACGGGCGCTGGCCCAGGCGACTCAGATGTTGATGAACCAGTACAGCGAAGAACACAATGGCGTCGGAACCTGGCAACCGGACATTGAAACACTCGCTCACAATGTCGTCACCCGAGAATACACCGGTGAGATTCCCTGGAACCTGACTGCGGGAACAGATTTCAAACCGAAAGAAGTTCTTCCCGACACGGCTTACGTAACTTACATGCAGGTCGACGCTGGCCCACAAGCGAACGCTGCCATCTACCGTCAGTGGAAGCAGGAAGTTTCCGATGGACGGCTGGAAAGCGTTACGTTCGTATTTGGCGGCTTGACTGCCGCGATCGCTTTGTTCGCGACATACCTGCGAATCGAAAAGCGAGGCTTCCTGCGTCGTACAGTCCGGTTCGCTTCGTTGATCACGGCTGCCGGTCTGGGAATTACTTCTACGATTGCCGGAGCAGAAGCGTTTAGTCAGTCTAATCACCATTACAACTCGAATGGTCATCGACATCGAGAGAGCGAAGAACATCGCACTGCTCATCAATCTGACCCGATGCGGATGTCACAGTTTGCCGGCATACCGCTAAGCGGTCACCGCATCGGTTTCGTGGTTCTGGGTGACCACCGGTTCGCTGAGGGCAACAAGATCGAATCCGTTGCCAAAGAGATCAACCGGTGTGTTACGGGGTTCGAGAATGTTGACTATCGGGTGTTCTGTGAGTCTGACCAGGGCCTGAAGCTAACCAGAAAAAGCCGGAATCCCCGCACGCGGACCATCAGGCAGACGTTAGCCAGGTGCTTCACCAATAGAGCCCAAGCCGTGCTCCCCAGAAACGCCATCAACAATCTGAAATCATTTGACCCCGACCAGATTATCCTCATTCGCGACGCAGATACCGAGCTCGATACTGAGTCCGACCTTCAGAGTCTGGCTCGCCTGTTCAGGAACGTTTCCGGGCGAGTCAACGTTATTGAACTGGACAATGACCGATCAGCTAGCCGGGCAGTCTTGTCAAAGCTGGCCTCGATGTCTGGTGGGAAATGCGTCGTTTGGCCGGGCAACGCCCAATGAGACACGTCAAGTCTGCTTTGCTAAACTACAAACCGGTTAGATAGCCAGACGGGAACCAGGACGTGTCGCGCGAAGAAGAATTGGAACTCATCGAACGTATTCGCACCGGCGAACAAGCTGCCTGGAGCGAATGCATTGCTCAGTACGAAGGCCGTCTACTGGCGTTCGTCGATAGCCGCCTGCGAAGCCGGGCAACAAGCGAAGATGTTGTGCAGGAGACGTTTCTTGGGTTCCTGATCAGTCTTCCCAACTACGATCAGCGAACAAAACTGGAGACCTACCTGTTCTCCATCGCCGCCCACAAGCTGACCGATGTACTGCGGCGCGAAGGTCGGCGACCCACGGTTCCATTGATGCCGGGCGATTCGACTGGCGGCCGGTACGAACCACAGGGCAAAGCCCGAGTCGCATCAAGCATGATGCGCAGTCACGAACGCAAGGGCGGCGAAGAAGAAGTGATCGCTCAATGTCTGGCCGGCCTGATTGAACAGTGGAAGGCCAAAGGCGAGATGGAACGACTGCAGTGCATCGAACTGCTGTTCGTCCTGGGCTGGGCCAACAAGAACGCAGCAAAACGCCTGGACATCACAGAACAGGCTGTTGCGAACCACAAACACTTCGTGGTCGCCAAACTGAAAGAAGCTGCGGCACGAGCCAAACTGCAAAACACAGAATTATCCGGCTACGGCCTGGAGTAGATGCCGTAGTGGACGAGGCAACGAGTCCCAAACGTAGCTTTGGCTGACAGTCGTTCGACATCCAGGAATCGATTGATACTAAGCGGGAGTTGACCAGAATTAGACCGAAGTCCTCGACACTTATCGCGAGGACGAACAACGAACACGGCATCGGCAACTTGCTGAAAACCTGGCATGGCTACGTCGGTCCTGGCCGTTTCCTTCATCCAATCGTCATCACCGTAAGGCGTGCCGCGAACACAGCTTCGCCGAAGAGCATCCAGTTCTTTCTCGCTCGCTGGCTCATTGACAAAGTTAACCCATTTTCGTGGTCGAGGAAGCGGCCACTTCGAGAGCATTGCTTTGTCTTTGGCCGTCCCGAACTGCCGGATCCACAAACTGCCGAACTGCCAATTCTCGGCTTTGGAGACGAGATTGGCTCGTAGAGCATTTCGTTCCACGTAACGCATGGCTTGAAAGAAGTATACGTCATCCTGCACGGGGAACGACTTGTAGCGGCTTTGGTACACGTGGCCGTATCCGACCATGTTGTAGTGTTTCTGCCATCGAGTTACATGAGTCACGGTCAGACACTGCATAAACGCCCCGAGATCTCCATCGTTTTCCGGCCAAAGCACAAAGTGCCAGTGATTGGGCATCAGGCAATACGAGAGAATTCGCATTTGCCGTTTTTCCAGCGTTTCGACAATGACTCGTTCAAAGGCAAGATAGTCCTCGTCTTTATGAAACAGCTTCTGCTTCCCGACGCCTCGATTGAGTACGTGGTAGACCATTCCTCCGGGAGCGTGGCGTGCGGTTCTGGGCATGACATTAGGCTACCCAAAACGCCAAACTTGTCAATAACTGGACCTGTCCCCGTTTTCGTTCCCCCCCGTTTTCGTTCCCTGGACCTGTCGCCGTTTTCGTTCCCTACGCGATCTGCCCCGTCTTCCCGGACGGGCAGTTAGTCCTCAAAGGCATTACGGCCTCCGAAGGCGCGACCGTCACGATGCTCGGCGGCGGAAAGCTGGACTGGAAACAAACCGACGCAGGTGTCTCGATAACGATGCCGTCGGTTAACCCGTCAAGAATGCCTTGCGAGTTCGCTTGGACTTTCAAAGTTGATTCAGTCGAGTAACGCAAACTAAACGGGAACGAAACCGGACCTGAGCGTTGTCCGCAGGAATTGGCCAGTTCACGTTTGCGCCGCACAGGCCGCGCAAACGCGATTGGCGATTAACTTTTCGACTGCCTATTGGTCGATGGACGCGACTTCGCCACCATTGATCGTGGAAAGAGCTTGGAAGACATCCTCATCGATCGAGCTGGCAACAAAGTGTGCTGACCCGTCACCCAGGACGACGTTGATACCGCCAGGGTGGTAGCTGGCAAAGTCTTCAAAACCGCCATCGGCGTCATTGGGTGCGTGGTCAGCCGCGCCGACGATGCGTTCAGCGGCTTCCGGCACGCCGGGAACAAGGCCTACCCAGGAAACAGCGCCCAAATCCAGTCGCCGCTCGCCGACGATGATTGTGTTGCTGAGGCCATCGGTAAATCTTCCGAGCTCAACGTTGCTGTTGGCGAAAAATGCACCAGCTCCGTTGGCGGGGTCCTCGTCAATTTCTTCGTTTCCAAACATGCCCGAATAGTTACTGCGCCCAACCATGATGGGATTACTGGTAACCGGTAAAGCTCCCCCGACAAAAGGAGCAGTCGAATCGGTCGTCTCACCATTGAGGTCAACGATCTCAGGAGCGACTTCCGACGGGCACTGGAATACAGGAATCGATTCCTGCAATATATCAACGTGGCTTGGGTCGGTGATCGGCAAGCGGAACTCAAGTTGGTTTCGCAGGTTTATGCCTTCGATCTGCGGCAGGATGAACGCCGACCAACCCCAGCCGTTGTCGGAAAGTGGGTCGGTGATGTCGATCGTTGACCAACCCGGAGGCAATTCCTGATGTGCACTTTCGTAGTTAAGAATGGCCAGTCCGAGTTGTCGCACGTTGTTGAGACACTGGGTGCGACGAGCTGCTTCGCGGACCTGCTGCACAGCTGGCAACAACATGCCAATCAGAATGCCAATGATGGCAATTACCACCAGGAGTTCAACGAGAGTAAATGCAGAACGGGATATTTTTTTTGTATGAATCATCAATTATTTCTTTGCAAAAATGAGCGGTTGTTTGAATGGAATCAATATCACAGCCATCCTTGTCAGCACAGGTTTGGAATTATCCGTGTGCGAAAAGAGAGAATGGTGTGACGGTGTAAGCGGTGAAACTCCCTCCCGCGATGCCGGCTTGATAAAATATTGCCTGACATCCCGACGAAGCGCGCGCAAACGCATTTCAATCGGAACAAAGAGGGAATACGTCGTACTAGGACACTCAAATTTGCGGTGGGCCACGAAGAAAATAGCCAAGAGAAATGCTCGATTGAACATCTTCAGTTTCCACAGAAACAAGACTGATGACCGAAGAATCGAGCGGGATGTGGCAGAACACCTCCAGTTGGGTGAAGTGTTCTGTCAAAAAGCGACACAGGGCACATGGGCCGTCGTGCTGGGTGTTGCCAGACAGATCCTGGCTGATAGCAAAAAATTCAGATTGCTGAACATGATCCAGGCTGGCGTCGGCGACACAGTCGTGGCCTGAACCACAACAATGCGAATGGCCACTGTCCCCATGATCTTCGCAATCGGCGACGCGTAAGGCATGACCATGACTGCAGCACGAACCGCTGGCACCATGATGCTCGTGCAGCAACGCGTTCATCGACGCAAACAGCAACGAACAGGTCGTTACCAGTACGATCAGTTGTTTCCGCAGTTTAGTCATAAAAAAGAACGTTCACGTCGTTCGGAAGTACTCACTGGCCTAATTGAAAAATCAAGTCAGAACTTCAGCCCTGATGAACAATCAGCACTCTAACTGCATTTTACGTTTTTCAAAAAGCGAAGTTCAATGCAACTTCTGGAAAGTTGAAAAGTTGGCATTCCAAGCTGCTTTTGGTTAACTATGACACAGTCGCGGCTGGAATAAAATGATGGTTGACCGTCATTTTTCACTGGACATGTTCCACGACCGGCTGGTTCTAGTATTCGATGATCGGGGCTCGATGATCGGGGCCACCCATAATTCGGGCCGTGTTCACAGGCACTCCAAATTGCATTTTTGTTTTCGGCAGTGTCCCCGAGCTTGCAAATTGCCACTACGGCTAGCAGCCGATGGGGAGACCATGATGGACTTTAACCTTTACCAAACACTCGGGCAAGTTTCTTCTGAAGACGCTGGACAGATCTTTCGAGATCACCTCCGGGGTTTCGTTCGCCAGATGATCAGTGATGTCATGGCGTCGGAAGTTAGCGAACTTTGCGGCCCCAAGCATCAACCTTCCGATGGTGATCATTTTCGAGCCGGCAGTAGCAGCGGCAGCGTCCTCCATGAAGGAGATCGCGAAGACATCATTCGGCCTCGTGTTCGCAAGCTCAACGAAGACGGCAGCAGCGAAGAAGTTGTCCTGGCGACTTACAAAGCGGCTCGCGATCCAAGTCAGTTACAAGCCTCAATCGTGACGGCGCTGATGCACGGCGTGAGCACTCGTGATGTCAAGAAGATCAATCCAAAGTCTCCAGGCGTTGGCAGATCGAACGTCTCTCGACACTGGCAAAGCGTCGAGCCCACAGCATGCTTTCGCACATCGCTTCCACGAACGGCAATATTTTCACCGCAATTTCGTCCGGGAAAAGTTTGTCATGGATCCCGTTCCGGGGCATGCCGTTGGTGAACCCCATGACCATCCAGTCAAGCGACAGCCATGGGATTCCGTGCTCCTCAAGCATCCTCTTTGCGATCATCGTCTTGCCGGACCGCGATGCACCACTGACCAAATAAAGCATGTCGCACTCATTTCACAAAGGAACAACTCCGAACCAGGTACCCATTGTATCCGGCCCTTTCAGTAGCCTGGCAGTGACTTTTTGAGCATTAGTCCGTACTTTGCCCATCCGCGCATTGCCGCTACATTTCACGCACCATGGAAATCATTGTCTTCTTCTACATGGCCATCTCCTACATGATCGCGTGGGCCATCTTTTCGCCCTTTGCCGCGATCGAAGACTTGCGGCAATGGTCATTCGCCAAACTAGAAACCGTTGACCTGCTCGCCCTGGTCCTTCCGTTCAGCCTTGGCCTGGCAACGGCAACGTTCGTCGCAAAAGAAACCTTCTCCCTGCAAACGGCCGCCTTGCTGCTAACTGGCATTTCAATCGTCGCCGGATCGGGACTGGTCCTTGGCCTGTTTCTGTTAGCCAAAATGAAGTCAACGACTTCCGCCAAACGAATGGCCATGATTGGAATCGTGCTCCCGGTCGGTTTCACCCTGACAATCGCCTGGATCGGATTGCCGCTTTATGGCTTTGGCCAATCGCTCCTGCTTGCAATCCCCGCCACCCTCGCGATTGGACTCATCGCCCTGACCCTGCGCGGATTAAGCCTCTGGATTTGCAGCGCGATAAATTGATGCACCGCGTCTGTGAACACGTATAATGCTGCCCGGTTACCCTGCCAACTGTTCCATGCGAGTCGATGATGAAACCAATTCTCTTCACAATCGCACTCTCGATCTGCTGCCTTTTCACCAGCCTCACCGCAGCCCAAACATGGCAACTGCAATACGAACAAGCCCCTGCTGACAATCCGCTCAAGGGTCTCGTGCCTTACGCAAGCGGAATGCCCCGGCTGGATCCGAATCTGTCCCACGAACAGAAAAAGGAATACTTCAAAAAATACAACGCCGAAATCTTTCCGCACTCGATGGAGTTTCACTACTTCGCCCTTGCGGATCTGATGACTGGCGACAACCAGTTCGACTGGAAGCCCGTGGAAAAATGGCTGGGGCAAACTTCCGCTCGCGGCTGCCAATTGACCTTTCGCGTTTACCTCGAGTATCCCTCCTTGAAGTCCGGCGTTCCAAAATTCCTGCTTGACCAGGGCCTCAAAATCACCCAGTGGAAGCACGACGGGCACATCCAATACGCCCCCAACTACAGCGACCCGAATCTTCAAAAAGCCATCGACCAATTTCTGGTCGCGCTTGGCAAAAAATACGATGGCGATCCGCGAATCGCCTGCGTCACGATGGGAATCCTTGGCCACTGGGGAGAGTGGCACAGCTACCCGCGGGACGATCTTTTCGCCAGCAAGAGGTACCAGCAGCACGTGATGGATCAGTTTGCGGCAAACTTCACCCAAACCAAAGTCCTCATGCGCTACCCCGCCGGCGACGAAAATGTCCACTACGTGAAGAACTCGGATTCCAACTTTGGCTACCATGACGATTCTTTCGCTTGGGCCACGATCAAAACCGGCAAGCAAGACGATTCGTGGTTCTTTTTGAACACGATGGAGCAGGCCGGCACACTCAACGCCTGGAAGACGCGGATGATCGGCGGCGAAATTCGCCCCGAAGTCTGGGGCTGCATTTTTGATGACGACAGTTGTGCACCTGCCGGTCAGGAGTTCGACAAGTGCGTGCGACAGACGCATGTCAGTTGGCTGATGGACAGCGGCATGTTCGGACAAAGCAAAGGCAAAGCGACACCGAAGCGGCGCGAAAATGCGATGCACGCAGCCTCCTTGATGGGCTACGAGTTGCACATCAAGTCCATCACTGTCAGCAAAAACGACCGCGGCGCAAAAGCCATCCTCAAAATCGAGAATGGCGGCGTGGCGCCGTTTTACTACGACTGGCCGTTGACGCTTGCCATTGTCGACAAAAACGGTCTGATTCAATCGGAAACCACCGTCAACATTGGGCTACCGGCGATCCTTCCCGATGCCGCGACCGATCACGAGATTGAGCTGGACGGAAAGTTTGGCCACGGCGACAGGATCGCGGTTCGAATCGCCAACCCCATGCCCGGCGGCAAGCCACTTCGCTTTGCCAACAGGCACGTCGAAATCGATGGCAACCCCTGGGTGGTAACCGGTGCCTTGAACCGCTGAACCCAAAATCTTCGAATCCCGGCCAACTGCGACTCTCTGGCAGCGCGGCGCTACGTCGCCATTTCTCGCATTGCACTTCCTCGCGACCGCGGCGGCGCGAATCAATTCACGCACAACCCAAAGTTGTCAGCTTTCATCCCCAAAGAACCGCCGACCGATTAGCATCGACGGGAATTCGGCTAGAATAAAGGGGTTAACAATCTTCGAACTCGGAGCAGGAATATTGAGCCCCGTTTCCAAAGCTTCAGCCAGAATACTTTTCGCAGTGGTGTCGGTTTGCCTGGCGACACTGATTTGTCTGAGCGGCTGCAACGACCAGCCCGCCAAAAAAAGTGCCTCACCGGACGTTTCGGCAAGCAACTCTTCCGAAAACAGCACACCGGCCACCAGCGGCCCTTTTGTACCCCGAACACTCGCGGAATCCGAAGCCGAGCGGATTGGCGAAGTGATCGAATGCGAAAAGCGAATCCTTGACCTGGCTCCGTTCGTGTCCCGAGTCGGCAACTTTTTGACCGGCAAGTTCACCGATCGCGGCGAAGTCGAAAAAATCTTTACCGAAAACGTCGAATACGTTCCGCTCGAGTCGACCACCCTTGATGAACTCCTGTCCGCACCGAACGACCCCCACGGCCATCGCGCACTGAAGCACGCTCACTGGCCCCTGGGCGACAAATCCGAAATCGCCAAAGTGGACTTTCTGGACCAGCTATGGAAACCGCTTCGCGACGGACAGACTTTTTCGGACTGTCAGTTCGGCGTCGAATCCGGCCGCTTCGACTCCAGTGAAAAACGCTTTGAAATGAAATTCATTTTCGAAGGCCGGATCCGCGACGATGCCGGGCAACCCAAAACCGGCGTGAAAGCCCGGCAGACGATCGAGTGGATCCAACTCGATGGCATCTGGTACGTGCAGCGTTGGCAGCAGGAGAGTTTTGACATTGTCCAGGCCAGCGAGCCACTGTTCAAAGACGTCACTCAAAAAGCAGTTCCCGACGCAGACACCCTTGCCGCCGTCCAACGCTCGTCACACGAAGAACTGATGCTCGATCGGATCAAAAAAGGCAACATCATGTGGCCGGTCGATGAAGACTTTCCTTGGTTCGATGACTGGGAATCCGGATACCAGTTCCCCGCCGTCAGCATCGTCGATTTTGATTCCGATGGCGACGACGATGTCTTTCTCAGTGACCGTTTCGCCAAAGGCCTCATGCTGCGAAACGAAGGCAATGGAACGTTCGTCGATGTCACCGAAACGGTGGCACCGGAAGTTCCCACCCGCATCAACTGTTCGTTCTTTGCAGACTTTGACAATGACGGCGACGCGGATTTGCTGGTCGGGCGCTCCCTGGGCGACAGCATGTATTTCATCAACGACAACGGAAAGTACCGGCACGACAAATCGACCGACAGCGAACTGGAGTACGCCCGGTTCGTCGTCAGTGGTTGCGTTTTCGACATCAACAACGACGGTCTGCTGGATGTGTACCTTTCCACCTACGTCATCCTTGGCGACGTCTCAAAGATGACATGGGTAAACGAGCACATTCGGCCCAAAGACCGCTTGCGTGTCAAACTGGCCGGCAAAAAACATCCCTACGTTGACCGCGGCGGACCGGGAAACATTGTGCTCATGAACGACGGTGGCAAACTCAAACGCGTCGAAGTCGGCAATGAACTGGCGCAGTGGCGAAACACCTACCAAAGCACCACTGCGGATTGGGATAACGACGGCGACCAGGATCTTTACCTCTGCAACGATTTCTCTCCGGACATGTTTCTGCGCAACGACACGCCGCAGGGAGAAATGAAACCCAAGTTCACGATCGTCAACGATACGGTCCTGAAAAACGGGAAAATGGGTTTCGGAATGGGATCGTCCTGGGGCGACTTTGACAGCGACGGCGATTTGGACCTGTACGTTTCCAATATGTACTCCAAAGCCGGTAAACGGATTATCAAACTGGTCGGTGAAGTCGACCCGCGAAGCGTGGCTTCGTCGCGTGGGAACTTTTTGTTCAAAAACGACGAAGGATCCTTCACGCAGATCGCTGGCTTTGACGACCGGGACCAGCATGTCGCGAAAGTTGGCTGGTCTTTTGGCGGGCAGTTCGCAGATTTTGACAACGACGGGAACCTAGACCTCTACGTGCCCAGCGGATTTTTTACCGCGCCCGAAAAAGTTCGCAGCGACGAGGACTTGTGATCGTGCCTTTGGCGCACGGTCGTGCGAATGGACTCTACCAAAAAAGACGAATTTTCGAACCTTGAACAATGGGAAGGCCTCGACCACTCCCTGTTTATCTTCAACCAGGGCCCCGATGAAAACGGCGAATCGAAAATCGTTGGCAATTCGTTCAGCGGCAGCGAGCGAAACCGACTGTTCCTGCAAACCGATGGCAATTTCGATGACGCAACCCTCGCGTCGGGGATTGATTTCCGCGCCGACGGAAGAGGTTTTGCACTTTTTGATTACGACAACGACGGAGCCATCGACATCGGATTGATTTCCAACCAAAGCCCACGGTTTCGACTGCTACGAAACAACATGGCCGCATCCATCGACGTCGGCAACAGCGCTACCGTTCGCTTAGTCGGCGGCAACCAGACGGCAAAACCCAGCAACGAATTCAGCTCGCACGATGCCTTTGGGGCCAAAGTCCGTGTCAGAATCGGTCAGCGTGTCCGCATGCTTCAGCACGATTGCGGCGAGGGGCTAAGCACAAAAAATAGCGATGTAATTCACATCAGCATGGGCTCCGCTGATACGATCGATGAACTCACCGTCCACTGGCCCAGCGGGAGAATCTCCAATATCGGCCCGCTAAAGGCAGGCTCTTCGGTCACCGTCAGCGAAAAGACCCAGTCAAAACCGCGCTAACGTCGGCCACTGGCATCGATTGTCATCGATTGGCATCACCGGGAACGAAAAATATTCGAGCGTATCGACAGCGTGCATCACGTTCCCGACGGTGCAAAAAAAGGTTAAACTGATGATCGAAGGATGCAACTGACTCCGTCCTTCGATCCAAATTACTCTCCACAGGCACAGGAAACCGCGAAATGGCAGACGCCGCAAAACTTAATTGCGAAGGCCACGATCTGGAGCTACCGATTGTTGTCGGTACCGAAAACGAGAAAGCCATCGACATCGGTGCGCTTCGCAAGACAACGGGCTTGATCACAATCGATCAGGGCTACGTCAATACGGGCTCCACTGAAAGCGGCATTACTTTCCTTAACGGCGAGCAGGGCGTTCTTCGGTATCGCGGTTATCCGATCGAAGACCTCGCTTCCAGATGCGATTTCGTGGAAGTCGCCTACTTGCTGATCTACGGCGAACTGCCCACCAATGAAGAACTTGCGAATTTCCGCGACGGGATCCGGCGACACACGATGCTGCATGAGGATCTCAAGTCCTTCTATGACGGATTTCCCCGTGACGCGCATCCGATGGCGATCCTCTCCAGCGTTTGCGGCGCCCTTTCCACGTTTTACCAGGACGCTCTGGACCCGCACGATCCCCAGCAGGTTGAAATTACGATCAACCGACTGCTCGCAAAACTGCCAACGATCGCGGCTTACTCGCACAAAAAATCTCTGGGTCAGCCATTCGTTTATCCGAACAATGACGCCAGCTACTGCGAAAACTTTTTGCAGATGATGTTTTCGGTTCCCAGCGAAGAGTACGTCGCCGATTCGACGTTCGTCGAAGCCCTCAACATGCTGCTGATCGTCCACGCCGATCACGAACAGAACTGTAGCACTTCAACGGTCCGCATGGTCGGCAGCGCCGACTCGAACCTGTTTGCAAGTATCTCTGCGGGCATCTGTGCGCTCTGGGGTCCGCTGCACGGTGGAGCCAACGAGGCGGTCGTCAACATGCTGCAGCAGATCAAAGAAGACGGTGGCGATGTCGACAAGTACGTAAAGATGGCCAAAGACAAAGAGAACGGTTTCCGTTTGATGGGATTCGGTCACCGCGTCTACAAGAACTTTGATCCGCGTGCCACGATCATCAAAACGGCATGCGACAAGCTGTTGGACAAACTCGACATCGATGACCCCCTCTTCGCGATCGCTCAGAAACTGGAAAAAGTCGCCCTCGAGGACGAGTACTTCGTCAAGCGTCGCCTGTATCCGAACGTTGATTTTTACTCGGGTGTCATCTACCGCGCGATGGGGATTCCAATCGAGATGTTCACGGTTCTGTTCGCGATTGGTCGCCTTCCGGGCTGGATTGCGCATTGGAAAGAAATGCAGAACTGCCCAACAAGCCGCATTTGCCGACCACGCCAGGTCTACACCGGCTCAACAAAGCGAGAATTTGTGCCGATCGAAAAACGATAAGCCGACACGCGGCCGCTTATGGGACTCACAAGTAGGCCGGACCAAGAAAACGGGACTCACAAGTAGGCCGGACCAAGAAAACGCAGTGGCCGTTAAAACACTGCCAAATTTGAAAACTCAGCGGCCCAAACCGTGTTCCAATTGGTCGACCGCGTTTTCGACGTTCCGGCAACCCGCGCGCTCGAACCACAGCAACCCGCGCGCTCGAACCACCGCAACCCGCGACCAAACCAACTTAACCTACTCAAACCCAAAACCCGGGAACTTCAGAACGTCATCTGACTCCATCCCCTCTCCGTCTTCCGAAAAGATCTGGCCGTCCTCAAACGCCCTCGCCAGGGCCGACTGCACCCCGGCCTCGGCACCAATCACGTCGGCTTTTTTGGCAGCAACCTCCGCAATCATTTCGGCTTGCACCGCAAGCGCCCTTGCCCGCCGCATCTCCGCGCCGGCGCGAGCCACCCGCGTCTCGGCCTCCGCGTGCTCCGTCTGCAGCCTCGCGCCAATGTTCCTTCCTACCTCGATCGACGCCACATCAATCGACACAATCTCATAAGCCGAATTTGCGGCGACTCCCTTGTCGAGCACTTCCATTGAAATCCGATTCGGTGCCGCAAGAGCCTCCTCGTGGGAATCCATCGACCCAACCGTGGAAACGATGCCTTGACCGACACGCGCGATGATCGTTTCTTCGGTCGCACCGCCAATCAGCTGATCCAGATTCGTTCGCACCGTCAGCCTGACACGAATCAGCAATTCCACACCGTCTTTTGCCACCGCACTCATACTTGCGGCGGACTTTGCAGACCCCGGATCCGGACAGTCAATCACTTTTGGGAAAATGCTGGTGTTAACCGCTTCGGCCAAATCCCGTCCCGACAGATCAATCGCAGCCGCACGGTCGAAATCAAGGTCCAAGCCCGCCCGGTCAGCGGCGATCACCGCCAGGATCACCCGCCGCACATCGCCACCGGCGAGATAATGCGACTCCAGCACAGAGGTGCTCGAACCGGTCCCCGCCGCGATTTCGACTCCGGCTTGCCGAGCCATCACCTGCGCGTTGACGATCGTCAGTGGGCTCACCTTTCGCAAGCTCATCCCGACCAGGCTCTTGATGCTAACCTTGGTGCCCGACGCCTTCGCCTGTAGCCAAAGGCTTCCGTAGCCGATGACAAACAACGCCGTGATCAGCAGAAAGATCGCTGCGACGACCCCCACCGCCAACCAGGGCTGTATTGCCAGAATTCCTGGCTCAATCAGAAAGGTCAATGGCCACCGCCGGAATCAGTGGACTGGGCGGCGTCTCCCCCGCGTGTCACCTGCTTTTCGCGGACAACTTTTCGCTTCATCCGAGCCAGTTTGTCACTGGCAGACTTTTTGATTTTCGTCAGTGGTTCAGGCATTGCGAGAATCTCATCCAGATCCTGCTTGGCCTCACGCTGTTTGTCGATCGCCGTGTAGGCCAACGCGCGATTGAACTTGGCCATCGCCATCACGTCGCGAGGCGTCTCGGCAGCGCCAACGACTTTCGTGTACAGCTCGATCGCCTGGTCCGAATTGTTTTCCTTGGCCAACGCCATGGCCTGTTCAACCACCGTCAGCGTCCTTCCTCGAGCCGTGAATCGCCCGGCAAACCGCTTGATAACATTCATCTTTCACCCCATTTCGAGTGCACCGAAAACGAATCAGCCGCCTGAATTGCAGGCAGAAAAGACATCTGGAATGCACAGACGATTTAGCAACACAAAGCAAAGATTGCCAAAAGAGTCGGGCAATCCGGGAAACACTCAGCCTTCCAATTGGCTGGCCAGACAGAAAAAACGCTTACAGAAAGAAGTCGAACCGAGGTCCGAAAAAAATCAGACGGACTTGTCCGAAAGTCCACTGACATGATCCTACCACTTGTTCAACCACAATATCGGACAAACTCGGAAATGTTTCGCATTGGACGATTGCCGCACGGCACGTCATTTGGGGGTAGTGACGGGTGACAGCACAATGGTAGAATTGGGGCGATCAATCACTGACCGCCGATCGTTGACCACCAATCACCAAACGGCGGTTGGTGAAAGGTTGTCCTGTTCGGCTACGGAAGTGCTTGTTCGGCTGGTGCCGGCCGCGGTCTTCAAAACCGTAGGGCCGCATGGAAATCATGTGGTCGGTGGGTTCGATTCCCATGCACTTCCGCCATTTTTTTTCTTTGCCTGAAATCACGCCATGAAAGCCCTGGAACTTGTCGCCGCTTCGACTTTTGAGCTTGTCGAAAAACCCGTTCCCCAGCCGGCAGAAAATGAAATCCTTGTTCGCGTCAAAGCCTGCGGGATCTGCGGCAGCGACATCCACGGTGCCAACGGCAGCAGCGGAAGGCGAATCCCGCCCATCATCATGGGCCACGAAGCCGCCGGTGTTGTCGAAGAAACCGGCAAAGCAGTCACTGGACTTGCCCCCGGCGACCGCATCACATTCGATTCGACCGTGTTCTGCAACGAGTGCCAGTTCTGCAAGTCCGGCCACACGAACCTGTGCGATTCACGGCAAGTCATGGGGGTTTCCTGTGGCGAGTTTCGTCGTCATGGAGCGTACGCCCAGTACGTTTGTGTGCCGCAACATATCGTCCACAAGCTTCCTGAAAAAGTTTCCTTTGATCACGCCGCGTTTACCGAACCGGTCAGCGTCGCCATCCACGCGGTCAACCGCGCCAGCATCACGCCAGGAGAATCAGCAGTCGTGATCGGATCAGGCCTGATTGGCTTGCTGGTTGTTCAGGCGGCCAAAAAAGCCGGTTGCAAAACCATCGTCGCAGTTGACCTCGTCGCCGAACGACTCGACATGGCGACCAAACTCGGTGCGACCCACGCGATGATGGCCACCGATGAAAACGTCGCCCAAAAGATTCATCAGCTCTGCGATGGACGCGGCGCCGACCATGCTTTCGAAGTCGTCGGCGCGAGCGCACCGATTGGCCTTGCCATCGACAGCGTCCGCAAAGGCGGAACCTGCGTGTTGGTCGGAAACGTCACCGCCGAAGTCAACTTTCCGCTGCAAAAAGCTGTCACCCGTGAACTGAACGTGCTCGGATCCTGCGCCTTGCTCAGCACCGAAATCCCCGAAGCCCTGGACGCGATCGCCGATGGCTCGATCGATGTCGAACCATTGATCTCCGAGCGAATCTCGTTGGAGCAAGCCGGCGAATGGTTTGGCAAACTCGAATCTGGCGAAATCAATTGCATGAAAGTCCTCGTCTGTCCCGAACTCTAACCCAACGCTCGGCCACAAGCAGGCTCTCGATCAAAACGCCGACCAAAGCGCTGACCAAGGCGCAACACGACCGACCAACCTCACTCTGCCTGCAACATGGTCCTTCCCGGATTTAAAGGGTGGACAGAAAGGCGTGGTGGGATTCGCCAGAATTCCTCCTGCGAAACAAAAGGAAGTCTGGCAAATCCCACTACACTCATTGTCGATGTCAGTGGTCCACGGGATGTTCACCCGCAACAAAACCAGATGGACCTGAAATATCTCAATCTCCCACGTGCGGACGCTAGGGCAATCACACTTTTGACCAGGGCAATCACACTTTTGACCACGGCAATCACACTTTTGACCACGGCAATCTCTCGCCACCACCCAAACGCCGACTTAACCGCCGTTTGCAACGCGGACCCTACCGACCTTGTGGTCGCCAGCAAAACATCCGAAAATACTTTGCTTACTCGTTCGAAACCCCATCGACAACCGCCATGCTCCGACGCCTTCTTCGCTGTAAAATTCACCGCGCCCACGTGACCCAAGCCGACCTTAACTACGAGGGAAGCATCACCATCGACACCAACCTGCTCGATGAAGCCGGCATGGTACCCTTCGAAGTCGTCGATATTCTTAACGTTTCCAACGGCAATCGCCTGACAACCTACGTGATCCCTGGCGAAGCCGGTTCGGGAAAGATCTGCATCAACGGGGCAGCCGCCCGCTTGGTGAAAGTCGATGACATTGTCATCATCTGCTGCTACGGCGAATTCTCCGAAGACGAAATGGAGAGCCACGAAGCCCAGATTGTGTTGGTCAACGAGAAAAACGAGATCGTTCGCTCCGTGGCCAAATCCAAGCACAACCTCAAACCCGGGTAGACGTTTCCCGACACCACAAAAGCCGCCGGCATTGGATCCGATTTCGCCTCACACCTCCGAACTCTGACAATCGCGCGACAGGAATTTCGGTATGGCAAAAAAGAAATCGAAAAAAAGCAAACCGGAAAATAACAAGCCGGAGAACGCGGAATCGGAAAAAGCCAAATCCAAACCGGCGGCACTTGGCAAGGTTGCCGAAAACGAATCCGCTCCGCAGCCCGACCCCGAACTCACTCCGTTCCAACAAACTGCAGCCAAAGTCCGCACCTTTCCGCAGTCGCCCGGCGTGTACCTGATGAAGGACGCGGCCGGCGTGGTGATCTATGTCGGTAAAGCCACCAATCTCCGTTCCCGCGCGGGCAGCTACTTTCTCAAAGCCGCTCAGGTCGATTCACGGACCGGCGACTGGGTGAACCTGATCGCCGACGCGGACTTCATGCAGTGTGACAGCGAAGTGGATGCCCTGTTGGCTGAATCACGGTTGATCAAAGACATTCAACCGGCTCACAACAAGGAACTCAAGGACGATAAGACCTTTCCCTACCTGCAAATCACGACCCACGAAGACTTTCCCCGCGTCGAAGTCACCCGCGAACCGATGAACTCGGGCGTGAAACTTTACGGTCCCTTCGCCAGCGCCGGACAACTTCGCGGTGCCGTCCAAGTACTCCAACGAATCTTCAAATTCCGCACCTGCTCGCTGGACATCGAAGAACACGACGAGCGATGGAAATGGTTTCGGCCCTGCCTGTTGGCCAGCATCAAACAATGCACCGCACCATGCAACAAACGGATCAGTAAGGAAGACTATCGCAAAGACATACGCCGTTTGCATCAGGTGCTTGCCGGCAACAAAACGAAACTTCTTCGCGAAATGAAGAAGGACATGCAGTCGGCCTCAAAGGAACTGCAATTCGAAAAAGCGGCTCGTTTGCGTGACGAAATCGAGATGCTTGAGTCATTGGACAAACGCGGCGAGCTTGACACCCACGTGCAACCCGAAGTCTTCCACATCGACCCCAAAAAGGGACTCGCCGGTTTGAAGAAAGTTCTCAAGCTTGCCGAAATCCCCCGGTCGATCGAAGGCGTCGATATCGCGCACCTTGGCGGTGGCGAAACGGTTGCCAGCCTGGTCAAGTTTATCGACGGGCTGCCGTTCAAGCCCGGTTACCGCCGTTACAAAATCAAGGGCGTCGATGGCGTGGATGACTTTCGCAGCATCCACGAAGTCGTCTCGCGGCGATTCAAGCGACTGGCCGACGAGCAGGATATGTTTCCCGACATTCTTCTGATCGACGGCGGCAAAGGACAGCTTAGTAGCGCCGTGGCGGCCTTCGAAGCGTTGGAGATCGAGCCACCGATTTTGCTTTCTCTGGCCAAGAAAAACGAAGAGATCTTTCGCCCGGGCGAATCGGAACCAATCCGACTCAGTCGCCACGCCTTTTCGCTGCGGCTGTTGCAATACGTTCGCGACGAAGCCCATCGCTTCGCCCAGCACTACCACCACATTTTGCGATCGAAGTCACAATTCGATTAACGCGGCGGTTACGACGAGGTGCGCGCGGGCGTAGGGAGGGCATCCAACCGTCACGACAACAGTGCAACAGAGACGACCAGAAACCCTCACCACCATCGCGCACTTCACGACCACATCCGACACCCCCAACCCCGGATTATTCACGACGACGGGCGTTAATTCTACGTCTGGCCAACAGGAGCAAGGGAAAAGCTGAAATTCAACAAGAATTGTAAATCATCCGGTAGATGAAAACCACAGCGATCGTTTCATCGCGTCTGACTCGCGGATCACTGTTTCAACTGATTCTGACGCCCACGCCT
>CALFWR010000119.1 GCA_937928555.1 uncultured Pirellulaceae bacterium
CTTATTAGACAAAGAAAATCAAGCCTTTATACAACAACATAACAAATGGGCACTACGCGATATGTCCGAACGAATGCTAGAAGCCATACAAAGAGGAATGTGGGAAAATCCATCCGATGAGATGAAAAAAGAACTTGAAAACTTATATTTGAAAACTGATAATTTACTAGAATAGAACATGCAAAATTTTGATATAAAATCAATCAATAATAATCTAAAAGAGCAACTACAACACAAAATTGACTTCAAAACAAAACCGAAACCAAAACCAAAACCAAAACCAAAAGCCTTACTTCGCAGACCCGGCTGCAAACGCAAATTCTCAATTCCGCGCGAAAGCTCCGTCCATGATTCGACGTCCCGACACCAACCTGTGCATGGCTATTGTTCTCTGCGTACCGCTGCTTGCGACCTGCTACTGGCAAGAAGAAAAAACAACGACCGACACGATCCAACCGGCCAAACAGGAGCTCATCGAGCCAACACGGATCGCCAGCCTGCATGCGAAAATCAAAAAGCAGCGCAAGCAGCCCGGATCGCCCCGGCAAATCAGCGGCTGTCTGGTTTTTGACGGAGCCACCGACGGCAACCTTCAGGTCGATCCCCAAATCGCGGTCGGTCCCGAACATGTGTTACACGCGACCAATAGCGGGTTTACGATCTTTGACAAACAAGGCCACTACATCGATGGCGTCTCGCAGCAAGGGTTCGAAGGCGGCATCGACCCCAAATTGCACTACGACATCAACAACGGCGTGTTCCTGTTTGATCTTTGGGTCTATTGGGACAAACAAAAACGCAAACCGGTGAACATCTCGGTTTCCGAAACCGACGACCCGACCGGAGCCTGGAATACGTACCCGATCTCCATTCCCGAGGGAGTCGATGGCGGTGCCATTGGCTACAGCAAAAAATGGATCGGCTACAGCTACCCCGGCGGCGAGCTCAACACGATCGTGATGCCGATGGAGCAATGCAAAACAGGCCAGCCCGCCAGCGCGTTTCACTTTCAGGCCAACCTCGGGCACCCGATCGCCACCCAGGACGACCAGCCCGATCTGTACTTTCTCAAACTGACCGCAAAGACGTTTGTGATCTCCAAAGTAACAGATGGCGACGCCGGTCAACCTGTCGTCGAGACAATCAGCATCGCGCCGCACGGCCTGAAGTACATTCAATTTCCGCCCAAGTCGCCTCAAAAAGGCACCGACAATCGCACGGCATCCGGGGATCGCAATCCGAAAAATGTCGTGCTGCAAAACGGAAGCCTCTGGTTTTCGCGAACCGTCAACTGCGACGGTCGGGCCGCGGTTCAATGGCATCAACTTTCGCTTGACGGAAAACAGATTCAGTCTGGATTGATCGCTGATTCGAAACGGAGCTTCATTCAGACATCGCTCGCGGTCAATCAACGCAAAGACGTTCTGGTCGGCTTTCAGGAAACCGGCGACGACATGTTCATCAGTCCAAGGCTGGCGTTTCGCAGCGGCGATGATCCTGAGGGCACCCTGCGTCCTTCGGTTTCTCTCGGCGAAGGCAAAGCCGCCACCGGGGGCGGACCGTGGGGAGACTACAGCGGTTGCGCACTCGATGGTGGAAACCTGCTGGACTTGTGGACCGTGCAAAGCATCGCCGGTGGGGATGGCAAAGGTGACACCGTCATCGCCAAAGTACCGACGGAAAAGATCGCTGAGTTAAAACAGTAGTTCAGCAGTTCGGACCTTTCGGGCGATTAGCCAACCCAACAAGTTCTTGCGTCGACGTGTTCAGTTGAGCGCAATGATCCGGGATGAAGGGAATCCGGGATAAAGGGAATCCGGGATAAAGAGAATCCGAATAAAGGGCGCAATAAAAAACGGCGGCCGAAAAAATCCGACCGCCGTTCTTTCGAAGAGCCTCGTTCCAACTATTCGAACTCATCCACATCCCGAGTCAGTGGCTCCATAACTTTCGTGTTACGCTCAATCGCAATCACCGTTGTTCTCTGTTCGGTTCCGTCGCGACTGGAAGCAATCACCGGGAGGACTTGACGTTTATCGGGCAAGTCGACCTTCAGTGCAAACGTACCATCGCATTCAACGTGAACTGGCATACCACCTACCGAGACGCTAGCCAGCGATTCTGTGGTCCCATGCACAATCAGGTGAGCATCGACATCAAATCGGAACTTTCGCCCGGAAGGATGAATCGCCGAACCAAGTCGCTTGAATGCGGGAATGTGCATCGGCTGGCGGGCTTTTTCCTCGAATACGTTTCGCAGATCCGCCGAAGAAAGCGTCGGGTTCTTGCCACCGCTGAGCGAATAGTATCGCTGGGCATCATTGGTGATGTCGTTCCACGCACAGTCGGTCGCTTCCTCGACTTTGGGCATCAGAATTTCGTTGCTCTTGCAAATCAGATGGAATTTAGCTGTTTCTTTGCAAGCGTAACCAACGAACACACGGTAGTTTTCATTTTGCTCCTGAACGTTGATAAACCAGTTGCTCATTCCGCCGTGAATCGGAATTTCCTGAATGACTTCTTCGATCCCTGAATTGCCGGAACTGGAGACCTTTACGAGGCGAAGCACCGGTTGGGCGTTGTGCCAGTTGCCAGAAAAAGCCGCCCGGGCGCGCTGAACCGAAGCACGGGTAATCTCCCAATAAGCCTGCAACCACCACGCGTCGCGAACAACCAGAACCAATCGATCTTTTTCGGGTGCCTCGTGTCGTTTGCTGGATTCGATGATCAACGCAAGGTCTTTCATCTGCTCTTCCTGTTTCCGCTGTGCACGGATCTTGCGGCTGACCGCGGTTTCAACACGATTGGTGCCGGCCTTGCCCAGAGACGCACGCCCCCGAACGATCGGCTGCCGGGCTTTGCCGACGGGCTTGGCAGCGCGACGACCCACAGGCTTTCTGTCTTTCTTTGTCAAATCCAGCAGAGCCCCAACGAGTTCTGCTTTACGCATCGAATGCCAACCGGCAATCCCTTTCTCCCGCGCCATCTGCGCCAACTCTTTTGACTTGTGAGCATTCAATGTTGCTGCGGTGATCATACGAAATCTCTCCCTGCGGCCATTGGCCAAGTGTCCGATCTGGCCCATCCGTTGCCACAGCAGACATATCATTTCGACCGGGTCTCCTGCCGGTTCGATAATTCAGATCGCAGCGAAACTTGAAAACGGCACGCGCATCGTGCACATAATATGTGCTTATCCTCACCCTTCGCTACTCAATGCAATTTAGTAACAACCTGAATAACTGCAACTAAAACCCACTCGATCGAGTGGGTTGGCACGCGATAGCAACGGAAAAGTCACCGTTATCGGCAATCTTTACAGCGGTTCTGCTCAAAATGACGGTGGACGAGACACATCGGCACCCGAGAGACGACCGACGATGTTGCCAAGGATCTTCTGTTCCAAGGCAATGTCCCGCCCCATCTCGATCCAATCGACACCTGGAGAGTTTTCCCAAATCTCTTCCTCGTCGACATCCAAAGCGGTGTCGTTGCGTAAGTACTTTCCGCTGACCGCAGACTGAATCGGTCGCGGATTGTCTTCGAGTTCCTTGAAGACCTTGACATCGACCAGGTAGCTGTCGCCGGTCGGCATCACGCGGACTTTTGCGTATCGCCGGACTGTTTGCAGCGAGGCGTGGTATCGTTCAAAACCCCGCACCGAATCATGTCGCCAGGGCTCGAGGATCGTCGAACCGATTTCCGGGTACGTTTCAATCCAGCCTTCTGTCACAAGATTATTTTCGATGCGGATTCGTTCTTCCCGGTAGATGCGAAAATAGTCATCGATCTCGTCGCTGATCTCGTCCATCACCAGCCAGCGGTCAAGCTGGGGAATCGCAACCGGATTGGAGATTTCCGAAGTCAGAACTTTGGGTTCCAGACGATCGGTCCCTCGCGCCAACCGGGCGCATCCAGAGGAACTGACAAGCAACACCCCCGCCGTCAACCATGCGGCGATGAGAGCAAGAATGCCTGTTTTGGGGTGATGATTCAAAGACAATTGATCGCTGGAATTGAAATGCGGCGGAAGTCTGAAGAAATCGGGTTCACCCGACAAGGTCAGTTGCTTCACAAACAAACCGTCGCGGTCTGCCAGTTCGGCGACGAATTCAAACGCTTACGCGGCCCTGGTCCTGCTATCACTTTGCGGGGCAAAGATCTGTTCCCGCAGAATTTGCAGCACTTCGGCATCACTCCAATACCTTGAGTGACCGCGCGGGCCAACCGGGTGGTTGGAACAGTGGGTAAAGTGGCGTTCAATCTGGCCCGGCGCGTGGTTCTGTTGCATCGCATCTCTGTCGGCCTCGTTTGCGGGCAAGTGCCCAAAGTCAATATCCAACCCGACATAGTCATCAATACGAAAGATGTTGACCCAACGATCGAGCCTTTGATGCAGGGGCTTCCAGAATCGATCGCTCAGCGGCGGATAAAGATGGCCAAAGTAATGCTGGTACAGGTGCGTAATCGGCGATCCCATCGTCACTAGGGAGACTTTTGCAAAACTGTTTCCCAGCCATTCAAGTTCCGGATCATTAAGCGCTTCGGCGACATCGACGGTACCCTGACTGTGTGACACCAGCACCAGTTCGGGTCGATGGCTGAACTCATCGCGGTAGTGAGTCAAAATCCGTTTCACACGGCCAATGATCTGTTCGCGGCGGGAAAAGAACAGCGCGCCGGATTCAAACGTCGTTTCACGAATGTCGAACTCGTCGTCATCGTCCAGCCAGTCTTTCAGGTTGGTGGCTCGAAAGTAAAAATGATTCACAACATCCAGCACGATATCAAAGACGCCCCGCATTCGCGGCAGCAGAAACAGGATCGTTCCGCCCAGAGGCACAATCACCGCCACGGCGTACTTGTTTGATTCTGCCATCAGCCGTCCCATGGCAAAGTCATGCCACGAACCGCCCATGTTTTCGACGATCGAAATACTCATCACCAACGACACGCCGATCAGCGTACAAACCGCCAGCGCCAACTGCTGCACCGGATGGACGATCAAACGCGGCACCCGCTCGCCGGCCGCGAAGGCCTCTGCGGTGATGACTGACCGTTGTTGGAGATAGCGGATCACGATGAACATCGCCACAATCGAAATGGCGATAAACATCACGAACTGGATTCCCAGCATGGGGATCGCTTCGTCAAAGATCGCCTGAAACTTGTCCAGTTTGACCGTTTTGCCAATACCTTCTCTGGCGGCAACCCACAACATCGGCAGCGCCTGCCCCCAGATTCCGACCGCCAGAGCCGGCAACAGAAACGCGAGGTTCAGGGCCCGGCGGTTGACTCCGGGCTGCATTCGGGCGATCAGCCAGCAAACCGCCATCGCAATCACAACCAGCGTTTCCACGAACCACAGCAAACCCAACAGGACCACCAGCACGCGGCAGTACCAGATCAGCCCCGGATGCACCGCGTTGGTGTACTGCCCATACAGCTCCCGGGTATCGACGAAAAGGAACTTGATCAGCATCAGCCCGGTAACAAAGGCCGTTGTGATGCAGACCCAAAACCAGAACCGCTGCACGACGCGACTGCGAGTTACTTTTGCGCCGGTCTGCGCCGCAAAAATCGCCACCGCAGCGCAAGCCGCCAGGACGACCTGCGTCCACACGATTCCGGTGTAGGACTCGGGCCACATGACCTGCGTCACGACAACGGCAAAGGACAGGACCGCTAGGTAAAACGTCACCGCCATGACCGGCCCGTGCAAAATTCTGGAGCTGATCAGCCCCAGTCGTTTCAGCCAGAACGCTCCAACGCCCGGCTGATCGGCGGCGACATACGCGACATACCGCAAACCAAAAAGGATCTGGAACAGCCCAAAAATAATGCCAAGGAATCCGCGTTGGACTTGGGAGAGGTCACCCCAGAATCCTTCGACAAGTTCAACGCTTTCATTTTTCAACTGAAGCTTGCGAACGTGTGCCGGGAAGGTCTTCACCTGCTCCGGTCGATCCGGTTTCTCATTGAGCCACAGCGTCAACTGCGATTCGTGCAGCGGCCTTTCGTCTTCGGCCAGTGAGCGCGTAAAGAGGCTTAACGTTTCACCTGGCTGGGGATCGCCCACGCCATGCACAACGACAACCAGCCGGTCAGGATTTGTAGCGCCCGCACTCACATATTTGTCCACGATTGGAATTGAGCGCGGACTGTAGGGGATTCGCGCGCCTGTTTCAGCGCGTCATGAGCTAGCAAACTGATTCACTGTTGTCGTGGATTACACCTGAACCCGGATTATTCACGAGGCGTGGGCGTAACTTTCAGTTTAGCCAATGAACATCGCACCGGTTGGAAAGGAGTCTCTGGTCTGGACTTCGTCAACGAGGTGAACCGAAATCTGGGCGACAATCCAGCTTTGACCTTCGTGTCAGCGAGGTTCAATGCAAATCAACGCCCGTCGTCGTGAATCATTCCGGCTGAAGTCCTTGGGGAGCTGGGAATTCTGGCGAACCCCAGGACCGGATCTGACAGTTAATCCCGGATTATTCACGAGGCGTGGGCGTCAGCGTCAGTTCCGACAGTGATCCGCGACTCTGATGCGATCAAACGATCACTGCGGTTTTCATCTACCGGATGACTCACATTTCTTGTTGAAGTTCAGCTTTTCCCTTGCTCCTGTTGGCCAGACGCAGAATCAACGCCCGTCGTCGTGAATAATTCCGGTTAATGTTTTTCGTTGGCTTACCTTGGCGACGGTGGGTTTTGGTATTGCCAGTACGCTCGCGGCAGAGGACTGAAGTTTGGTTCCTTTCTGGGCCGCAAAGCCTCCAGCAGCTTTTGGCTTCTCCGCAGTCCCTCGAACTCCTGAGCGGTCTGCTTGCGTTTCAAGGACGGGTCGGCGGAAAGCTTTCGGCGTGCCGAACCGGCGGCTTTGGCTTTGTCGGGACCACGAGCGGAGATCCGAATCAGCGGTTTCAGCTTCATCACGTCACCATTGGCCGGCAATGGCCTGAACGTAACCTGCTGCAACTGTTTGCCGGCAGGCTCTGGTGTGCTCCCGGGCAGCAATTTTTTACTCAGCGAACCGGGACTCTCGTCGAACTTGGGAGGCTCGGGCACGGGAACCTGCTCGACGGGAACCAGTTCCACGGGTGATTGCTCGGTGGGCAATACCTCGGTGGGCAATGAAAGCTCCTGAACTGGCTGCGGACTTGGTGGCTGCACAGTCTCCACGGGCTGCTCGAACTCGAACTCCAGCTCGCTGACTTCCTGGCCAGGCGTTTCTTCGGCCGGCGGATCGATGATGGAGTCGTCGTCGGGAGTCACCTCCGCGTCGTCGGTCGCTTCGCTTTCTTCGATCGGTTCACCGGTTTGGTTGACAACATCCGGTTCCATGAAGCCCATCGGAATTTGCGCCGCGAACATGCCGCAGCAGTTTGCATCGTTTTCGGCGATTCCATCACGGGCGGCAGTAATCGCTCCGATGGAACCATCGATAAAGCCCGGGTCGATCCACTCGTACATTTCATCCAGTTGCATCGTGCCCATGTCAAAGTCCAGGTTCCGGCGAAGGACTTCGTATTCCAGCCACAAACTCAAGTAGCGGTTCTGCACGTTGGTCAAAGTGTTAAGAGCAAAAGTCAGGTTTTGCGCTGTCACGTCACTCAACCCACCGGTCTGTCCGATACGCGGCGGTTCGACCAGGCGTGCCCGTGCCAGTTGCACCGCGTTAATGTTCACCTGGATATTCTGCCGGTTAAGCTCAAACAGAAGCTTGTCCTGTTGAATGGTGCGAATCGTCTGTCGCAGGCTCTGGTTAATTGAATCTTCAAACTGGTAGTAATCGCGACGTGCCTGTTGGTAGTCGATCAACGCTTCGCGATAGTCGTTGCGTTCCCCCTGCCTCACGAGCGGAGAGTCAAACCGAAAACCGGCGCTGATGTTTCCGTTTTCGTAGCGGATGCGAAACGGGTTATCGCCAACGTTTCCAATTTCACCGGTCAGGACAAGGTCGACTTCCGATTCGAGTTGGTCGGCAAAGAACTCGATCTGTCGCCAACGATCAACAAGGTTTGACCGGGCGTTCATCCAGTCCCGGCGCAGGCAGCGTGCGGTCTCAAAGGCCTTGTCGGCATCGATCGCGACATCGTTGATCTCGATCACGTTTGTTCGTGCGGCAGCAGATATCAACGCCATTTCGAGAATCACGCCGTCGACTTCGGTCAGCAAATCGGGAACGCGTTTGGCGTAACTGTTTTCGATCCGCCTGGCCAGCGAATCGCCCGGATCGCCGTCGAGTTCCTCTGGAGAGTCCGCCTTGGAGACAAGGTATTGGATCTCTTTCTGGATCGATTTGAGTTGTTGCAGCAGGGCACGCTGATTCGAATCGTCATCCAACTGCAACGTCAGCTCTTCTCGGGTGGGAACCGATTGCCCGGTGAAAACCCTCGGTTCGACCTGCGATTCAAGCACGCCGCTTTGGATATCTTCGCGGACCTGATCAAGGTAGGAGATTCGTTGCTCGCGGACCTCTTCGAGTTGGATCAGATCCTGTTCGACCAAACCACGGTCCTCTGAAATGATTTTTTCCACCAGTTCGCTGGCCTGTTTCAGGACCGGTTTGAGATCCGCGGTGCGTTGCTTCAGACTGGCTGTGTCGCCATCGTCGCCAGCGTCGGTGGCAACGCGAAAATCACGCAGGGCATCGCTCAGCCGAACCACCGGCAAGCTGGTTTCCTCACGAAGCGACTTGATTTCGACCAGTCGCTCGGAAAAGCTGTCGTCGATCAGCTCAAAATGGTCCAGAAAGGGATCTTCGATGACAACTTCCAGGTCAGGAGGTAGCCCAAGAAGCACCTTGAAGGCATCGAGCGAACTCTGGTAGTTGATCCTCGCGTTGAGAAGGCTTTCCTGCTGTGTGTAAACGCTGGATTCAAACTGAGCCACCTGCAGGGAGTCAATTCGGTCTTTGTCGAACAGCTCGCGGAATTGCTTGAGCAGGGTTTCGAACTGGGCCACGTTAAATTCGAGGTTGCGGATGGTTTGCTGCTGCAGCAAAAGCCCCATGTAACCCCCGACGTTGGCTCCAGCCAAACCGGGAGCGTTAAGAAACGCATTGGCATTGAGCGACGGACCGGCACCGGGTGCTCGACCGGTGGCGACTTGCAGATAGAAGCCACGTCGGAATCGTTCCAGTTGACGGACGTTGCCCAACAGCGTCCTTTCGGATTGGGTTAGTGATTCAAGAATCCGCTCGCGGCCTGCGCCTCGCAGGAGCGGTTGGACAATCGAAAAGTCAATCAGCGAAGTCGCGGACTGGGTGTTGGAACCACTGAACTCCCACAGGATCGTGTTGGCCAGTCCAACAACAAAGTTCGTACCCGTGATTCCCAAACGGCTTGCCGACAGGCCTTCGCCGTTGGCACCAAGCTGCGAAGTCAGGGTGGTGGAAGATTGCCCGGTGGGGGATTGAAATCGACCCGCCGACTGAAGAAACGAGTTGAATCCGCTGAACAACTGCGTGTCAAATCCGAACCGCTGCAGGCTGACATCGAGGGCTGAACTGTAAAGCGTCTCGCGTTGCTGCTGTAGAACGGTGCTGTTGATCAGGGCCAGTTGGTAGGCACTGGAAAGGGACAACAGCACCTCGCCTTTGTCGTTTCGCGGCAGGTACGATCGCCAGTAAGGGCTTTCCACAACCGTGGCGTCGCCGTTGGCATGCCAGTGCGGATAGCCGGGCTTGCCATCGACCTGGTGCATCAGCTTGTGGGAAGTTGGATCATCTGGCGGAATCGGCGGATGGTCGGCTGAAAACGGATCGAACATTCTCGACGCGGGATCCACGGCGATGTCGCCGGTGACTGAATCCCAACGGGGAGAGTTCGCCTTTTCAGCAACCAGCCGCCTGACTTCTGCGTCTGCCTGGCGGCGGTAAAAGCCACGATGGCATCCGGCCAGCAAGGCAATCTGGGCACAGCAAATCGCCGACAGAACCAGCAGCGCAAACCGCCGGTTGGAGGAAAATACGGGAGTAGATCTATTCTGGGTCATCTCTTGCCGTTCCTAGTCATTCCTGTCGCTGGGCGAAAAGTCGCCTTTTCGGGTGCCGATCCGGTTGCGGGTACCTTCGGTGTCGGCAAAGCGATCTGGAATGTTGGGGTCACGAAAGACTGCGGGTATTTAACGGTTTTCGGGGTTTTTCAGGTCCGGACTTGAACCGTTTGTCCGCTTTGGCGCGAATCAGCCCAACCGCGTTTCGTAAACAAAGACCCCAGCGGGCGATGGTCGATAGCAAAACTTGACAGCAGGATCGCCCAATTTATTATCAAACGGGGGCTTTCGGGGAGATTTGCCTTCTACGTGAGGTTTGCGGACGTACGATACTCACGGACCCTGTTGGGATACCTTTCACGCGTTTGACCCCGTCCACGACCTACTTCTTGCAGCATTAAAACATGATTGTCTACGCGATTCTGGGTTTACTTCTCGTTGCCGTGATTGTGTTCGTGGTACTGTCCGCGAAAGACTGGCACTGGTTGAATCTGGTATTGATTGTTTTCGTTTTCATAGCCGGTTCAGCAGCAATGCTGGCGATGGCTCAGACGCTGCACCTGCGCACCAAGGCGATCAAAAGATACGACAGCGCGTTGAAAGACGCCCAAGCCAAAACACAATTGGCCAATGACGCGGTCTTTGGCAAAGCAGATTCGGCCGAATACGGAGCCGATTCGGTGCGTGGCCTGGCACAGCAAGTCAACTTGCTGCGGATTGGCCGCGGTCGGGTCTACTCCAACGGCAGCGTCAGTAACACCGATGGGCAAATTCGTTTCGAGTTCCCCACCGAACTTCCCGACGGCAACGACGATGCTTTGACGCTCCAGGACACAGAACTGTTCGCGTTTCAGGAAGTGCAACGGCCTGCCGCCGACGGTGACGGACAGATCAGCATTCCCGTGGGCTTTATTGGCAAGTTCCTTGTCGTTGAACAACAGCCCAAGTTCCTTGTGATGGAGCGAACCGGGCTGTTGGGTAACTTTACACAGTACCAACAGCCAACTGGAACATGGTCGCTTTATGAGCGGATGCCTTTTGATCGTCACGGTATTTTTCGCGACGTGATGGGCCTCTCCGACGTCCAAGAAGAAGACTTCAAGATCAGCGAATTCCGCAACGCTTTGATCAACTTTATGCCGGCCCAGATGTTTGGCCTAGAAGCCAACAGCGCCCCTTACGAACGACTAATCGACGAATTCTGCTTTGATGGATTGTCGCTGGGAAAGATCCAGAACTGGGTCGAAAGCCAGGCGGCATCACGCGTCAGCAAACGTTTCGAGCCCAAGCTTGACGAGGTGTTCGTCAGATACCGCTTCGAAAAAACTTCCGATCCTTACGATGTCGATGACACCAGCGGAAAGCTGGACACCGACGGCACCTTTACAATCAATGGCTTGGCTGTGGATCCAACACTGCACCTGCCCGAAAACAAGCAGGTCGTTTTCAAGAAGGACGATATCGTCAACATCGACTTGCGGACCGCTGAAGGATACCAACGGCCAGACGGTACCGAAGTGCCGGCATTCGCAGTCCGTGAAAGCGTCGTCGAGGTTGGACGTTTTTACAGTCGCACCCTGACCGACTATCCGTTCGAGATGACCAACATCTTCAATCGCAGCGAAAAGATGGCTGACGATGCCGATCGCCTGATTGAGAACAACGAGGTGCAACAGTTGGCTAACGACGATACTCTGCTGCAGCAACAGGAACGCAGTCGCCTGATCGCGTCTCTGGAAAAGGACAACGGGATGCTGCAACAGGATCTCGACCAGGTCACTGCCCTCCTGCAGTCTTTGGAAGACCAGCAACGGGGCAAAGCCGAAATGATCGAATCGCTCCTTGAGGAGATGAATTCTCTTCAGGAGAGTCTCCGGCGACTCGCACTTCCTCAGATAACCGGCCGCTAGAGCTTGCGACAGAGCCCTGCTCGGTCCCGGATTCAGGATTGCCTTCTTGAAGTAACGCGCCTCCTGTAAGTAACGCGCCTCTCCGAAGGCTGTGACTTTTTCGATCACCCTCCAATTTGGGAGGGTCGGCGGTTCACCGCCGGGGAGGGTTGCGCTCGGCCGACGTTGCCAAAGGAAGAGCATTCGCATCGCGGTGAATAAACCCGGATAAATCACAGCTTCGCGGAGGCGATTTGTCACGCCTCCGAGCGTCAGTCAGCTACGGAACCTTCAGCCAGAGTTTCGCATACAAATTCATCAGAGTCGCGGATCACTGTCTCAACTGATTCTGACGCCCACGCCTCGTGAATAATCCGGGATTCAAATTCGCCGATCTGATTCGCAACGGCATTCCGGGCTCTGGATTACGGCTTCCTCGTTACTCACTATCACCCACTAAATTCCGAGAAGAACGCAAAAATAGGGGTTCGCCTGCGACATGCTGGTTTTCTAACTTGACTATTCAGTTCAACCAAATCAACCTGTGCATCCCTTAATTGCAAGTATGAATTCACATCAGTCGCCTTGGCGGTGCTCGGAGCTACACAAATGCAAACCTCTCTCACCTTCCCCAAAAAATCAGCTCTCTTGTTGGGCGGTTTTCTCAGCTGTTGTTTGTTTTGCGTAAGCGGAACTTTGTCTGCTCAAACAGTGATCTACCAACAGAATTTTGATTCCCGCACAGCGGGCCCCTACGACGACGCGGCACTCGATGAAGACTGGAACGAACCCCGCTTCAACAATGGAGTTACCGAAGGGCGTGTATCGGTCGTTACCGGCGACGACGCGTTCGGTGGAACCGGCAGTGCCCTTGCAGTTGACTATCCGGCAAACGTTCACGGCACCCGTGAGACCGGTGCCCAGTGGCAGTTGGACTTGGGCCAGTCTTTCGAAGAAGTAACGCTCAGCTATCGTGTTCGCTTTGCGCCGGGTTTTGATTTCGTACGCGGTGGCAAGATCCCGGGCTTGGCGGGGGGTACCGCGCCAACAGGAAGCCGACAAGCGACCGGCTTTAACGGCTGGACTGGCCGAATGATGTGGAGAACTGATTTCAATGGGACTTCGGGTCAGCCGCAACAGTTGACAACCGGTGGAATCACCTACACCAAGCACACAACGTCCGGCTTCGCAGGCGACGGTGTTCAGGAAGACCGCAATCGCTGGATGAACCCTGATGGCAGCAACACGGTCATGGTGGCGGACCAATGGTACAAGGTCACGCAACGAATCGTGATGAACACACCAGGAGAGTTTGACGGGATTCAACAAATTTTTCTTGACGACGTCATGGTGATCGACGAACGAAATCTTCGTTTCCGCCTGGATGACAGTTTTGCAATCGACCAGGTTTACTTCAGTACCTTTTACGGCGGCAACGAAAACTGGCGAACCTCCAAAGCCGAGGTTGCTTTCTTCGATGATTTCGTCGTTACCGTTCCTGACTCGGATCCTGTGGAACCGGGGAACAGCGAAACATTGCTGGTACCTGCCGAGTTTGGCACCATTGCAGCGGCGATCCGTGCGGCCAACGAAGGCGATACGATCCAGTTTGCTGGCGTCCACAGCGAAAACGTGACGGTGAACAAAAGTGTTCGCCTTGTCGGTGATCTGGACGCGGTTCTGGTTCCCGCCGATGCCGCTCAACCAGCGATTATTATCGGTGCCAGCGATGTTGAACTTGCGAACTTCGAGGTCGATGGCGGTCGGCAAAATATTATTTCCCGTTCAGGAAACGAGAACTTGACCATCGACGGCCTTTTCTTGACGAACTCGGCGACCGTTGGGATTCTGATTCGGCCCACTTGCCATGGTTTGACAATCAGAAACACGGAAATTCGTAATTCAGGCAGCGATGGGTTGCGAGTTCTTGTCAGCGACGATGTCGTTCTGGAAGACAACTTTTCGGTTCAAAACGGTGGCCATGGTTACCGCCTGATTCAATCCAACAACGGGACGTTCACCCGCAACCGAACGCTCATGAACGGCCTTCACGGGTACCGGCTTGATGGGGACCGCATGATGTTGATGGACAACCTTGCCTTGCAAAACGGCTTGCGTGGAATTGATTTCGATGGCGGAACAGATCACTTTCTGTTCGACAATCTGGCCAGAGACAACGCGTCGCACGGGATCGCATTCAACGAAGCAACCAACTCATTGATTTTTGACAACCGTTCACGTTCCAACGGTGCTTCGGGCATTCGAATCTGGGCCGGTTCGAACAACAACGTGTTGGATGACAACAACACAACCGCCAATGGCAATCACGGCATCCTGATTGGCGTGTCGCAAGGGAACTCGATCATCAACTCGTTCGTGTTTGAAAACCAACGCAGTGGCATCCTGTTGGCAAGATCGACAACCGGCAACTCGGTGACCAACAACATCGTTCGGTCCAACATTGAATTCGGCATTGGTGACTTCGGCGGCAACGATTCGGACGTCGGCAATGTCGTTGAAGACAACGGCCGCTAGGTCAAAGCTCGCGTAAAGCTGAAACAGATCACGCTGCGGTGCAACATGTGCCGCAGCGTTTTTTGCGCGCCAATCAACAACAAGCATGAGCCACAAAACGTTACGTTCCGCAACCGTTCTTGCTCAAAAAGCTGGGCAACGGGGCAGAGCGAGGGACGTCATCGTGAGTTTCTTGATTCGGAGTCGCCGGATTCGATTGACTATCCATCAGAATTTGACGAGATTCTCTTCGAGCACCAACGCGGCATGATTCCGCATGTTGAATTCCAGTTTTTAACAAGCCAGTACCGCACGTCTTTTGGTTTGTTGCATCCGGAAGTCAAAAAGACCCTTGAGGTTTCCGACGTTCAATCAGAACGGATGCAAGCCCTTGTGCGCAAGTTTGAGCAAGACTCAAAACAGCTAATGGCAAAACTACAAACTCAGCGTAAAACCGCAGAGAAAAATTTCCACAGCAGCGTTGTCAAGCTTTTGGACGAAAGACAAAAAGAAAAGCTGAGCGACTGGACACCATCGCGGTAGTCATGAACCGGGAAAAGCCATCGCGCGATCGCGCCACCGAGGGCGATCTGCACGAAAGGAATTCGCGTTTATTTGCGTCCATTGACGGTTCCTGTCTCTCAACCCGGACTATTCACGAGGCGTGAGCGTCAAAATCATTTCCGACAGTGATCCGCGACTCTGATGCGATGAAACGATCGCTGTGGTTTTCATCTACCAGACGATTTACAGTTCTTGTTGAAATTCAGCTTTTCCCTTGCTCCCGTTGGCCAGAAGTAGAATCAACGCCCGTCGTCGTGAATAATCCGGGCTCAACCATGTCCAACACCGTTTTCGCTTGACAACAAAAATGCTGGCGAATTCTGGCGAATCCCACGACGGCCCTGTGTCCTGTTCGGTCCTAGATTTAGGACGGCGATCGAAAGTAGCTCGCCTCTCCGGGGCGTCAAACCTGGCACCGAGCGACTGCGATTTTATTCACCGCAATGCCCTCACTTTGGCCCCATTTGGCAATGTCCGTCGCCCGCAGCCCTTCCCGGCGGTGAGCCGCCGACCCTCCCAGATGGCCCAGATGGGAGGGTGATCGAAAAATAACAGCCTCCAAGCTTCCAGGAGTCGAGCGACGTAACTGGCAACCCCGCGTGGGCCGAATCAAATTGCCACCGAAACCCCGATTCACCCTGCGGACCCAAGGCGGACAATGGATTCATCAGATCAGGTGACCACCCTGAATAATTCGGGTTGAACTTGCCTTTCACCGCTGACTGTCCGATAAATGAAGATGCAGGTGCGGCATGCGCCGGTTTGAACGACAGGGTTATGGCACATGGGCTTTGAAGACCGACATTACAACCGCGAAGAAACCTACGGATCCCAACGGGGCCTCTCCAGGTTCTCGATCATCGCAATTCTGATCGGGATCAACGTGATCATCTGGCTGGCGGACTCCTTCACCCCGGTCGTCGGAGTTGACCCCAAAGGCAAAGCGGCAGCCCACTGGCTGTCCGACAACGTGCTGGCGCTCAACCCGACCGAGCCCTGGAAGATCTGGACGTTTTTGACATACGGGTTCGCCCATGCGCCGATCGATTCGACGACCGGTGTCTGGCACATCGCCGGCAACATGCTGGTGCTGTTTTTCCTGGGCCGCCCGATCGCGTACCTGTTGGGACGTTATGAGTTCCTGCGTTTCTACTTGGTCGCGGTTGTCGTTTCCGGCTTGGCATTTTTTCTCTGGTCGATCGGGACCGGATCGACCAACGGCGTCGTCGGCGCGTCGGGGGCGGCCAGCGCGATCGTGGCGTACTTTGCGCTCCGCTTCCCCAACGAGAAACTTCTGGTGTGGGGTATCCTTCCAGTGAAAGCCTGGATTCTTGGATTGTTCATCGTGGGTCAGGAATTGTTTCGGGCTGTCGGCGGTGAATCGGGGATCGCGTGGCAAGCTCACCTTGCCGGACTGGCTTTCGGCGCAGCCTACTACAAACTCAACTGGAACTTTTCGCGGCTTGGCGAGATGTTTTCCAAACTCACCGATCGCAACCCGAATCTCAAAGTCCACAATCCGGAATCACGTGCCGACGTGCGTGCGGACAAACTGAAATCGCAGGCCGACCAGATCTTGGCCAAAATCAGCCAACACGGCGAAGAAAGCCTGTCGCGAAAGGAACGCAAGATCCTCGAGAAGTACAGCAAATCGCTGCGGGACGGCGGATAACGCCGCACCAATCCGGGCAAAGCCAAAGGAATCGGCTCGAAACGCTTGGCGCATTCGGCCCAGTCGATCTACCATAGCGACCTTTGTCAGGCTCTCTCCGATACCAATCCATGTCGACTGCAACCCAACCCCGAACTTGGACCCGCGAGCAGGTCGTTGAGCTGTTCGAACTTCCCTTCAACGACCTTCTGTTTCGTGCGATCAATGTTCACCGCGAGCACCACGATCCCAACGCCGTGCAACTCAGCACCCTGCTAAGCATCAAAACAGGCGCCTGTCCGGAAGACTGTGCTTACTGCCCGCAAAGTGCCCGCTACAAAACGGGGCTGAAAAAAGAAAAGCTGATGCCCCTAGAGCAGATCGTCGACGCGGCGAAACGAGCCAAAGAAAACGGCGCGAGCCGATTCTGCATGGGTGCCGCCTGGCGTAGCCCCAAAGATTCCGACATCGAAGAAGTCTCCGCTGCGGTTCGCGCGGTCAAAGAACTGGGCCTGGAAACCTGTGCCACCCTCGGCATGCTCAAAGAAGAACACGCCGACGCCCTGAAAGACTCCGGCCTGGACTATTACAACCACAACCTTGATACTTCGCCCGAGTTCTATGGCGACATCATCTCGACGCGGACTTATCAGGATCGCCTGGACACGCTGGAGCGGGTTCGCGGGGCGGGCATGAAAGTCTGCTGCGGCGGGATCGTGGGAATGGGCGAAGACCTGAACGACCGCGCGGGCTTGCTGGTGACTTTGGCCAACCTCGATCCGCAACCCGAAAGCGTCCCGATCAACAACCTGGTCAAAGTCGCCGGGACGCCGCTGGAGTCCACCGAAGACCTCGATCCGTTTGACTTTGTTCGCACCATCGCGGTTGCCCGAGTCCTGATGCCCAAGTCCTACGTGCGGCTTTCGGCAGGACGTGAGGTGATGAGCGATGAGCTTCAGGCGCTTTGCTTTCTGGCCGGAGCCAATTCGATCTTTTACGGCGACAAGCTTTTGACGACCGGAAACGCGGCCGCAGACGCAGACCGCGAACTGTTCGATCGACTGGGCCTGACTCCGGACCAGAAGTAACTCCATGTCGCTCAGAGAGTCCATCGAATCTGCGCATCGCGACCGGCAGAACAGCGGGCTCTGGAGAAAGCTGAATCGGCTCGAATCGGCACAGGGCGTCAACATCGTCTGTGACGGCAAACCGCTGGTTAACTTTTCCAGCAACGACTACTTGGGCCTCGCGAACTGCGATCAGCTAAAGCAGGCCACCGCACAAGCGGCCGAAAAATGGGGCACCGGATCCGGGGCATCGCATCTAGTCTGTGGGCACTTTTCGCTGCACGATGAACTTCAACAGCAAGTCGCCGAATTCGTTGGCGCCGAAAAAGCCATCGTGTTTTCGACCGGCTACATGGCCAACCTCGCCATCCCGGCGGCCTTTTTATCGCGTCATGATTTGCTCGTTCAGGACAAGCTCAACCATGCCTCGCTGATCGACGCCGGGCAGCTTTGTCGCGCCGACTGCAAACGCTACCGACACCTGGATGCGAACCACGCTCGCGAAATCGTTCAGCAGAGCGAAGCCCAGCGGACGCTGATCGCCACCGACGGTCTGTTCAGCATGAACGGGAGCACCGCGCCGATGAAACCGTTGCAGCAGCTATGCGCGGAGGATGAAAGTCGCTTGCTGTTGGTCGACGACGCGCACGGCTGGGGTGTGCTGGGCGAGCAGGGAAAGGGAACCCTTGCGCAGCAGGGCGCTGCCCCCACAGGCCCGGTGCTGATGGTGGGGACTTTCTCCAAAGCCGCCGGTTCGTTCGGGGCGTTTGCCGCTGGCGACGCGGTTTTGATCGAACATCTGATTCAACACGCCCGGCCGTTGATCTACACCACTGCCCTGCCCCCCGGCGTTGTCGCGGCGTCGCAGGCCGCGATTCGATTGTTTACCCAACAGCCCTGGCGACGTGAAAAGCTGCACGAAAACGTGGCCACGTTTCTACGATTGGCAAAGGAACACCGCGTCGAGCGACTGCCTTCATCGACACCGATTCAGTCCGTCGTTTTTGGGTCACCGCAAACCGCCCAGGAGGCCTCGAAGTTTTTACTGAACAGAGGATTCCTTGTCGTTGCGATTCGACCGCCGACTGTACCGGCCGGAACGTCGCGACTGCGGATTACTTTGTCGGCCGATCATGAGGCAGAACAAATTGCGGCTTTGGTCAGAGCACTTGCCGAGGTACCCGCGTGAAGATCGCCCTGATTCACGGCTGGGGGATTGGAAGCGAAATCTGGTCGCCTATTCTTGATCGCCTGGAGTCTCAATTCGAAGTCCTCCGGTTTGACCTGGCCGGCTACGGCTCGCGGGCAAGCGAACCGTTCCCGAGTTCAATTCAGGCATTGGCTGATGATGCCCACCAGCGGATTCCTGCGGGGATGATCTGGGTCGGATGGTCACTCGGTGCGATGGTCTCGATCGCGGCCGCGAGCCAACAAGCACCCCACCAACAAGCGCCCCACCAACGCGGGCTGTTGTTGGTTTGCCCGACGCTTCAGTTTTGTGATCGGCGCGGCAGCGGACCGGTCGATGACCTGGCAACCGGGGTCGATGCCGATCCAGCCAAAGCCCTCCGCCGGTTTGCGCTTTCGCTCCCGGCAAGCCAAAACCGACGGGCACTCAAATCAACGCTGGCTCAGTTCGCCGCGGATACTCCGTCAAAGGACACATTGCTCGCCGGCCTGGAGATTCTTGGTAGTTGCGACTTGAGCCCACAGGCTGCCGGGATAGACTTGCCGGTACACGTGATCGCTGGCGGTAGCGATCAGATCATTCCCGCGTCGCACGCATCGAAAGTCAGCCGGCTGATTCGCGGCAGTGGGTTTGATGAACTTTCCTGTGGCCATGTGCCGTTTCTCGAATGTCCCGACCTGTTCGTGGAGAGGCTTGTTGAATTCGCCAAAGCGACTTTTTGACAAACAGCGAATTGAACTTCAGTTCGACCTCGCCGCGGAACGCTACGATAAGCTCGCCAGCGTGCAGCGAGCGATGGCCGGTGATGTTCTCCAGCGGGTGGTTCAAGCGGAACTTCCTGCGTCCACACGCGTCGTCGATTTGGGATGCGGAACCGGCGAGCTGTTGCGGCGACTGGGCACAGCCGGTTTCTCGCAGGCGACCGGCTTGGACCTTTCGCAGAAAATGCTTGACGTCGCGGCTAGGCAGAATCCTGCGGCGCGATTTGTTCGCGGCGACATCGAATCGTTGCCGCTTGCGGACGACTCTTTTGGCCTGGTTGTTTCTTCGGCTGCGATCCAGTGGTGTAACGCGGCGACGGCGGCAAGCGAAATGTTTCGGGTGCTTTGCCCGGGTGGAAAAGCGGTCGTGGGCACTTTTGCCGATCCTACGCTCGAGCAATGGAGCGAGGCTTTTGAGCAGCTTGGTCTGTCAAAGCGGGTGCATCCGTTTCAGAGCATCGATCAAGTCAGCCAATCGTTTGACGATGCAGGGTTCGTCAACGTTTCGTCACGCCAGGTGATCCGCAGCGTCGAATTTGATTCCGTCAAAGCCATGTTCCGTTCGGTGCAACGACTGGGCGCCGCCAACGCGATGGATTCGCGAAACCAGCGACTGAGGCGGTCGGACTACCTGGCTTTGGTGGACCACTTCGAGGCTTTGCTCAAACGCGAAGGCACCCTCGGGCTGAGCTATTGCTGCGTGGTCCTTGAGGCGATCAAGCCTGCGAGCTGACCGTGGCTGCGGCTTGGTACGTTCCACTCAAACCGATCCGTGTTTGATTTCCGCTTTGTTGGTCTCGAAGTTCTCCCACGGGTGAGGCTTCAGAAATTCGGCAAGCCGACTCTGGTCGCTGAAGTTGCTGTCGAGCCAAAACGGTAACTGATCGGCGTCCAGGAACACCGGCATGCGGTCGTGCAGCGGTGACATGAACGCGTTCGCGGCGGTGGTGATGATGGTGCAGGTTTCCACTGTCGGCGAATCAACAGCGGACTTGTCTTGCCAGCTTTCCCACAGACCGGCCATCAACAAAGGACTGCGATCCGGGCGGGCGATCAGCCAGGGCTGTTTTTTCTTTTGGCCTTTGACTGGCGTCCACTCGTAGAACCCATCCGCCACAATCACACAGCGTTTCGATTTGGCGGCAGCGCGGAAGGCCGGTTTTTCGAACACCGTTTCCGAACGGGCGTTGATCATCCGGGCTCCGATTTTCAGGTCTTTGGACCAAAACGGCACCAAACCCCATCGCAACATCACCGCCTGGGGCTGTTTGTCGATTTGACGCACCGCCAGAACGTCCTGGGTGGGGCAGATATTGTGTCGCGGTTCTTGCGGTGGAATTTCCAGACCGTCAAATAGTGTCGCGATCTCGCTCGCTGAAGTTTTCAGGGTAAAGCGTCCGCACATAATTCACTCACGCCAAACTGGCAAAAAGCTCCATTGTATTGCTCAGCCCTGCCCAAGGTCGAACCGAAATGTCAAACGAAACTGATCCCAGGCCGGAAACTGGGCACCCGCCAGCGCTGGCCAAACCCATCCGCAGTCTGCAGATCATTTGCGGCGCGATGATCCTGGCCTGCGGGGGTTCTTTGCTGGGTTCACTGCCGGGTTTGGATTTTGGAAATCTGCAGACGGAACTGAAGTTGCTTGTCCTGTTGGCAACCGTATCGTCGCTGGCGTTTCTTTTTGTGTCGCGTTTGCTGTTCGGGATCATTGTCGAAAACACCACCGCCAGGGCCGGGAAAGGTTCTCAGGAGCAACGCGGGTTTGCGGTCGTTCGCGGGGCCTGGCTGATTCGGTTTGTACTTTTTGCGGCGGTGTTTTTTCTGAATCTGATTGTGGGACTGTTGGAGAACAATTTGATTCCGCTGTTGATTGCAGCGTTGGCCGTATTGCTGATGCTGGTGAGCTTTCCCGTAAAAGGAAAAGTTGAAAATGTGCTCACAAAGCATTTGACGTCACGATGATGGGTAGCTGAGATCGTTGCCAGATGGCTCGAACCCGCGGCCTTACCGACAGCGGCTCACGCCTTACCGATAGCGGCTCACGCCTTACGGCCAGCGGCTCACTTCGGATGCCAGGCCGACGAAAGAATTCGGGATTGCTGCCAATAACTGGCCGTGGAGTGCGAATAGAAACACTGTCCCCGGGTTCTCTTTCGGGGCCGATTCGTCCCCACGGAAAAAAACGCATGAACAAGTACCACCACGGCCTGACCTTTATCGCCGCGCTATTGATCGCATCTTTGACCGCAGGCATGGCCTGCGCACGGCAAACCGATTCGCCTCCAATTAGCCAACATGGCTCCGAGGTTGTCGAGAAAGTCAAAGACTCAATCAATGAAACCGCCGACGTGGTCAAAGAGAAAGCCGGCGAGATCGGCGAGACGATCAACCAGAATCCTGCCGCTCACGATCTGAGCCAAAGCATCCTCAATCCGATCTACCAGGCGGCCGAATGGGCGGGGCAGTATCCGGCGTTCTACTGGAGTGCGTTTGCACTGATGACCGCCGGAGTGGTCAGCTTCCTGCTGCAACTGGTGCTAAGCAAGTTCTTTCTGCTGTTCAAAATGCACATCAACATCAAGGAAATCATCATGGATGTTGTTGGACTTCTGATCAGCGTCGCCGGTTTGGTGTTCACCACCCAAGCGGCCGCAGAGAACTCGGAGTCGTTTGTGCAAAGCCCCGCGGCAGTGATGTCGGCCCTGGCCGTGGGTGGCTTTATGGGTTTGGTGTTCTACGTCTGGGGCCAACGACAGGAATTCCAGGCCGCCAGAGGTCGCGTCGATGTGGCCAAACCGGCGTAACCCCGTTCCCGGCAGAGACCAACCGCTAGCGGAACCGCCGTGGTTGATGATTTGGGCCAGTGATAGACTTCGGTTTTGAAGTTTGTTGCTGGCTTTCCCGTTGGAAGTGAACCCTCACGCCGCGCGGGGCAGTTTTTCGAATCAACATGGATGGATCGATGCGTTTGCTGCTGCTTTCACTTTGGATCGGGCTGTTGTCATCACAGACCGCAGGTGCCGACGAACTGACACACGAATCGCAACCCGACTGGTGGCAAAACGATGCCTCCCTCCAGGACGTCTGGTTCGCCGACGCCAATACCGGATGGGCCGTGGGGTCGCACGGAACCCTGCTGCGAACCACTGACGGGGGAACGACCTGGCAGCGGGGCGACATTGGAACTCAAACCGCTGGAGCTGACAGACCCAGCGTGCCACTGTCGGAGAAGATCAGCCGCACCAACCAACACGAATGGATCGATCGACCCCAAGCCCAAAATCAGGAGGTATCTTTTTCAACCCGTTTCGAGTCCGTATTTTTCACCGACCCCAAACGTGGCTGGGCGGTGGGCGGCTATGAACTTCCGGGGTTGAGCCACTCGAGGGCCGTCGTCGCGACGACGCGTGATGGCGGGCAGACTTGGCGAGAGCTACCGAATCAGCTCGCGCCCTACCTCAAGGCATTCGCGTTTCCCAATCCCAACAACAATCAAAGCGGCTGGGCGGTGGGCCACGCGGATCCGGCAACCGGATCGTCGGTCTACTTTAGCACCTCCGGCGGAAGCGTCTGGTCCAGCCAACAAACCAAACCCATGCCCGGTCTCAAGCGAGCGGTAGCGGCAGGCAATGGCTTCATCGTCATTGACCAAAACGGCAATCTGGGCTCGGTCGCCATCAATCGCTTTGAGTATGCAGTTGTATCGACTCGTTATGCGCCGGTGATCAACGATGTGATCATGACCGATGCGGGAGAAGGCTGGGCAGTGGGCGCTGCGGGTGTTGTGGTGCGAACGATCGACGGCGGCAAAATCTGGGCACCGGTAACGAACCTGAAAGACAACCCGGCGATCGGATTTTGCAACTTCCGAGCGATATGCCAAAACGAATCGGACCTGTGGATTGGCGGAACGGCAGGTCGATTTCTCTATCGCGTGGATCGCGTGTCAGGCAATGCTCAAGCGGTGGAGCTTCCCGCCAACGCGTCGATCAATCGAATCCGGTTCGCGGATGCTAAACACGGCTGGGCGGTGGGGGACTATGGAGTCATCTTTGCGACCCGCGACGGCGGCGCGACATGGAAGCTTCAACGACGCGGCGCGGGCAGCGCGGCATCGTCGGTCGAAGCGGTGATTTTTACTGCGGCCAACCAGGAGATGCCACTGGAATTCCTTGCCAGGCAGTGTATCGAAAAAGGCAAACGCATCGCGGTGCGGGTCTTTGTTCGGCCCCAGGACCACGTTGACATCGATGCAATGCGCTGCGCCTGCGAGCGGATTGGCATTCGCAGCGTCGAACCGATTTACGTGGCACAGGATCGACCCGACAAACAACAATTTCTCATCGGCAGCATGGTGCAGCAGATCCGTCACTTGCGGCCTGCGATCGTCGCGGTGGCCGGTGATGACCTGTCTCCCGTTGTCGCTCACGCCGTTGAACAAGCCGCATCGCAAAGTGCCTTTGCCCCGCAACTGGGGCTTGGCCTGAGCCCCTGGCAGACGCGTTGGCAAATCGAACTGGTTGGTTCGCCGAACCGCGGCATCGGGGCTGACAAGTTCCTTCCTCAGGTTGGCGTCCATCTGTCCGACCTGGTGCTGCTTAGCCGATTGATGTTGGGGCGAAGTGCAGCAGTGCTTTCAACGTGGAACGCGATGAACTTTTCGATCGATTACGGGCAAACCGTGCGGCGGACTCTCGCCCGGGAAGATCCATTCACCAAAGTTGATTCCGCGAGAGGGTTTACGGCTTCGATTGCGGCGAGGAATCTTCACCAGATTCGTTCGATCGTGCAAAAAAGAAACACCATCGACCAACTGACGAAACTGCTGGAGCAATCGCCGAATCAGTCGGTAGCGTTCGACAGTGAACTTCGTCGCTTCAGCTATTCGTTGACCGGAGACACGGGCAGCCAAAGCGCTGGCGGGTTGTGGCTGTATCAGCTTTCGGATCGTTTGCTGGCCAACGGCCATCCGCAGCAGGCGATCGAATGCCTTGAGTTGCTTGCCCAGATTTTTCCCAACCATTCGCTTGCTCCGCTGGCCAACACGCGGCTTGCCCGGCATTTCTCCAGCGGTGAGTGGGCCAAAGTCGCCCAGGGCTACCCACGCGAGATGCTGAAAAAAGCCGGAGTCCAGCGGATCGGAATCCTTTCCGAAGACGATTCAGTCGTCCAGCAGGCGTCCCTGGGTGATGGTAAAAATGAGTATCGCTGGACTAAGCCTGATTTGAATCAACAGTTGGACGCTGCCGCCGAATCGCTCCCGCCGTTTCTGCCCGATGACGCTGCCAAACCCGACCCCGCCACGATGGACCTGACGGTTGACGTTTCTCCCGAAGCCCTCCAAGAGTCGGTCAAAGGGATCGAATCCATCGACCGGCTACTCAAAGGCGAAGATCCCATCAACGAACCGAGTCCGGTCAACGTTGCCGCTGTTCGCAAAGAGCGGTTCCTCAAAGCCGCTGAGTACTTTTCACGGATCGGCCAGTTGAATCCCGGCCTGGTGAAACGCAGCGACTATCGCTTTCTTCAGGCTCACATCGTTCGACAACTCAGCGCGGGCCAACCCGTGGCCACCGGCAGCAACCCGGCGCACTACTTTGAGCTTACGGTCAAAAATGGAGATGCCAAAAATCCGTTTGTGCTTGCCGCGGCAACCGAAGCCCGACTGGCGACTGACTCTCTGGCAACAGGCCAGCAACTTTTTGCCAGCCGTGCAGCAGAGCGGCCTTTGCTCGATGGGCTTGCCAATGAAAAAATCTGGAACGAAACTTCGCCGGCCACTAACGGTCTGCAAATCAGCGAAAAAGGCAACGTTGGCTTTGCCTGGGACAAAGAGCACTTCTACATATTGGTGCAATGCCAGCGACTTGCGCATGCAAGCATCAACCGGCCCACGGGCATGCGAACACGCGACGCGAAACTGAATCCGGATTTCGTCACTCTGCGGATCGACTGCGATCGCGACCTCGGATCGGCGTGGACGATTCGCGTTGACCAGAACGGACAGCTTCAGGAAAGCTGCGATACGATGATGGGTTGGAACCCAAAGATCTTTGCGGCTCATCATGCGGGCGAAGATTCCTGGTCGGTCGAAATCGCAATTCCGCTTGACGAACTCTGCGGACGCGAAAGCCTCAACCCCAACGGCCCGTGGTTGGTCGGTGCAGAAAGATCACTTTCGCCCCCGGGCCCGCAGTCTGCCGGCCCCCACGTTCTCAGCTTTCGATAGACGCAACGGGCACCGGCAGGCAGAAAGCTTGCCGGTTATCGGGCTTACAGGGTCGTACCGTGGGCACTTTTCCGATCGGACTTGATCGCCACCACGCCGTCTGTCGAACTAGAATTGAGGGGTGGGAAGTGCGATCGCGGGATTCGCAGCCCGCGGATGATCTTTTCCGGTGTCGACATGAATCTGCCAACTGAATCCAATTCGCAAGGCAGCGATTCCGAATCGGATCATGACTTTTTGCCGCCGACGTCCCTGCCAACGATCGCACCACAAAAGAAACGCCAGCCACTGCAAACGCCGGAACCGGGCGGCGATCGATTGGCCTTTGACATCGAAACCGGTGACGACGGACGACTGACGGTTTCAGAAAAAGTCCAACGCAAACGCGGCGAGCTGTCTTCTTTCTTCATCAGCACCTTTTTCCACACCACATTGTTTATCGTGCTGGCGCTTTGGATATCGCCACCCGAAACCGCAGACCCGACCATTGGCCTGGTAGCCGAGTTTTCGATTCCCGAAGACGAACTGCAGCCAGCGATCGAAACCTCGCCGGTTCAATTCAACACCGAAGCGGTTGCCGAATCGCCGGTAGAGAACACTAGCGACGCCACCCATGACGCGCCCGAGGAGATGGCCGCGGCAGAGATTCCGACTCTGGTTGATTCGATCGAAGAGCAACCATCAGTCGATACCGTGCCGACCACCGAAGCGCCTGCTCCACGGCGGGCGTTCGCGCCTGGCGGTGGGCTTCAGGGCCGCGACGCCGAATCACGAGCAAGGTTGGCTGCGAGATTCGGTGGCTCTCCCGGTTCCGAACAGGCTGTCGAAAATGGGCTTCGCTGGATCATCAACCATCAATGCTCCGATGGCGCATGGCGATTCCGGCATCACAAAAGTGACTGTGATGGACGCTGCGGCAACCAGGGCAAACAGGACGCAGCCACCGCAGCGACGGGCCTTGCCTTGATGTCGCTATTGGGCGCCGGCTACACTCACGAAAAAGGGCCCTACCAGGGCGAAATCCTTCGGGGCCTGGAATATCTCAACAACAACATTCGCTATCTCCGTTACGGCGGCAGCTTGGTAAGCGGCCGCAAACAATTGTACGGGCACGCGATCGCCACCACCGCGCTGGCCGAAGCGATGGCCATGACCGGCGACGAGCGATACCGCAAAGCCGTGACCGAAGCACATCGCTACATTATCAACACTCAAAATCCAAAAAACGGTGGCTGGAAATACGAAGCCCAAAAAGCTGGCGACATGTCGGTCACCGGCTGGATCGTGATGGCTTTGAAAGCATGCGACAATGCGGGCGTGGCCACCGAAGCCAAAGACCTCAAGCTTGCTCGCGGATTTGTGGAATCACTGGCTTGGGACAACGGAGTCCGGTTTGGCTATCAGATTCGGGGCAACGGCGAAATCGAACACGCGGACCAATCGCGCAAGCCTGCTTTGACTGCCGTTGGACACCTGATGCGGATGTATCTTCACTCTCTTGGCGACAAATCATCGCTTCAGGCAGGGTGCAAGCTGATTGCAGCGGTCGAACCCTCAGACTCAGATGTCTACTTCAACTACTACGGCTCTCTTGTATTGCATCACGCAAAATCGGCCCAGTGGGAGCAGTGGAATCCGGCCGTCCGCGACATGCTAATCCGCACCCAGGCCACACGGGGCCACGAAGCGGGAAGCTGGCACTTTGATGACACCCACGGCGCCGTTGGTGGGAGGCTATACACCACAGCCATGGCCGTCATGACCCTCGAAGTCTATTATCGCTTCATGCCGCTATACGAATTCGACGTCGGCTCCGATACGGAAGATTCCGAATAGTCAGGGCAGATTTCGAATAGTCAGGTCGTTTGAAACAGTCGGAAAAAAGCGCCAGCAACCTCCTGCCCAAAACTGGTTGCCTCCACAGCGTTGGTTGCAATACTTCCACCAACACCAGTTTTGCCCAGTATTGCCCTTCCCAACACGATTGCCACCGCACCCAGCCAAGGTAGAGCCACCATGCTTCGCTATGTGAGTCCCATTGTTCCCGTTTTGGACCTGATGATCGGCCAGGTCGTGTGGGCCAAAGGGGGCGATCGCGGCTGCTACGTTCCGGTCCACAGCCAACTCACTCCCAGCGCGGACCCTCTTGACGTTGCCAAAGCGATCTACAACCAGACTGGTTGCGATTGTCTGTACCTTGCCAACATCGACAGCTTTGCGGGCGGGACTCCGATCTCTGATGTCTACACCGAACTCACCGACGCCGGATTTTCGCTTTGGATTGACGCCGACTGGATGAATTCACTTTCCTCCGACGAACGCGTTGACCAGATCCTTTCGCTGGCACAACATCCCGGAATCCGGTTGGTGTTTTCCACCGAAACGCTCAGTTCATGGGACGAGTTTTCCGTGATCGAAGGCCTGGTCAAAAGTGGACTCAAGCCCATCTTCAGCCTTGATCTTCAGGATGGCAAAGTCATCGCCAAAACCGAAGAACTTGCCGGCGCGACGCCGCTGGAAATGGTGACACGTGCCTGGCAAGTCGGAGTGCGGGACTTGATCGTTCTGGATTTGCGAAACGTGGGCACCGGCGGTGGCGGCACCACCGAAGAATTGGTCCGCGAAATCATTCATGAACTTCCCGATGCGCGAATCGTCTCAGGCGGTGGCATCCGCGATCGCGAGGACGCCCAAAAGCTGCTCACCGCTGGCTGTCAAAATGTGCTTGCGGCATCTGCGATTCACGACTGTCGCTTCACGCCTGACGACGTCGCCAATCTGGTTCCGTTCCGTCCTTGCTCGGCGACTTCGACGGCGTTTCGCTCCAAGGAAAACGCCAACGCCTAGTCCTTAAACAAGTGATCCGCGAGACGTTTTTGTCGCTCGGATTCGCGCGCATGCCGAGCGGTCCGGCTATGCCCAGAGTTCAGATTCGAATTACATGTTTCTCAAGTTTGACTGGTTTCTCTTTTGGCGTTTCTTTGCAGTTCGCTCTACTCCGTTGGTTGAGCTCTTTCGGCGATCCGTTTCGGGATTCGCCAGGCCGCGTTGCTACAGGTTGAGCACACGTGACAAACGAAAGAACGCCGGAAGAAACTCATTCCAGCTCAGCACTCGCAAGATCCGTCGACGAGATTTTCTCACGACTTGAACTGGAATCCGAATCAAGCCGTTGACAAATGTCTTGAACTCCATTCGCAGAATCGTTTCACGTTCCAACTGGTGTTGTTGCTTCCAACGCCCAACGGCAGGTATCTGCAAAGCAGCCCGCGCCTTGAGCGTCCAGGCAAGGGAAGTCATCAGCATGTAAGCCCAGTTGCTCGTCAGGTTGTCCACTGGAGCATGCAACGCACGCTGGGCCGCCAACTGAGCGATCAGGTTTTCCTGGTTGCAGCGATCATTGCAACCGAACACGATTCGAGCCGCCGATCTCTGGCGATCATTGGTAATGTAAAACAAGTATCGAATCTCATCGAACAAACGCTCCTCGCCTTTTTCCTTGCTGATGTTTTTGCGAACCACCACCATGCGGTACGCTTTCTCGCAACGAGCCGGCTGATAGTCAAACTCGGCCACCTGTTCGCCCTGAAGTTTCAGATTCACAAAGCCACGCTCTTTGACGATCTGTTCTTTAATGTTCAGCGGCTTGGACCGAGCGGCACCTTTGCGCTTGTAGGGCGCGGGGCGCTGAAGCTCTTGCCACGATGATTCGTCGAGGTTTTCGGCTGTTTCGACCAGGTTGGCAGCCGCCATGTAGCCGAACTGGAACTTCACACCGTCGCCATCCCAGCCGTCGAGATGTTCCGTTTGCGAGAACGCCGTGTCGCCTCGCATACGGATCTTTCTAAAACCTCCTCGACGACAAACTTCAATCGCCTGGTCGAGATAGCCAGCGGCTCCTTCTTCGCTGGGCCGATTGCCGCTACGGTTGAACAGTCGCAGCACTTCGCCCGTATTGGCCAGGCTCACCAGCAGCGGGTGATAGCCCCAAACGCCTTTGTATGAAATGTCCATTCCCAACTTGGTCTGGCCAGTTGTTCCAACGAGTGTGCCGTCAACGTCGATCGTCGCTTCGTTAAAGAAGGATTCGTCTTGCGATTTCCAGGCGTTGATTCGAGCGTCGTCGATCGCGCGGTGAAGGTCATCGATGTCCTCGGCTCCGAATCGGCGGCAGAAGTCTCCTGCGGTGGTCGGATCGGGGATCGCATCGGCCGGCCCCAAGGGCGTTGAGGAAGTTCTCGTCATTGCGTCGCTGTTCGATGTCTTCTAGGCAGGTGCCTCCGCAGAGCGCGTTGATGGCGAAGTTCATCACGTGATCGGATTCATGGTAGGGAAGGTGAACTTTGAGCAGGTCGAGCCGTCGATCAATGGCTTCGCTGAGCCCAAGTTTCTGAGCCAAGCCAACCATCAGAGGGATTCCGCCATGAACGGTTGCTTGCGTTTTGTCGCTCAGTTCATACTTCAGGCCGCTTTGGGCAAGTTCCGGCCCGGCTCCGGCAGCCGCTTTGCGATACTTGGTGCTGTTGGCTTTTTTCAACCGAGCAAGTATTGGACGCTTGCGTTTGCTGAGCTTTTTTGAGATGTTTTTCTTCACCCGAAACCCTCCGTGTTAGGTCGTCAAGAATTCATACAAACTCTTAAACGCCCAATGATTCACGGAGGTTTCGGGGTTTTTATCGCAAAACAGAATCCAACATCGCTTGCTTAAGGACTAGGGATAGAGTTTTGCCAACGAGGTATTTATGTGGTCAGACAATGAAACGGCGATAGACTTTCTCGGTTTCCAATATCTCGTCGATGGAATCACTTCGATCATTCGCAACGAACGATTGTTGCCTGCAACTGTCGGGGTTTTTGGTGATTGGGGAAGCGGAAAATCCAGTTTGTTGGAAATGGCCGCGAAAGAAGTCGTGGAAAAAGACGAAGACGTCTTGCTGGTGAGCTTCAATGGCTGGGGGTTTGAAGGGGTCGAGGATGCAAAGTCCGCATTGATTGGCACTATTCTCGACGAGGTTGGGAATTCAAGAACGTTGGAAGGGAAAGCAGTAGTCATCTTCCAAAAACTTGTTTCGAGAGTCAACTGGTTTCGAGTCGCTGCGACAACTGCTAAGTATGGAGTTGCGTATGCCTTAGCTGGACCAGTTGGTGTGGGGATGGTTGCAGGAGGCGATACGCTGAAGCAAGCAGCTGGAAAGGCTGCTGGGGCAAACGATGTCGACGCCGTCTCAGAGTTCATCAAGCCTGATTCAGGAAGCGAAGTTCGACAAGCTGTTAGAGAGTTTCGAAAAGACTTTGCAGAACTGCTTGAGGCCACAAATATCAAAACTCTCGTTGTCGTTATCGATGACCTCGACAGGTGTCTGCCAGATACGGTTATCGAAACTCTTGAGGCTATCAAGCTGTTTCTCTTTGCACCAAAGACTGTCTTTCTACTTGGTGCTGATGAACGGCTCGTCAAATATGCCGTTCGCAACCGATTTCCAGATCTGCCCGGTGACAACGTTGAAGTCGGACGAGACTACCTTGAAAAGTTGATACAGTTCCCTGTTCGCATTCCATCTCTGGATGCACATGAAATGGAAACCTACATCAACCTACTTTTCACGCAGCACGCCCCAGGATTGTTCCCCGGAGAATTCGAGAAGGCGCGGGAAGCCTCACTTCAAGTTGACTCCGAATCCCTGCTCGACGTTCGCTTAAATCTTGAAATCGCAAGAAAGACATTCAAAGAAGTGACACCCGAGTTAGAAGATAACCTCGGAATTGCTCAGCGTATTGCTCCTGTATTGGCCAAGGGGTTGAACGGCAATCCAAGGCAATGCAAACGATTCCTCAATATGCTCATGATGCGAAAGGGCATGGGGGACTCGAAGAAACTTCAGCTCAAGCTGGGAGTGCTGGCAAAACTGATGCTGCTCGAGTATTTCAAACCAGAATGGTTTCGTGTTTTAGCGGAAGCCCAAGCAATCGAGAATGGTAAACCTAGATGTTTGTCATTGCTGGAAGCGGGGTCGGAGCCTTCTGAAGAAACAGAAACTGACTCGGAGCAGAACAATGATGCCGACACAACGCTGGACGAATCATTTTCGGCGTGGCTGGCAGATGACTGGATGAAGGAATGGCTTTGTTCGTTGCCCGGATTGTCCAAAATAGACCTTCGCAGATACTTCCACTTCTCGAGAGATCGCCTCGGTGCATTGAGTTCGGCTGTTCAAAGAATGACCCCTGCGGCCCAAGAGGTGTTGGGAATGTTGCTGGACGCAAGCAAAGCACAACGAAAAATCGGATTGAAGAAATCGAAGTCCGATCTTTCGCCAGCCGATGCCGCAGCGATTTTTGAGTCTCTGACAATTCGTGCCAAGCAAGAAGAAGATTTAGGGGACGAAGATTCTGCGTTTGGCACATTGTTTGAGTTCATTGAGTCTCGACCAGAACTCACTCGTCAGTTGATTGCCTTTGTTGGAAATCTACCTACAAGTAGGATTCCGGTCGCGGCAACAGTCCGCATCGCAAGTATCTCCAAAGCCCCGACGTATCAAACGGCTGGTTTGGATCTGCTCAAAAATTGGAGTGAGGTTACCGACAACCCACTGTTAGCAAAGTCGGCAGGCAAAAACATTTCCCGTGCGACGAAAGGATAGTCATGGGCACATCAAGTTCACATTCAGGTCCAACCGGACCATCAAAGCTGTTGCCGGACTGGGCTCAGGATGACAACAACCAAAATGACAATTCCAAGAAGGACGAAGACAAGCCGGTTGAATTGAGGAATTCACGTTCTTCAATGACGCGTTGGATCAACTCTGGGGGTTCTAGCGGTGGCCTTGGCGGATCTGGAGGTGGTGGCGGCGTAGCTCGAAGTTATGTCAGCGGTCGAGGCGGTCCGAGGGGAGCGGCAACCTCAGCTGTTTCCGGCAGAAGGGCGACTGCCAGCTTGGGAAGTTTTCTTTCAACCGTTTCGAACAGGGGAGCACAGACCGCTGCCGAGATCTTTGGTGTTGCAAAGTACCTTGGCCAATCAGCAGAAACACTGATAACCGCTTTGGCAAATACTCTTGCTCCAGAGGGTAACACGATTGAAGAGGTTGCGGCCCGTCGAGCAATAGACGATTCGCTCCTTCATTTGTACGACAATCTGGAATTGAATGACGGCACCTTGGATGCAATTGAATCCATGGACGAGGCCATGATTCACGAAACGCTTCAAGTTTCTGTTGAGAGTTACATCTTTCATCGGTGGCTTCAAGACCTCGGTGATCGAATCGAAAAGAAAGCCGTTTCACCGAAAGAAGCGGTTCGACTTGAGCGAGAGATTCGCCAGTACGTCAGGGAAGCGGTCAAGACCGACTTTGGCGAGATCAATGTGTTGACCATTGACTGGAATTCCAGAGACACGCACCAAATGGTAAGCGTTCACGGGTCGGAGAACTGAACTTTCGCTGATGTAGCAAATCTGGGATGGTTGCTTGATGAGCACCGGCCCGCAATCAGAACGCCTTGAGCTACCGCCCGAAGCGGAGCCAGCTCGAGAATTCATCGAAGC
>CALFWR010000120.1 GCA_937928555.1 uncultured Pirellulaceae bacterium
AGGCGTGGGCGTCAGAATCAGTTGAAACAGTGATCCGCGAGTCAGACGCGATGAAACGATCGCTGTGGTTTTCATCTACCGGATGATTTACAATTCTTGTTGAATTTCAGCTTTTCCCTTGCTCCTGTTGGCCAGACGTAGGATTAACGCCCGTCGTCGTGAATAATCCGGGCTGAACTACTTGATAAATCGCAATACCTTTTCTACGATCTCGTGCAGATCGAGCGTACCGACCCAGCGGGAAAATCGAAAGCCCCAACTCATCGCCACCATCAAGAGCATCGGTGTCATCGCCGTTATCACAACGAACGGACCTACCTCACTCAAATCACCATTGGCGGCGCGAACGAGGTGCCCGACGCTCAGTGCTCCCGCTGCAAAGACTGTCGTGATAACCAGAGTGGAGCGAATGGAGAAGCGAAAGCTGGTTCTTTGTGGTTGGTTTTCTGATGAAGACATGGCGCTACGCGAAATGAGAGACCTCCATTGTAGATGAATTCGCGGCCAGTGGAGAAGGGTTGCTGGGGTAGCGGGAATTTCAGTCTTATTCACGTCCTCTCGCAGAAGAGGAACTTTTGCTACTTGGCGACCGCTTCGCGGATAATCCACCGGTCAATCTTCAGTTCGCCCGTCGCATCGGGAGAGTAGAGGGTTGGTTTGACGTATCGCTCGACCTTTCCGCCTTTGCCGGGCAGTTTGAAACGATCGCCCTTTTGAAGGATCGGGCGGAACTCATTCATCTCGCCGAACTCATGCAAGGCACCGGCAGCCTGGCAGGGGAACCAGTGACCGGTGCCCGATTCGTCTGCCAGGTAGAATTCCGGATAGGTGTGGCCGGGAACCCAGACGGCGCGAGCTGGAATTCCGCGACTGCGGCAGATCGCGATGAACAGGGAAGAAAGTTCCTCGCAGTCACCATGGCCTGTCGCAAGTGCGTCCAGGCAGGAGTGCTGGGTTTCGTCGAATTTGTATTCCACGTTGTCTCTGACCCAGGAGTAAATGGCTTCGACCTGTTTCCAATCGGTCAGCTCATTGGTTTGGTCATCCAGGTCTTTTCCAATGCTGACAATTTTTTTGTCTTTGCATTCGATGAAGGGGCTGGGTTTGAGCCAGGATTTGGTTCGTCCCTTCATTTTGGTTGCGAAAGTGAATCCGTCGGTGGTCTCCGGCGGCAAGGTGCTGTTTCGGGTGACGCGATAGCGAAGGATCACTTCGGCGATCTCTCCTGGGCCAAGCCGGACAACGCGAAAGGAAGCAAAGCGGGCACTTCGGTTGAGCGTCTTGAAGGAAACCTTTTTGATGTTGTCGGTCTTGGTTTCCTCGAACAACTCCACGCTCTGTTCGGGCCAGTCGATGGGCACCGGAAAAGAAGCGACGCATTTGTTTGCCATTCCCCCGGTGCAGCTGATCTGCAGTCCAAACTCCCAGATTTTCTCCGGGGCCGGTGCGTATTGAATTTCATGGGGGACAGGTTCCGCAGCGGGCTGTGTTTTTTCCTGAGCGTTGGCAGAAAAAATGGTGCTTGTCGCGAGAATGATCGCCATCAAAGCCGGGCGGGCAAACCGGGCAGGTTGCTTGCGGGTGGAGCTTTTGTGTTTCCTATTCATCGGTCGGACGAGGCTCCCTGACAAACTGGAGCTGACGTGGCCTGCTTCCCTGCATTTGAGCTTTCTCGGAAACGAAGCGGAGTTTCTTCTTGTCGCCGCCGGGTAAGCGATAGTTGTCACCCTTTTGCAAGATCACTTTGGGTTCACCAATTTCGCCAAACTCGCGGATGCCGCTCAGCTTGCAGGGGAACCAATGGCCGCGGTTGTTTTCATCGACAAGGTAAAACTCTGCGTACTGTCCACCGTCATAATATACCAACCGGGCCGGTATCTTGTTGGCTCGGCAGAGTGCCACGAACAGGCAGGCGCGATCTTCGGCGTTGCCTATTTTTTCTTTGAATGTTGCGACGCTTCCCTGGAATTTTTCGGTTGGGCTTTCTTCGATATTTTCGCGGACCCAATCGTAGAGACCTTCGATTTTGACCCAATCGGACTGCCGGGCTTCAAACATCGACCGCGCCTGTTTTTTCAATTTGGAATCGCGGAATGAAATTCCGGGACTGTCGCTGAGGTAACTGCGAATCGCCTTGGCGCGTTTTTCCGGGATGCGAAATTTGGAGGTGTCTTGGGGGGCGATGATTTGCTGCGTGGAAACGGCGAACGTTACCAACCCAATCAATTTATCGCGAGGAGGGAACTGGTCGATCCTCAGTTCCAGCATTTTGATGTTGCCGACATCCAGCCATTTGATTCGCGAAATTTCTGGCGGTAATTCTTCTTTGTAGATTTCAACAGTTTGCTCGGGCCAGTTCGTCGGAACGGGGATTCGGCAAACGACATTGCCGACGGGCTTGGTCCCGGTCACCATCACAACGCCAACGCGCCAATTGATTTTCGTTGGCGGACCAAAGGTAATTCCGCCTGGAATCGTCTGATCTTCGTTGATGGCTTCCAATTTGATGCGGCCGTCGGTTCTCTTGCTGGCAGTGGCAACGTCGTCACCTGTCGATGGCGGTGGCTTGCTGGAAGAGCCAGCGCCGCTGGCTTTGGTCGCAGCAGAAGCGTCCGGTTGAACTGCGGCTTTGTCGGCAGGTTTGGTGCTGCTGCCTGGTTTGGTGCTGCTGCCTGGTTTGGTGCCGCTGCCTGGTTTGGTGCTGCTGCCGGGAGTTTTACTGTCGGGCTTTTTCTTTTTCGATCCGACCGAACGTGTGGTTCGCTTGACCCCATCCGTTTTGGTGACTCCCGGCGGATTGAAAAAGGCAGACAGATCGCCGCCGGGAACCCGTTCGGGGTCCGCTTGTTGAGCCATGCCTTGATCGCAAAACGAAACAGCGACCAACAGCGGAATCAACCACGCGATAAAGTTCTGATGCCGTGAAACCATGCCGTACCTTTCTTTGGCCAACCCACAAAAAAACCGGGTTAATCCGTATTTCGTTATTTTACGCTGACAGTCTCCGGCGAGCGTCAGAAATCCGGTTTTTTCCAGCGACAATCAATCCCGGATTATTCACGAGGCGTGGGCGTTAGAATCAGTTGAGACAGTGATCCGCGACTCTGATGCGATGAAACGATCGCTGTGGTTTTCATTTACCGGATGATTCACATTTCTTGTTGAAGTTCAGCTTTTCCCTTGCTCCGTTTGGCAAGACGTCGAATCAACGCCCGTCGTCGTGAATAATCCGGGTCAATATGTCGATCAGCAAACAAAAACAGGTGGCAGATTTCTCTGCCACCTGAAGGTTTGCGTCTGTTCGAAATCAGGATGGTCCGAACAAAGAGCTTGATCTGGTTGATCTAGTTGACGCCTGCTGGAGGCACGGTCAGGTCTGTTCCAAGCGAACCCGGCAGGCTTGGCAGAACTGCCCCCCCGTTGGGAATGCCAATGCCGTTAGAGATTCCGCCGGGAATCGGAGGCACTGACTCTCCTGCTCCAAAGAACTGCTGCTGAGGAAACGAGGCATCTACCGTTTCGGTTGGATAAAACGACGTTGTCGGTTGCGAGGCAAGAGGAGACCCCGGCAACGGAAATCCACCGCCGTTGACGATAGAACCACAAGTGTCGCAGTTGGGTCCCTGGTGAGGGAAAAGCTGACCGGCGGCAGTGTTGCAAGAATCACAGGCGTCTCCGCGGATAAATTGTCGAATGGGTCCGTCTGCGAACAGTCCACCGTTTCCAAAAAGTGACGGTTGGTCGTTACAACCACTGTTGCCGACACCACCAAGGATTCCACCTGCACAGCCGCTAAACGTGAGCATGGCAAGGCATGCCAATGCAGTTACCAGTCTCTTCATTTGATTCGCCTTTTTGTAAAAAGTAATCGGGTAGCAGAAACCTGTTCTGCTTGTGGGCGATTTTTGTGGGGCAAGGAAACATACACGCCAAGTAGTGCGCGGCAAGTTTTCCAGTCAATGGAATTTGCATTAGGCGGACTTCGATAGATAAACCGGAATTTTTCACGACGACGGGCGTTGATTCTACGTCTGGCCAACAGGAGCAAGGGAAAAGCTGAACTTCAACAAGAAATGTGAGTCATCCGGTAGATGAAAACCATAGCGATCGTTTGATCGCATCAGAGTCGCGGATAACTGTCTCAACTGATTCTGACGCCCACGCCTCGTGAATAATCCGGGATAAAAACAAACAAACACAGCGATAAGGACATCGCATGTAAAACTTTTAGGGCTTCGACGATAGGATCGAAGAGTCCTGATAGATGAATTGCATTGGCAATCAACGCACATGAATAGTCCTGATCGAATCACTCGGCTGCCGCAGTTTTGCGCCGCACTTGCCTGTTTCATTCTTTTGGCGAGCACACTCGCTGCGCAGGACGTCGGCGTGATGGCAGACATCCACTTGAGGTCGCCGGACTTGCCCGGATCTGTTGTTATCTCCGCCGAACCGCTTGAAGCCGCGTTACCGCAGGTCGAAACCAGTTGCGAAACACAGTCCTACACCGGAGATCCTGTTGCGGAATTTGCCAATTCAACCGGTGGTGACATTTCGATGGGTGACTTTTGCCGCTCCTGCGCAGATCAAAACTTGCAAAACGTGATCGTCAGAAAAAATGTGTTGGGATGCTTGGAATCGATCAAAGTGCTTCCCCAGGACGAGGTCTGGCTTGTTTCTGCGCGTCCCTACCTGAGCGGCGAAACAGATTTGTCGGGCCTGTGCGTTTGCCGATTGGAAAACGGTCAGTTCGTGCCTTCAACGCTCGACAGCCTGGCCCTTGGTCATGCCAGTAACGACGCCAAGTCGACCGTGTTCTACGTACACGGAAATCAAACGAATCTCACATACGCAATTTCGAGAGGCCTGCAGGTCTACCGCAACGCACTGACAAAGAAGGCGCAGTGTCGCGGTCCGGTTCGGTACGTGATTTGGGCATGGAAGTCCGAACAGGAACTGGTTCGCTACTATCCTGACTATCTGGTTAAATCGCAGCGTTCGGTCTGTGTCGGCGAGACCCTTGCGGCGGCGCTGAATCGTTTCCCCGATCGCAACATGGTTTTGATGGGATACAGCCTTGGCGTCCAGGTGGTACTTTCAGCGCTTGACTCACCATCGTGTTACGACCGCAACAGTGATGGGACCAAGTATCAGATCGCCTTTGCAGCGCCAGCCCTAAACGCCCGGTTTGCTGCCACGCACGGATTGAGCCAAATCGAAAGCCCCGTGTCGCAGACGTACGTTTTCATTAATCGCAAAGACAAAGCAATCAAAGTAGCTCAGGCGATTGTCAGGCGGTCAACGATGATCAACGAGCCAAGCATCGAAGGATTGAGCCGATCGGGAAAATTGAACATCGGTCCGGTAAAGTCGATCGACGTGTTTCGCGAAACGGGTCGCTTTCACTCGATCGAACGCTATACGCGTAGCGGAACGATGCAGTTGACGTTGGCATCGTTGGTGAACGAAGTTGCCTCGCAGCGTGGATCGATTATTCTTCGCAGCGGCCCGACGCTGGCCGTCGAAAAAAGCCCGTCGTTCGCAGAGTGAGCCGCTGGCGGTAAGGGATCGCAAGGCCTCGGGTTCCCAAGGCAGGCGAAATGAGGGGCTGCGACCCGCTTCCACCCGGCCGCTTACGCGTCTCCGGTTCCGCTGTCAGCAAATACCGTTTCGGATACCAGCATCGTCGATTTGGCTCAGTTTTTCGTGGGAATCCCGGGAAAAGACCTTGCGGAACTGGCGACCGATCCGCATCATACCGATCTTTCGAATTCAGCCTCACTTGGGCACTGTGTCCTCGCAAGAGAGCTGATCCTGGCAGACGTCACTGCCAGTAATCCACCAACCGCTCAACATGGAGCATTGAAGATGGCACGCTATACCGGCGCCAAAGGACGGGTCAACCGTCGTCTACAGGCAACAATCTACGAATCATCTGGAGCAATCAAGGCTCTGGACAAGCGAGGCAACCAGCCTCCCGGAATGCACACGCGTTTCCGCCGCCCGTCCAACTACGGACAGGCGTTGATGGAAAAGCAGAAGATCAAGCACTATTATGGCTTGGGCGAACGGCAGCTTCGTCGCTATTTCGACAAAGCCACGCGCCAAAAAGGCAACACTGGTGAAAACCTGTTGCTGATTTGCGAAAGCCGCTTGGACAACGTGATCCGCATGGTGGGGCTTTCCAAGACCCGTCCGCAGGCACGTCAGGGCGTTGCCCACGGTCACTTTCTGGTCAACGGTGCAAAGCTCGATCGTCCTTCGTACCAGGTTCGTATCGGCGACGTGATCAGCGTTCGCCCGCGGACCAATCTGCTTCGCTACTACCAGTCCATCCGCGACATGGGTGTCGAAGGTGAAGGCCTTGATTGGGTTACCTTTGATAGCGAAACGCTTAGCGCGACGGTGCAGGGCAAGCCAGCGGGATCGGACATCACGCTTCCGGTTGACGCAAACGTGGTCGTCGAATTCCTGTCGCGTTAGAGCGAGATTCTGACAATCGATTCGCCCATCGCGATGGCGGTGGGCGAACCACTGCTCCCGGTTCGGCGTCATTCTTGCGCTGAACCCAACCCAAGATCCGTTTCAAGGAACGAATATGCAAGCTCAACTTGTAGTAATCGGGGGCGGCCCCGGCGGTTATGCGGCGGCTTTTCTTGCTGCCGACGAAGGCATGAACGTTGTCTTGGTTGAAAGCGAAGGACGCCTTGGCGGCACGTGCTTGATTCGCGGCTGCATTCCCTCCAAAGCCCTGTTGCACGTCGGCCGTGTGCTTTCCGAGACCGCCGAATTGGAGCACGATTGGGGCGTCAGCTTTGGCACGCCACAAATCGAGTTGTCGAAACTTCGCGATCGCAAGAACCGCGTCATCGACACGCTCACCGGCGGCCTGGATGGACTTGCAAAGCAACGCAAAGTCACCGTCATCAAAGCCCACGCCAAATTCGTCGACGCCAACACGATTGAACTTGACGGTGACGATCCTTCGATTCCCGACGGCAAACGCATCACATTTGAGAACGCCATCGTTGCCACCGGAAGCGTGCCCGCGATGCCAGGCGCGTTCAACATCGGGTCCGATCGCGTCATGGATTCGACCGGAGCCCTCGACCTTGCCGACATTCCCGAATCGCTACTGGTCATCGGCGGTGGATACATTGGGCTTGAGATGGGAACCGTTTACGCGAACCTTGGCTCTCAGGTGAGCGTGGTGGAACTTCAGGACGGCCTGCTGATGGGAGCCGATCGCGACCTCGTGCGGCCGCTGGCGAAAAGCCTCAAAGTGCTCTTCGGCGAACGCATCTTTCTGAACACCAAAGTCGGATCGGTGGCACTTGATGGCGACAAAGTCCAGGTCACCTTCGAAGGCCCGGGCAAGTTCGGCACCGAGAAGTACGATCGCGTTTTGGTTTCCGTTGGACGCCGTCCCAACACCCAGAACCTTGGTCTGGAAAACACGGCCTGCAAAACCGACCAACGCGGATTCATTCTGCACGACGATTCACTCCGGACCGACCAGCCGAACATTTTTGTGATTGGCGACGCGGCCGGCGAACCGATGTTGGCTCACAAAGCCAACCACGAAGGAAGGCACGCGATCGAAGTCATCCTTGGCCATGCGACCCGATTTGATCGACGCACAATCCCAGCGGTTGTCTTTACCGATCCCGAAATCGCTTGGACCGGGCTGACGGTCGAACAGGCCAAAGCCGAGGGGATTGACCATCAAGCGGTGGCTTATCCGTGGGCAGCGAGCGGCCGAGCCCAGGCGATTGGGAGAACCGACGGGCTGACAAAATGGTTGGTCGATCCGGAAAGCGAACAGGTTCTGGGCTGCGGAATCGTCGGTGCCGGCGCAGGCGAACTGATCGCTGAAGCCGCTTTGGCGATCGAGATGGGCGCTGCGGTTCGCGACATCACCGAAACGGTTCACGCTCACCCAACGCTAAGCGAAACGGTGATGAATGCGGCCGAAGTTTTCTACGGCACCGCGACCGAGATCTACAAGCCAAAGAAGAAAAAGAAGTAACGTCGCAGATTCAGCATGCGACTGCTGGCGCGTGCGCCCACAACGTTATTTTCGAGCGACTTTCCGATTTCAATCTGGGTTTAGCCATGGCTTCCTACCTGCTGCGATCCAAACGCGAGATCAAGAAGATGCGAGCCGCCGGGCTGGTTGTCTGGGAAGCCCACCAGAGTGCCGCGAGGATGATCGGTCCCGGCGTCAGCACCGCCGAGATCAATCAGGTCTACATCGACGTGTTCGCCAGGCACAACGCCACGCCGCTGTTTCTGAATTATGGCGGCACGCCAGAGCGGCCGGCCTTTCCGGCGGAGATCTGTGCGTCGATCAACGAACAAGTTGTTCACGGCATCCCCGGCGAAAGGAAGCTTGTTGAAGGCGACGTTATCAGCGTCGACACCGGCTGCAAAGTTTCATCCTGGTGCGGTGACGCAGCGGTGACGATTCCGATCGGCAAGATTGATCCGCGAACTGCCCAACTGCTGGACGTGACACAGCGGACTTTGAATCTGGCGATTGAGTTGATGGGAACATGTCGCCTGTGGTCCGAGGTCGCCATAGAGATGCAGTCGCTTGTCGAAGGCGAGGGATTTTCAGTGGTCAGGGAGATGGTTGGTCACGGGATCGGCAAGAACCTGCACGAGGCCCCGCAAGTTCCGAACTATCCGTCTCACGAACTGATGGCGTCGGAGAACTTTGAGTTACAGCCCGGCCTGGTGATCGCGGTTGAACCCATGGTTAATCAGGGCGTCGCTGACATCGTCGAAGCCGAAGATGGCTGGACGATCAACACCGCCGACATGAAACCTTCGGCTCACTTTGAGCATACCCTTGCCGTTACCCCGGACGGCGTCGTTCGTCTGACCGGCCCGCCCAACGATGAAGAGCTGCAATCGATGCCCCAGTGGTTGCATGAGAAGGACAACTGGCTGCTCTGGTAGCGAGCGATTACTGTTCGTCGTCACTGACGATGGCGGCGGGTTGTTCTGCTTCCTGTTCCACTGCTGAATCCGGAATACGACGGGCGTTGATCCAGTCTCGCAGTTCGACTTCTCTTGTTTTGACCAGATCCGAATTCACCATTCGCCGAAGCTGCAAAAACAGGCCCTTGATGCGTTCCTGCTCACGCGGATTGGTGGTCAACGAACGCAGGCGAATTTCTTCATCGGCCAGTCGTGCGCTGAGTTCCTGGGGAGACTCCAAGTCGGTGTATTCCCGCAACTCGCCGCGAGCACGATCGAACTGTTTGTCCTTGATCGAATTGGTGATCCGGTTTTCGTACAACGCTCGCAAGGCAACCAGGTTGATGACTTCGCTTTGCAAGCCCTGCACAACCCCTTCGGCTTGCAGGCTGGTGTCGTCGTTGGTGATGGAGGTCTCAAGATACCGATGAAAGCCGGGAATGACCGGAAGCTTGGCCAGCGGTCGGTTGCCACGTTTGACCAACAGCAAACGCAGGTCATCGCTGGGCGGGACCGAAATCTCGCCTTTCCAGTCGGTCTTTCCGATGAACTCCGATTTCTCGTCCTTGCTCATGCCAGGGCGACGGGACCAAACTTCGTAGCCTTCAAGTGGCCGCGGTTCTTCATCACGGCTGACAAGTCTGAGAATCGTACTGCCATCGGGAGGACGAATCACCAGCGCCAGTTTTTCGGCTCTTTTACTTTTGCGACCCACAAGCGGAGCTCGCTGGTTGGAATGCAACAGGCCGGAGATGTCGTTCTTTTCAATCGCGTCGGTTACGATAAACGTGTACGGGATCGCGTCGAGCTTGACGATCTTTCCGGAACGGTCGGTGCGAAGAACAATCGGCAGGAAGCGATCGCTTTTGCGAACAAAGACCGGGGAATCGCGAATCGGAACCACTTCGGGAACAAGGTCTTCGTTGATCCGGGTTTGGATGCAGGCTTCGATGCCACGCGACTTGAGGAAGGCTTCGTTTGTGGAAGTGACTTCGTCGATTCGTGCCAGCGGCATAAAAGCCCGTGTCAGGAGTTTGGCGGCGATCGAAGGAATGGCGTGTGGAAAGCGGGTGGTGCCTGCAATCAACGGCCCATGCTGCTGCGTGCGGATGTCGAACTCGCGGGCATCGACGGTGATTTGGCCATCGGATTCGCTTACCCGAACGACCATCAGTTTGTCGTAGTGCTCCAGTTCGGGTTCGACAAGCACTCTTTCGGCGAATGAAAGGTCCATCGCGGAATCCAGCAATCCCCAATGCCATTGGCTTGGTGCGGTGCCGACGCGAACATTCCACCCACTGGCGTCGAACAGATGGCACTGCGTTTCGATGGATTGGCACAATTGGGCTTCGGCGATACTGATTTTGGGCGACCCATCAAGACACAGCCAAACGGCGACTTGGTAGGGGCGGACTTCCCATGCCCGTTCGGATGACGCGGGTGCCGATTCAAAACGGATGCTGCGGAACTGGCCGCGTTCATCCGGGATGACCGGGCCGGCGGGTTCGGCTTCCTCGTCAGCGTCCTTCGACTTTTGCGCCACAGCGCAATTCGCGAGGACCAAACACAATACAGCGGCGCTCAAGCAGGCAAACGGAAGCGACGCGGTGCGTACAAACCTGTTCATTACTCTTCCTCTTCGGCAAAGCCCTTGATCCGCCAGCGCTGCACGTTTTCGTACAGATGAATCAGGTCGCGACCGAGCCCGTAGACGTTCTTGCGATAGGCGAAATGTTCTTTGATCTGGTACAGCGGGATCACCGAAAGATCATTGGCGATTTGACGGTGGGTCAAACGCAGGTTGCGACAGGCCTCCTGCCACGTGATGCTATTGCCAAGTTTCTGAAGCGTGCTTTCGACTGGTGGCGAGACGACTTTGGCCAAACCGGCGGGCCCCATGATTCTCCCGGCATCGGTCAGTGGTTCTTCGATGGCGGCTTCGACATAGAGGACATCCCAGTTGTCGTCGTCGGGGTGTGAAACCGATTCGTCAAGCTTGCGAAGCGTCGTCGCGATTCCGGCTTCGTTCCACGATTGCGCAATATTCAGCGCCGCGCGGGTGGCGGTAGAACTGGCCGGATGCGCCAGCACAATCGATGGCAAGTTGGGGCGTCCTTTGGGAAAGTCCCGTGTTTTGGCGCTTTGGGCTAGGCGAACCAGAACACTCGACAGGGTCGGAGCACTCTGCAGCGGTTTGACTTTCAGGTTGTAAGCGTAGGAAACCTGATCACTTTCATCGGTCCCAACTGGAAACGGACCACTGAGGGCTTCGCAGCCATCAATTTCGACCGCTCCAAAAACTTTTTCAATAATCAACTCGCGATTGATCCCGACCGACAAAGCTTGCAGCAGGCGATCGACGCCTTTGTAGTCGCCGCGAATTTTTGGAATCAGAAAATGGACGGTGGGAATTGCGTACGAACGAACAGCGATGCCGGGCGTGGATTTCAGTTTTTTGATGTCGCTCAGGGACGGCCGATCGATGATGTCGACTTGGCCTCGCAGAAGTGCTTCGGCGGCTTCGGAAGTTGATTTGTAATACTCTTCGATGATGACCGGATTCTGTTTCGAATCGTCGCGGGGGAACATCGAATTCACTTCAAAAGTCACTTCGCTACCCATCCTTCCGGTCATCGCATAGGGGCCGTTCTGCACGGGTTGACCCGATTCATCGCGACTGGAAAATGCAAATCGCAGCAGGGCAGCGGGCCGGACGAATGGACGCCGCAAAAAGATTCGCACCTGTCGGTCGCTCTCGATTTTGACCGATTCGAAGACTTTGCGCCAAGCCGGTTCGTAGTTGGCCGAATTTTCGTCCGCGTGGTCGAGTAGCAGGAAGGAAAGCTGGTTCGCGCGCAGGACAGGAATGTTGGGCGGCAACTCGGACTCTGGTCGCAGCGTGAACAGGTATTCCAGACCAAGGTTGTCCGCTCGGTCGAACGAGCCGTTGAGAAAACCGTACAGCCCACCTTCATCACCAAGGCCAACGATCTCCATCAGCGTTCGCTGCGTCAGCCGACCGACGCGTCGTGCTCCCCAATGGTCAACGCGATTGGGGTTGGCGTCTCCACCGGGTTGGTTCACACCAACGACAATCAGCGGGAACCGCTTGGTGATTTCTACCTGAAGATCGCGAGTCTCCTGTCTTCCCGGCAGGATTCTTTCTGCCAGACGCGAAAGCCGGTGGGCTTCGCGGCTGTCACCGTCAGCGGCAGCGCGGCGAGCGTCAGCAATGGCTTCCTCCCATTGGGCGACAAACTTTCCGTTCCACTTGTCAAGAAGTTGATCGGCATTCTCACCGTATTCGTTTTTGACTTTGACCAGAGTGGCTTTCACGTATTCCGCATCGCCCTGTTCGAAACGTTCTTCCAGCAATCCGTCATAGCAAGTCAAAATCGCTTCCTGAAGAGGGGGAGCGCCTTCGACCTGGGTGGACGGGTTTTTGTCGAAAAGATACTCAAGGATCGACAACGCCAACTCAAAACGACCCGACTGGAGGTTTGCCGCAGCGTCCTTGAGGACCAGACTGCGCATCCGGTCAACCAGTTCGCCGTTGTTCTGATTGCCGTTGTCGTAGACGTGCAGAAGGTTCCGCAACGCCGAAGCAAAATCATCTTCGCGTAGAAACTGGTCCGCTTCCAGCAAAAGCAGGTCATTGAACGTCTGGTAGCGTTGGAGGTGCTTGAGCGGAACTTGCAGCACAAAATCCGAACCGAACATGTATTCGAATCGGAGCGTGCCTTCTTTGCCCAGTGGCTTTTTGATGCCTTCGATTGGCTTGATGCGAATAATCGTATTGTCACTCGCGCGATCTAGGTAAATGACATCAAACGGTTCTTCGTCCAGCAGCGGCGAAGGGATATCGGATTGTTCAATCACCTGTCCGGGCAGATGAGCTACACCCACAAAAACCAGCAGCAGCGCTGCGATCCATTTCAAAATTTGCGTTCGCAAGAGCATTACTGCGCTCCGTAGTTAAGCACGTGGACAGTACCGTCAAGCCCGGCAAACCATGCTTTGCCGTCGACAATCGTGGGAGCGTCAGCGATGGGCTGGCCGAGGTCAATCGAGCCGGACTCTTTACCGGTGGCAGGATCCAGCAGCAAAATTTGGCCTCGCTTGAGCACCAACGCAAGCTGGCCGTTCATTTCCTGCGGCGCAGAAGCCAACTGGGCGCGGGAAAGAGGAATCACCCAACGCTGCGTCAGGTCCGTTGCAAAGCAAGCCAACTGGTCACTGTCCAGGCGAACAAAAATGCTGTCCCCCAAAGCCCATGGTCCTTGGATAACTTTCCCCGAAAGCTTTGCTTCTGCCTTTTCCATCGAAGCCTTCTGGACTGAGATCAGGGCATCTGTTTCATCCACCCGCTCTGCAGCGTAAATCGCATCACCGACAGTTGCGAGGCTGCCCACGAATGTGCCGGTGGATTCAATTTCTCCCGCCGATGTAATCGAACGACCGGGATCGATCTGAAGAACATACAGGCTTCCCGGTCGGCTTCTGCCGGCTTGCGTCGCGATCCCAAACGCCAGATCGCCCAGCGGAACGGGTCTCAGCCAGCGGACTTTTTCGCCCGGAGAGACCGGTGGCTGGAAAGGCTCACCCGCCATCGTGCCTCGCGCCGGATCAACCGCAGCAACCTGCCCGTTTACATTGGGAACGATCAGATATTCGCCCAACCCAATTGGCGTGCAAGATGGATTGTCGGTCGGTGCGGAGAGGGTCCGCAAATCCAGTTTTCCGGAACCGTCAAAGGTCACGAACTCCCGGGATCCGGCGCCTCCTACCGAAACATGCAGGTCACCGATGGCAAAGGTATCATTGAATCGAAGGCTTTCGACGATCGTGCTGGCTTTGGCAATGCTCTGGCTGTAGCCGCTGCCATCCAACTGAAAAAGGTCGCCCTGATTGGAGACGGCCATCATTTTGCCGCCGACTGCGGTGACCGGGCCGGCGAGTGCTCCGCCGAAATCATTTCGCCAAATGGGCTCCAAGGTGAACGCATCCACCAGAGAAGCACTGACCATGCCCGACGATCCACGCTTGCGAACGTGAAGCAGTTTTTCGTCCAGCTTGTGACACGGTGCTACGAACGAGTCGCTTCCGTTTTTGAGAATCCGCAGTTCGAACTTGCCCAGGTTGGGTTTGACCTTGTAGTGACTCGCTCCGGCACTGGTGACCCACAGGTTACTGCCGCCGGTCGCGAAAAAGGCCGGCTGTCCCCGCTGTGATTCAAAACTGTCAGACGCAAACCGCGTCACCGGAGAATCTTCATCTCCCTGATTGTGTTGCAGGATCACCATCTGTCCGTTTTCGCTGACCAACAACATCCACTTGCGATAACGTTCGATCGGCTGCGAAACGGGTCCGTTGGCCACTCGGGGAATCACCTGAACGGGCTCCACATTCAATCCTGCTTCGTCTGTCTTGAAGATCCGCATGTCGGCATAGTCGCCGCCGTTGACCATCATCACCAGGTATCCATTGAACAGGAACGGCGGAACCGCGATCGCGTTTTCGCGGTGGCCAAGGTATTCAACGTCCTTGCAGGAAAGGTCATCGGTGCTGAGAACATACAGGTTGGATCGGATTCCCGATTGATAGACCAACGGATCCTGCTCGGAAATCAGGGCCCCGGTGTTGGCACCTTGAGGAAGCTGGGCACTGGCTCGCAACTGGCCGGAGACGGGGTCAAGGCTAAGCACTTTTCCCGATTCGGTAGTGACGATGAGTTTGTCCTGCTTGAATGCGGGACGGAAAAAGTTCTCTTCGATGGGAACCCGCCAGATGACCGACCCGTCGGAAGACTTGAGTTTGAGCAACTGCTTGTTGCCCATGTCCGAGACCAGCACATTGACTTCTTCCACGACGATCGGGTGAACCGCAGTCTCGAGTCCGACAAACCGCCGCCAGGCGATGGCACCGGTGCCCGCATCGATTCCGTAAATGGCTCCATCGACCAGCGTCGGAATAATCTCGCCGCGAAGACCCTCGTCCTCGCCGCCAAAATGCGAACCCAGCACCACGGTCTGTTCAACCACCAACTGCTCGGCTTCGCCTGCCGGGCCGACTTGTGTTTCGGCCGGTTTGACCAGGGAAGATTCCCGCCTGCTGATTTCCATCATCTGCTCACGAAGTTCCGCTCGGGCACCAAGGTCCGGGTAGCTTCGTGTTAGCGAAACGAATTTCGTGAACGCTTCGCTGGTGCTGCCGCTTTCTCCGAGCGCCTTGATGTCGACAAGCGCCTGAGAGTAGTCGTTCTCTTTCTTGATATAGCCTTCAAGCGTACGGATATTGTTTTCGATCAGCTCAAGGTTTTTCTTGTTGGTTGTGACTTTGCGTTCAGAAGTGGGAATGTAAATCGGGTCGTCGACGAGCTTTTTGAACTTGGCTGCTTTGGTAACATTCGCCTTCATCCCGTCAAGCGCCTGATTCTCAAGCATCTTTGTGGTGAGCTCCTGAAGCGAACGGCACAGAATCAGGGCAACGTCACTGCGAATCATCGGCAGGTCATTTTCCTCATTGTCCGCGAACTCGGGAAGTTTGTTGACGGCCCGGTTGAGCGTTTCCTCCCAGAGCTTGCTTTCGTAGGACTCCGCCAGCAACGCGTTCATTCGTTTGGCGCGGGCTTCTTTGGCAAACTTGTGATCGGGGAAGTTTTCAAGGTAATCGTCATAGCCCTTGATCGCGGCACCGAGAGCCCCGGCTTTGAAGTTGTCGTCGGCCGTTTTGAACATCGCATCCGGCTTCAAGTTGAAGACGGTGAAGTACAGCGTGGTGCCGATGATTGCCAAAAAGCCCAGCACCGCAAACCCGATGTAGGGCCAGCGACTTTGCCACTGGTCCTTTGTGTTTTTCTTTCCCGTGAAAGCAACCGGAGAAGAATCATTGGCCGCCGCGTCGCCAAAATCTTCAAAGCCACCCGGCGTCGCGTCAAAGGCAACCGGCGTCGCGTCAAAGGCAACCGGATCGATCATCGCGGGTTCGACTTCCACCTGTGCGACGTCGACTGCACCGATGGCCTTGTTGCCTTTGCCGCCCTTGTTGCCTTTGCCGCTCTTGTTGCTGCCCACATCATCGACGCGGGTTCGATGAAGGTCCTGGGGGGCTTCTTCGACAGCACCGGGAAGCAGATCGTCCGTGTTGCGACGGGAGAAACTGGGCGTTTCGCCCCGCATCAACTGCCGCGCCTGCTCTTCGGTCAACTGCTCCTTGCGAACAAGATAGCCAAGCATCGCGCTGGTCTTTACCGTACGACCCGGATCTTCGACCTGGGCCCGCATCTTGCGAAGCGTTTTCCTGTCGATCGCGTCCAGGCTTTCAAGTTTTTCAAGTAGGTCCTTGGGAGTCATTCCAACCTCGCTGGCCCCGGGTTTCATGGGAGCCGTCTTTCATTTGTGTTTTGCTCGAGAGCAGCACCCTGCATCGCTCTCTGCGGCCAAAAGCCACCGATCCTCCACCTCGGACGAAACCGAACAGAAGGAATTCTGATTTGCTAAAGTTCCTCTTCGGTCGTCTCGATGACGATGTTTTCAATCTGGGCGATCACCCCGGCATCCCAGGCAGCGACCACTTTTTTGTGATACGAATCCACGTGAGCCCGAATGACAAGCTTCGATGAACCCATCGCCTGCTTGGCGTCCTGGATACGCTGTCGCATCTCGCGGTCGCTGGGACATTCGATGTCTTCTTCGTGCCGCGAAGTCACATAAAACGTATTGTTTTCATCGATCAGAACCGTAATCGTGTCATCATCAAGTTCCCGTTCTTCGACCTGCGTCGAGGGCTCATCCGTCTGAGCGGGAGGCTGCTGAATCGATTTCTGAAGCGAAAACGACGCCGTCACCATGAAGAAAATCAACAGCAGAAAGGTCACATCGACCATCGGCGTCATGTCGAGTTCATCTTCCGGGATCGGTTCCTTTTTGGAAAAACCAGCGGGTTCCTCGTAATCCTCGTCGATCTCGGCTTCGGGGTCTTCGAAACCCTTCCACGCCATGTTCTTGTATTCGGCTTCCTGCTTTTTGGTGCCGTCGGCCTGGAACTCCAGAACGATGTCGTCTTCGTCGTCAGGATTTTCGTTTTTGGACACCATCAACCTCCGCTACTGCTGTTCCTTGACGCCGACGTAGATCTTGCGATCTTGGAAAAGCTCTGCATTTCCAATGGCCCTGCGGCACATCTCGACAGTCCCCGTTTTGACGTCACCGGCGGCCTTAATCAGGATCGTGGTCTTTTCAGGATTGGCAGATAACTGTTTGTCGACGAACTCGGAAATTTCTTCTTCCTGCTCCTCCGGGTCAGTCGACGTCACCGGATTGTCATCTGACTTTCCCAGAAAGATTTTGTATTCGTCGGTATTTTCTTCAACCGTAACCAACAGCGTCACCGAAGCCTGATCGGAAACGGCTTCACCGTAACTGGCAAATGGCAACGGAATGTCCTTCTGCGGATCCATTTTTGAGGACACCACAAAGAAAGCTAACAACAGGAACGTGATATCGATCATCGGCGTGATATCCAGTTCGCCGTCGTCCTTGTTTCGCTTTCGCTTGGGAAGCTCAATGCCGCCTTCGGATTTCAACTTCATCAATGGACCTCCACCGATCGTTTTCTGAACCGTGCGTTCGTCAGGGACTACTTACTTGTTGGGATACTTGATGCTGGACTCTTTGAATATCTCCAGGAACTGATTGATGCCGTACGAGACAAGGTCTTCCATTTTGCGGATCTGCACGTTGATGTAGGCAGTCCCAATGACCAACGGAATCGCGATCGCCAGTCCCAAAGCCGTCGTAATCAAAGCGAACTGAATGTCGGTCGCCAGCTTGGCAACATCAACACTCGCTCCACCGACAGCCAGTTTTGCAAACGCCGCCATCATGCCGAGTACCGTTCCCAGCAGCCCGATCATCGGGGCCGCCTTGATGACGGTGTAAACCCAGCTAAGCCGGTACTCAAGATCCTGAAGCACGTCGCGCTGAAAGCGATCAATCAAAAGTTGCTTTACTCTGTTGTAACCAAGCTTTCGATTCGTGACGGCCATTTGAGCCAACTGGCAGGTCGCACGTCGGTCTCCATCGCACAACTCATTGGCCGCGTCATAATCGCCGCGAGAAAGTGGCTCTTCGATGGCTTCCAAAAAAGCCGCCTGCTGATCCTCTGACGTAAATTGCTTTTGCCTGACCCGACTGACAACCATGACGATGCAAAATGCACCCCAAAGAGCGATGAGAAACATCACGAGGTAAATTACGTTGCCCAATATCGAAAAGACGGTATCCATCTAGCCCCCAACTGTCCACTAACAAACACAAGCGACGGGAACGATGCCTCTTCCGATCCGGTCGCCTGAGAGTTCGGGCCGCAAAACCCGAACACCATTTTCAATTCAATTCCTTCGGCCGGATTCGCCGGATTTCAACTGCTATCCGGTTACCAACCACTACGACGCATTATGCTTCAGATCGCCGCCTTGAGAAGCCTTGATGGGCGGATTCTGCGATTCTCGGCAGCGTGGCTGCCCGGCGGAACACAGAATCTGACGTTAAGTCCGCACAATCGCGGTCCCGCTGACCCGGCGGACAAGCTTTCTCATCTCCAAAACGCTTACCGTCGCGAGCACCCTTGCTGCGGGAAGCTCCGACCTCTGAATCAGCCAGTCAATCTCGGTCGCGGATTCGGAAACCAACTGAAGAATCAGCGTTTCCTGATCGTTAAGCTTCAATTCTGCCGGTGAACGGATGACTTTGCCGGCTCCCTCACCATCGGCAGCGATAATTGCCTGAGTCGGAAGCGGCCCAAGCTGCTCCAGGACGTCATCAACAGACTGCACCATCGTCGCCCCGTCCCGGATAAGTGCATTGGTTCCCCGGGACATGCGATCGTCCATGCGGCCTGGCACGGCGAACACTTCTCTCCCTTGCTCGTTGGCAAGCCGAGCCGAAATCAGGGCTCCGCTGCGACCTGCGGCTTCAACCACAATCACACCCAGTGACAGACCCGTCACGATCCGGTTGCGACGGGGAAAGGACGCCGCCCGGGGAGACTGATCCGGCAGGGCTTCGGTCAGCACCGCGCCGCAGCCAGCGGCGATCTTGTCAGCAAGCTCCTGGTGTTCTGGCGGGTACATCTTGAGCATCCCACCACCCAACACCGCCAGCGTGCGACCGCCAACAGAAAGCGCACCGCGATGAGCCGCCGCGTCGATGCCGCGAGCAAGCCCCGATACGATCGTCAGCCCAGCCAAAGCCAGCCCTCTCGAAAGCTGCTCGGCGACTTTCAGCCCGTAACGTGTCGCGTGCCGGGTACCCACGATCGCGATCGCAAGCTGATCTTCGGGCTTGAGCTGGCCCCGCGAAAAAAGGATCGTCGGCGGATCGATGATTTCTTCCAACCGGGTCGGATAAAGATCCGTGCCACGCTGCAGCAACTCAATCCTGTTGGCCAGGCAGGTTTCCAAAATCGGCTGGACATCAAATTCGCCAGCGGTGCAAATCCCCGCTGCCAGTTTTGCTCCCACGCCACGCACGGAGCGAATTTCACTGGGGCTGGCGTTAAGTGCCTGGTGTGCCGATCCAAATCGGACCAAAAGGTCACCAAAGATCCTTGGCCCCAACCCCGGCACCATCTGCAAACGCAGCGCCGCGTCGCGCTCCTCCGAACCGGTGCCGCATCCCTTGCCTTGGGTCTCTCCAGCGGCAGCCAACAGTAACGGGTCAGAAGGATCGGGGCTGGGCATGGTCTTTTTTGGGGGCAGAATTCCGTTTCAGACAATCTTGAATGCTTGTCCTGGAGGGGGCTTCCACAAGCACCACGTCTCCGATGTCATTGGGAAGGACAAAATTTAGCGTTCCCTGAGTCACTTTTTTATCCCGAAACATGGCATCCACCAGCTCATTTTCCAGGCCGGCGGGTGCTTTCGTTGGCAAACCGTAGGCCGCAAAGATCTCGCAGTGCCGCTGAACGACGTTCATGTCAATCATGCCCAACTGCCGGGCAAGGTCCGCTTCGGCAACCATCCCGATCGCGATCGCTTCCCCGTGCAAGTACTCGCCATAGCCACAGACCGCTTCGATCGCGTGGCCCACAGTGTGCCCGTAATTCAGTATCGCACGTCGCCCGGAAGTTTCCGTTTCGTCCTCTTCGACGACGTCGGCCTTGCATTGGCAACAGTGCCGAATCACTTCGATCAACAGCTCTTTATCGCGGTTCAGCAACGCCTCGGCGCTCGATTCGAGCTTTTCGAACAAAGCCGCATCCATAATCAGGCCGTACTTGATGACTTCGGCCATCCCGGCGCGAAAGTTCCGATCGTCCAGGGTCTGCAGAACATCGACATCGATCAACACGGTTTCCGGCTGCCAAAAAGCCCCCACCATGTTTTTGGCCTGGGGCAAGTTAACCCCGGTCTTGCCGCCAACGCTGGAATCCACCTGCGCCAACAGGCTCGTCGGTATCTGCACAAAGGGAATCCCTCTCGCGTATCCCGCCGCCACAAAACCGGCCAGGTCACCCACAACACCACCACCGAGCGCTACAACAACGGACTTGCGATCCACACCCAACTGCACCATCTGCTGCCACAAGTCATCACAAACCGCGATGCACTTGGAGGCTTCCCCGGCATTAACCGTGATCGCGTCGAGTTTGTTGGCGACTTTAAGGATCTCGCGCGTGACGGGTTTCAAATAGTGTTCGCCGACCACGTCGTCGGTGATCAGCACAACATGCTTTTCCCGCAAACAGGCAGCCGCCAGCGAATCGATCTGGCCGGTGATGCCAGAACCGATATGGATCTCGTAGCTGCGCCCGCCCAAGGGCACTTTGACGATCGCGGTTGTCAACTTGTGTTCCTGCCAGAGATTAAAATGCGACACGTTGTCAACTATTATCCTGCTGGGCCGCGACTTGCACAAGAACCGCTCGCCATTTCACTTTTTCCAAGCAACCGGGCAGGCGGAAATTATGAACATAAAATGCTTTTCGGGCATCTTCCCCGACGGCAAACAACTCCGGTTTTTGGCTCTCTCGGCTTAGCATCGCCGGAATCCCTGTTCTTGGAGCCAGACGAGAAGGCTGCCAAAGCGAAAGCGTCTCGGGTCACCAGAGGAAGTGGAATCAATTTTTAATTCGGCGTCTTTTTTCGGCCAATCGAGACTGACGATCAAGCCGCTCAGGGGAGCCAGCGTCAATAATGAGTTGCGCGTCAATAACGAATTGCGCGTCAATAACGAGTTGCGCCACCTTTTCCTCCATCGCAAATGAATTCTGGCGAATCCCACCACGAGAAATTCTTCACTGCCACTCGCCTTGGATTCTGTAAGTCGCTTGACGTGACTGTGCTTCGACCTAGACTGCGACAGGGGTTCTAAATCTCTTTTTATCGCGGAATACCCGGCATCGAAACTCGATGACGTGGGGAAAACCACCGGCTGCTATCAACCCGGATTATTCACCACGACGGGCGTTGATTCTACGTCTGGCCAACCGGAGCAAGGGAAAACCTGAATTTCAACAAGAAAATTGAGTCATCTGGTAGATGAAAACCACAGTGATCGTTTCTTCGCATCTGAGTTGCGGATCACTGTCGGAACTGATTCTGACGCCGACGCCTCGTGAATAATCCGGGATCAAATCCGGGAGAATTCGAAATGACACAATGACCTCCTGCATTTATTGTTATACATCTGTTCCGAAAACATCAACTGAGTCAACAACATGACAAAAACAAGTTTCTCCCGTCTCCACCCGTCTGCAAAACTGTTTTGTGCTGTCGGGTTGGCCATGCTGTGGTCGTCGACCACGCAGGCACAAATTTTGTTCGACATCGATAATGCGTCAGTATCTGGTGGCGATGTGACGCAGACTGTTTCAGTCGGTGGTGTCAACTTCGAACTGACTGCGTCCTACTTTTCCGGAGCTGGTGCGGACCTGTTCAATCTCGATGGGGTAGACGATTTCGCATTCTTCTCCAACGACACGTCTCTGGGTGCCAATGCGACCGGCTTTCGGGTGTCGTTAACTCAGGGTGGCATTGCTACGAATTTTGATTTGGACCAAATTGATTTTGCGTCATTCGGTAACGGGCACGCATTCGACCTGTTCAACAGTAATGGCTCCCTGATCACTGATGATTTTTCGATTCCCAATTCCGGAAATTCGGGAACCATCGCGATCGACAACGTCGCCAATGCTACCAACATTGCATTTTTCGACGTGATCGGCACCAGCAACGCTTTGTCGACCGTTCAAGTTGACTTCCATAACATTGTGTTAACACCGTCGGCGGTACCCGAACCCGGTAGCCTATTCGTGCTGGGGATGTTGTCCGTTGGCATGCTGGTGCGACGACAGCGTCGGTAACTTGCAGTCAACTGATCCCGGATTATTCACGACGACGGGCGTTGATTCTACGTCTGGCCAACCGGAGCAAGGGAAAACCTGAATTTCAACAAGAAAATTGAGTCATCTGGTAGATGAAAACCACAGCGATCGTTTCTTCGCATCTGAGTTGCGGATCACTGTCGGAACTGATTCTGACGCCCACGCCTCGTGAATAATCCGGGTTGATTCCTGTTGTCTGGGAGGCGGAATGAATGGGGAGACGGAATGAATGGGGCATCCATGCTCACTGGCCTTAATTATGGGTGGTCCCGTATTAAGTTCGCTGATTCCCGTCAGAACGTCGTCCAGCGGCAGGCCCTTGGCGACATTCGCTTTCTCAATCCGGAATTATTCACGACGACGAAAGACGAATAGTAAGAGTTTAGTCCGTTTGGCTCGTCTCCTTGGCTGATGGCCGCGATTTTTTTGCGGCTTCGATGTCTTGCGTCCTTCGACGTAAACGGACCTTGGTCAGACTTAATGGCTTCCGCTGCAATCGTTGGTAAGCAGGGCG